>NZ_JARUBH010000009.1:6600000-6900000 GCF_029626105.1 Solwaraspora sp. WMMD792
CGGTGCACGTCGAACATTCGATGGCGCTGCTGCCGGACGGCGTCTGGGTGCTGACCGCGCCGGACGGCGGCCGTTCCCGGCTCGGCGATCTGGTGACCGCCCGTCAGCCGGCCGATTCCCGACGCTGACCCGGGGCCTGCCCCGGCTCCGGCCGCTCTCTGGTCAGGTCCGGTGCCGGTCTGGTCGGGCTGGCACCGGGGTGTCAAGCTGGTAGCCATGGATCGGCGGGACGGGATGCGGGCGGCCGACGCCGACCGGGAAGCAGTGGCCGAGCGGTTGCGTAACGCGCTGAGCGAGGGTCGACTGGATCTTGCCGAGTTCGACGAGCGGCTGCAGCGGGCCTACGCGGCGAAGACATACGGCGATCTGGACGGCCTGCTCGACGATTTGCCGCCGGTGACCGCCGCCGGACGCTCGCAGTTGGCCCCGGTCGTCACCGACGGGTTGCCCGCCGAGTTGACTCCCGGCCCGGACGGACGCTACCCCGCTGCGACCCGTCGGTGGCTGGTCAACGAGTGGGACGGGTACGGCACGGCGGTCGGGATCACCATCGCGATCTGGGCGGTGACCTGCGTCATGAGTCAGGACCTGCTGTACTTCTGGCCCGGCTGGGTGGCCGGCCCGTGGGGCGCGGTGCTGCTGGTGACCACCGTGCTGGGTCTGATCAAGGGCGAGCCGCAACAGTGGGCGGCCAAGCAGGCCCGGCGGCACCTGGCGAAGCAGGAGAAGGCGGAACGCAAGCGGCTCGAGCATGAGTCCGGCGGGGCCGACGGTCCGGCCCCGGGCCAGGGGTAGCCACCGGGCCGCACAGCGGACGCCATGCGGTCGGCCGGCGGCCGAAGGCCTGACTGACGCCCGGCGGGTCGCCGGTAAACTCCCTGCTCCTGCTGCTTTGTCGGGTATGCTGACCTGCGGCAGCGCGCGGTTTGCTGTCCGCGTGACAACCCGCGTACACTGATAGATCGGCGCACAGCGTCCACTCCAGCGTGCCTGCTCTGCGCTTCGGCAGGCCGTGTCTGATCGGGTGTCGCCTGGGTTTCCGTAACCCGGGTCGAGCCCGTCGTCAGACGTCTGGAGCCGCGGCTGGCGCGGTCGAATCGGTACGGTCGGCAGGCCGGACGGGTCCGTCCGCGAATGGTGTTGTGAGCCGATCCCGAGCAACCGACGTCAGGACAGCGGAGGACATGCCGAAAAAAGACGGGGCCATCGAGATCGAAGGTCGAGTGATCGAGCCACTACCGAACGCCATGTTCCGGGTAGAGCTCGCCAACGGCCACAAGGTACTGGCTCACATCAGCGGCAAGATGCGGCAGCACTACATCCGCATCCTGCCCGAGGACCGGGTCGTCGTCGAGCTTTCGCCGTACGACCTCACCCGAGGGCGCATCGTCTATCGCTACAAGTAACCGCCTGACGGCGGCCGGGGCGTCCCGTGTCCGTCCTCAAGCCCGCACCGTGTATGCGGTCGGGCGTCAACGGAAGTAAGGCACACCGTGAAGGTCAAGCCGAGCGTCAAGAGGATCTGCAACAAGTGCCGGGTGATCCGCCGGCACGGCCGGGTGATGGTCATCTGCACCGACCCCCGGCACAAGCAGCGCCAGGGCTGACCCCGAGCCGACCGGCAGGAGCCGGGCCGGCGACGGGGCGGTTCAGGCGGCCGATCGCACAACAGCACATGCTCGTTCCAGCCGCGAGCACCCGGTGACCAGGTCGCCGTGTCCGCGGCGCAACCCCCGGTCGGAGGCCGGGGCCCGGCATGCCGGCCCACCCAGGTGGGTGGTCGGCGAGGGCAGCCGGGGTGGGGCGGGCTCAGACCTCCGTGCACACCACTTGAGGAGTACGCCCGCACATGGCACGTCTAGTCGGCGTGGATCTGCCCCGCGAGAAGCGGATGGAGATCGCGCTCACCTACATCTTCGGGATCGGCCGGACCCGTTCGATCGCCACGCTTGCCGCGACTGGCATCGACCCGAACAAGCGGGTCCGGGACCTCACCGACGAGGAGCTGGTCCAGCTCCGGGATCACATCGAGGCCAGCTTCAAGGTCGAGGGTGATCTGCGTCGGGAGGTTGCCGCAGACATCCGCCGCAAGGTGGAGATCGGCTGCTACGAGGGCATCCGGCACCGCCGCGGGTTGCCCGTGCACGGCCAGCGCACCCGGACCAACGCCCGGACCCGCAAGGGCCCGAAGCGGACCGTCGCCGGCAAGAAGAAGCCGGGCAAGAAGTAGTCCTGGCCGACGCCGGGCTCGCCCGGATACCTCGATCGTTCAATAGGAGCGCAGAAAACTTATGCCACCGAAGGCTCGCGCTGGAGCCGCTGTCAAGAAGGTCCGGCGCAAGGAACGCAAGAACGTCGCCCACGGGCAGGCGCACATCAAGAGCACCTTCAACAACACCATCGTCTCGATCACCGACCCGACCGGTGCGGTGATCTCCTGGGCCTCCGCCGGCCAGGTCGGTTTCAAGGGCTCCCGCAAGTCGACGCCGTTCGCCGCACAGCTGGCCGCCGAGGCCGCCGCCCGGCGGGCGATGGAGCACGGCATGCGCAAGGTCGACGTCTTCGTCAAGGGCCCCGGCTCCGGCCGGGAGACCGCCATCCGTTCGTTGCAGGCCGTCGGCCTGGAGGTCGGGCAGATCTCCGATGTCACGCCGCAGCCGCACAACGGGTGCCGTCCGCCGAAGCGTCGCCGGGTCTGAGAGGTTAGGAAGAGATGGCTCGTTACACGGGTGCTGACTGCCGCCGTTGCCGGCGGGAGAAGATGAAGCTGTTCCTCAAGGGCAGCAAGTGCGATGGGCCGAAGTGCCCGTTCGAATCCCGGCCCTTCCCGCCCGGCCAGCACGGCCGTGGTCGGACCAAGGAGACCGAGTACCTCCTCCAGCTGCGGGAGAAGCAGAAGGCCCGCCGGGTGTACGGCGTGCTGGAGAAGCAGTTCCGCGGCTACTACGAGGAAGCAGTGGCCAAGCAGGCGAAGACCGGTGAGGTGCTGCTGCAGATCCTGGAGTCCCGGATTGACAACGTCGTGTACCGGGCTGGCTACGCCAAGTCCCGGGACATGGCGCGCCAGCTGGTCAAGCACGGGCACTTCATGGTCAACGGCAAGAAGGTCGACATCCCCTCGTTCCGCGTCAAGGAGCACGACATCGTCGAGGTGCGGACGAAGTCGAAGGAGCTGACCCCGTTCCTGGTCGCCCAGGGCGAAGCCGGTTCCAAGACCGTCCCGGCCTGGCTGGAGGCGATCCCCAGCCAGATGAAGATCCTCGTGCACTCCATGCCGGCGCGTCAGACGATCGACACGCAGGTTCAGGAGCAGCTGATCGTCGAGCTCTACTCGAAGTGAGCCACCCCGTCGACGGGGGGTCGCGGTCGACCGGCGTCACCGACGTACGGCACCGGCCCGGCCCCCGTCGACGGGCGCACGACCGACGGGCGTCATATAGCGGTCGCCCCGACCCAAGGAGAAGTACGTGCTCATCAGCCAGCGGCCGACTCTGTCCGAGGAGTCGATCAGCGACACGAGGTCCCTGTTCACCATCGAGCCGTTGGAGCCGGGTTTCGGCTACACGCTCGGCAACTCGCTGCGGCGTACCCTGCTCAGCTCCATTCCGGGCGCGGCGGTCACCAGCATCAAGATCGACGGCGTGCTGCACGAGTTCACCACGATCCCCGGCGTCAAGGAGGACGTGGTCGAGCTGGTCATGAACGTCAAGGAGCTGTGCGTCAGCTCCGAGCACGACGAGCCGGTCAGCATGTACCTGCGCAAGCAGGGCCCCGGTGACGTGACCGCCGGAGACATCCAGCCGCCGGCCGGGGTCTCGGTGCACAACCCGGACCTCAAGTTGGCCACCCTCAACGGCAAGGGCCGCCTCGACATGGAGCTCACCGTCGAGCGGGGTCGCGGGTACGTCACCGCCGCGCAGAACAAGCAGGCCGGTGCCGAGATCGGCCGGATCCCGGTCGACTCGATCTACTCGCCGGTGCTCAAGGTCACCTACCGGGTGGAGGCGACCCGGGTCGAGCAGCGGACCGACTTCGACCGGCTGATCATCGACGTCGAGACCAAGGCGTCGATCGGGCCGCGTACCGCGCTGGCCTCGGCCGGCTCCACCCTGGTCGAGCTGTTCGGCCTGGCCCGCGAGCTGGACGAGACCGCGGAGGGCATCGACATCGGGCCGTCGCCGCAGGACGCCCAGCTGGCCGCTGACCTGGCGCTGCCGATCGAGGAGCTGGACCTGACCGTACGGTCGTACAACTGCCTCAAGCGCGAGGGCATCAACAGCGTCGGCGAGCTGATCGGGCGGACCGAAGCGGACCTCCTCGATATAAGGAATTTCGGTCAGAAGTCGATCGACGAGGTCAAGATGAAGCTCGCCGGGATGGGGCTGGGTCTGAAGGATTCGGCGCCCAACTTCGACCCGGCACACGTCGTGGACTCCTTCAGCGAAGCCGACTACGACACCGACGACTACCGCGAGACCGAGCAGCTGTAACGCCGGCTGCCGCCACCACTGAGGAGCACCAACCATGCCCACGCCCACCAAGGGCCCCCGCCTCGGCGGCAGCCCCGCGCACGAGCGGATGATGCTGGCCAACCTGGCCACCTCGCTGTTCCGGTACGGCAAGATCAAGACCACCGAGACCAAGGCGAAGCGGCTGCGTCCCCTCGCGGAGCAGCTGATCACCAAGGCCAAGCGGGGCGACCTGCACTCGCGCCGTCGGGTGCTGACCGTCGTGCGGGACAAGGACGTGGTCTTCGAGCTGTTCGACCAGATCGCGCCCCGGTTCGCCAACCGTCCGGGTGGCTACACCCGGATCGTGAAGACCGGACCGCGTAAGGGCGACAACGCCCCGATGGCGATCATCGAGCTGGTCGAGGAGCTGGTGGTGACCACCCCGGCGCCGGCCAAGGCCGACCGTCGGGCGGCCGCCCAGCAGGACAAGGTCGAGGCGCTCGCCGGTGCCGACGAGGCACCGGCCGCGCGTACCGACGCGGACACCGCGGCCGACCAGGACGCCGAGCCGCCGGTGTCGGCCTCCGGTGACACCGACACCGCTGCCACCCAGGCCGCCCCGGCCGGCGAAGGCGACAACAAGGCCTGAGCCGCCGATTAGGGCGACACGGCCTGGTCGGTGACGACCACATCCGGTGGGACCCGGCGCTGCGACAGCGGCGTCGGGTCCCACCGTCTTTCCGGCAACCACGCGACCTTTCCGGCAACCATCCGACACAGGAGGATCAGGTGCGGCAGGGGTACGTCCGGCTGCGGCTCGATGTCGCGTACGACGGCACCGACTTCTCCGGCTGGGCGGTGCAGCCGCAGCGGCGGACCGTCGCCGGGGTGCTGACCGAGGCCCTGGACCGGGCGTTCGGGCCAGGCGTCGCACTTGGGCTGACCGTGGCCGGGCGTACCGACGCGGGGGTGCACGCCACCGGCCAGGTGTGCCACCTCGACGTGCCGGCCGAGGTGTGGAGCGAACGGTCCGCGACGCTGCTGCGCCGGTTCGCCGGTACGCTGCCCCGCGACGTCCGGGTGCGGGCGGTCACCGAGGTGCCGGCCGACTTCGAGGCCCGGTTCGCGGCCACCTACCGGCGGTACGCCTACCGGGTCACCGACGCCCCGTACGGTGCGGAGCCGCTGCGCCGGCACGACACCCTCGCCTGGCCCCGTCCGCTCGACCTGGCCGCGCTGAACGCCGCCGCCGCCGAGCTGGTCGGCGAGCACGACTTCGCCGCGTACTGCCGGCGCAAGGAGCACGCCACCACGATCCGGCAGATCACCCGGCTGGACTGGCACCGGGACGCGGACGGGACACTGATCGGCACCGTACAGGCGGACGCGTTCTGCCAGGCGATGGTGCGTAGCCTGGTCGGGGCGATGCTGTTCGTCGGTGACGGCCGCCGGCCGGTCGACTGGCCGGGCAGCCTGCTGACCCGGCGGGAACGGTCCAGTGAGGTCACCGTCGCCCCGCCGCACGGACTCACCCTGGTCGAGGTCGGCTACCCCACCGACCCGGCAGGTTACGCGGCCCGCGCCAGCGTCACCCGCCGGCTGCGGCTACCGGCTGCCGACTGACGGCCGGTCACCGAGCTGCTGCCGCGTCGGCCCCGGCGTCGGCTGCATCCGGTGCCGACTCGCCGTCGGCCGCTGCGGGATCGCCGTCGGACTCGGCCGGCTCGTCCGGTGCTGCCGGTTGCACTGCCCGCTTCTCCAGCACGTTCGCCTGCAGGTGCAGTTGCAGCATGTCGAAGAGGATCTGCCGGGCGTACGGGTCGTCGGCGGGCACCGGTTCGCTGTCGGCGCGGGCGATCACGCAGTACATCAGGAAGTGGCCGAGCGAGTGCCAGCCGACCTGGGCGGAGGAGAGCGCGATCGCCTCGGTCCCCTCGTCGGCGATCATGCCCTGAAAGCGGCCCTTCTCCTCGTCGACCATCGGCTTGATCCGGGTGTGTGCCCATTCCGCGCCGGAGGCGTCGGCCAGATTGAACACCCCGGTGGTGATCAGGTACTCGCCGGTCGGTGACCGTAGCGTGCCGCGGACCACCTGGTTGCAGCCGAGCTCGTCGAGCAGGGTGCCGATGTCGCCGGCGACCGCCGCCCGGCAGCGCTCCTCGATCTGGGTCTTCAGCAGCCGGTACGGCGGCTCGGCCGGGTCGATCACGATGTCACCGGTCGGGAAGACCTCCTCAACGGTGAGCGGCTGCGGGTCGGCCTCCCGGGAGCTGATGTCCCGGGGGACCACGGTCGGTGCCGCCGCCGGTGCACCCGCCGCCGCCCGCCCGTTACGTTCGTCCACGACGATGAAGTACGAGCTCAGCCCGCAGACGCCGAGCATCAGCAGGACGGCGACGCCGCTGATCACGACCTGCCACAGCTTTGTCGACGACCACACTGCCGTGGCCGGCCCGGTCGGTCGCCGGCCGTGAGGTTCAGTGGGACCGTCGGTCGGGGGTCGACGCGGTCGGGGGGTCCTGCCCGGCGGCGGGGCGGTGCCCGGCCGCCGACGTCCGGCCTGACGACGTGTCCTGGGACTCCGAGGCGATCCGGGCGCGGTAGGTCCGCCGGCGGGCGGCGCGCCGCCCGCCGGGCTCGGTGCGGCCGGCGGCGGGAATGCCGGCGGGGGCCGGAATGCCTGCGGCGGTGGCACAGCGTAGTGTGCCGGGCCGGCACCGCGCTGCGGCGGCGCGACGCCCGGCGGCGGTACGGCGTAGCGCGCCGGCCCGGTGCCGCGCGGTACGGCGTAGTGCGCCGGCCCGGCACCCGGCGGCGGTGCGGCAGGCGGCGGCCGACTCGGCAGCCCCGGATGCGGTTGGGGCTGAGCGCGGGGATGCGGTTGGGGCTGGGCGCGGGGGTGTGCTCCCGGCGGCGGCTGGGCCCCGGGGCGCGGTCGCGGTGACGGCTGTCCACCGGGGTGTGCTCGGGGTGTCGGCTGGGGCCGGGGGCGCGGTGGCGTCGGCGGTACACCGGCGGACCCCGGCGGCCGAGCCGATTGATCGGGTCGAATCGGCCGGCGGTCCGCGCCGGATTCGTACCCGTACGTCATATCGCACAGAGTAACGGACGGATTGGGGGGAGAGCTGCCGGTCAAGACTTGCATCAATTGAAGATCGGGCATAAGCCCTATCGATCGTGGTGACCGCCGTCAACGCCGTACCCAGGTTGGGCGACAATGCCCCGGTGACCGGCGACCACTACTTCAGCCCGCAACCCGGCACCGCGGACGTACGGTCGGAGATCGAGTTCACGGTGGCCGGGCGCGACTACCCGCTGACCGCCGCCGCCGGGGTGTTCTCCGCCGGCCGGCTCGACCCGGGCACCGCCGTACTGCTGCGCAAGGCCGACCTGCCCGCGCCGACCGACCCCGGTCCCTTCCTCGACCTCGGCTGCGGGTACGGCCCGATCACCTGCGTGCTGGCCGACCAGGCACCGGCCGCAACGGTCTACGCGGTGGACGTCAACGCCCGCGCCCGCGAGCTCACCCTGCTCAACGCCGACCGGCTCGGCGTCGCCGACCGGGTCCGGGTTGCTGATCCGGATTGCGTGCCGCCGGAGCTCACCTTCACCCAGCTGTGGTCCAACCCGCCGATCAGGGTCGGCAAGGCGGAACTGCACGCCCTGCTCGCCCGCTGGCTGCCCCGCCTCGCCCCGGGCGGCGTCGGCTGGCTGGTCATCGCCCGCTACCTGGGCGGCGACTCGGTGCAGCAGTGGCTGCGGGAGCAGGGCTGGCAGGTGGATCGGCACGCCAGCCAGAAGGGCTACCGGGTGCTGCGGGTCACCCACCACGCCGACTGACCGGTAGGCCAGGTAAGCCAGAGCCAGTGCCGGACGCCCAGCCGGCGGCGCGAATCTCAGCTGCCGACGACAGGCCCGATCAGGCACCATGCCTGGGTGGGATACGTGGACGTGGCCGCGGTGGGGCACACCCTGCCGGATGGTCGGGAGCTCTTTGCCGACGTGTCGTTCCGGGTCGGTGAGGGTGCGAAGGTGGCACTGGTCGGTCCGAACGGCGCCGGCAAGACGACGCTGCTGCGGATGGTCGCCGGTGACCTGCCGGTGGCCACCGGAGCAGTCGCCCGCGCCGGCGGGCTCGGCGTGATGCGGCAGTTCATCGGCATGATCGGCGACGACCGTACCCTCGCCGACCTGGCACTGTCGCTCGCCCCGCCGCCGCTGCGGGCCGCAGGAGAACGGCTCGCCGCCGCCGAACGGGCCGTGCATGCCGCGGAGGCCGCCGGCGCGACCCCGGCCGCCGCCGAGAAAACCCAGATCGGGTACGCCAACGCCCTCGCCGCCTGGGGCGAAGCCGGCGGCTACGAGGCCGAGGTCGTCTTCGACACGGTGGCCACCGCCGTGCTCGACCTGCCGTGGGAACGGGTCCATGACCGTCCCGTCCGGACACTCTCCGGTGGACAGCAGAAACGGTTCGCGTTGGAGTTGCTGCTGCGTGGCACCGACGAGGTGCTGCTGCTCGACGAGCCGGACAACTTCCTCGACGTACCCGGGAAACGGTGGCTGGAGCAGCGGCTGCGCGAGTCGACCAAGTCGGTGCTCTACGTCTCGCATGACCGGGAGCTGCTGGCCCAGACCGCCGACCGGGTGGTCGCCGTCGAAGGCGGCTCCGCGTGGACCCATCCGGGCGGCTTCGCCAGCTGGCACTCCGCGCGGGTCGCCCGGCACGCCCGGCTGGAGGAGCAGCGTCGCCGGTGGGACGAGGAGCACGAGAAGCTGCGCGAGCTGATGCTGATGTACAAGCAGAAGGCGGCGTACAACGACGGGTTGGCCTCGCGGTACCAGGCCGCGCAGACCCGGCTGCGCAAGTTCGAGGAGGCCGGCCCGCCGCCGCTGCCACCGAAGGACCAGTCGCTGCGGATGCGGCTGTCCGGCGGCCGCACCGGCAAACGGGCGGTGATCTGCGAGCAGCTGGAGCTTGACGGGCTGACCTACCCGTTTGACCTGGAGATCTGGTACGGCGACCGGGTCGCGGTGCTCGGCGCCAACGGCACCGGCAAGTCGCACTTCCTGCGGTTGCTGGCCCGGGGCGGCACCGACCCGGACCCGGCGGCCGGCCCGATCGCCGGCGCGACGCTGGCCCCGGTGGCCCACGACGGCATGGTCCGGCTCGGCGCCCGGGTGCGTCCCGGCCACTTCTCGCAGACCCACGACCGGCCGGAACTGCTCGACCAGACCCTCGCCGACGTACTGTGGCGCGGCGACGACCACCGCGACGGGATGGACCGGCACGCGGCGATGGCCGTGCTGTCCCGCTACGACCTGGCCGGCCAGGGCGACCAGCGGTTCGGCACCCTCTCCGGTGGCCAGCAGGCCCGGTTCCTGGTGCTGCTGCTGGAGTTGTCCGGCGCGACCCTGCTGCTGCTCGACGAGCCGACCGACAACCTGGACCTGGCGTCGGCGGAGGCGCTGGAGGAAGGGCTGAAGGCCTTCGAGGGTACGGTGATCGCGGTCACCCACGACCGTTGGTTCAGCCGGTCGTTCGACCGGTTCGTGCTGTTCCAGGGCGACGGCGAGGTGGTCGAGGTCCCCGAGCCGGTCTGGGACGTCCGTTGACCGTCGTAGGCTGGCCGGTGTGACTGAGATGATCTACCGCCGGTTGGGCAACTCCGGGCTGATGGTGTCGGCGGTCGGGGTCGGCTGCAACAACTTCGGCCGCAAGCTCGACGCCGCCGGCACCCGGGCGGTGGTCGACGCGGCGATCGACGCCGGGATCACCCTGTTCGACACCGCCGACATCTACGGCACGCCTTCGGGCGGTTCCGAGGAACAGCTCGGGGCGGCGCTGCGCGGCCGCCGTGACGACGTGGTGCTGGCCACCAAGTTCGGCATGGACATGTCGGGGATGAACGGCGTCGACCACGGGGTACGCGGCTCGCGGCGGTACATCGTGCGGGCCGTCGAGGCGTCGTTGCGTCGACTCGGCACCGACCACATCGACCTGTACCAGTTCCACGAGCCGGACCCGGTCACCCCGATCGAGGAGACCCTGCAGGCCCTGGACGACCTGGTACGCGGCGGCAAGGTCCGCTATCTGGGCTGCTCGAACTTTGCCGGCTGGCAGATCGCCGATGCGGCGTGGACCGCGCGTACCGGTGGGCTGTCGCCGTTCGTCAGTGCGCAGAACGAGTACAACCTGCTGGACCGGCGGGTGGAGCAGGAAGTGGTGCCGGCCTGCCAGCGCTTCGGACTGGGGCTGCTGCCGTACTTCCCGCTCGCCGACGGGCTGTTGACCGGCAAGTACCGCCGGAGTGAGGCGCCGCCGCCCGGCAGCCGGCTGGCCGGCGAGAGCAGCCGGTACGCCGCCCGGCTCGCCGGGGCGCCGTGGGACGTCATCGAGGCCCTCGACGCGTACGCCGCGAAGCGAAACCTGCCGCTGCTCACCGTCGCGATCGGCGGCCTGGCCGCGCAGCCGGCCGTGGCGTCGGTGATCGCCGGGGCGACCACCCCCGAGCAGGTACGGGCGAACGCCGCCGCCGGGACCTGGCAGCCGGACGCCGCCGACCTCGCCGAACTGCGGTCGATCCTGCCGGAGCCCGCCGGCCCCGGCGGCTCGCTGAGCTGACCGGAACTGCATCCACAAGATCATGTGAGGCTCAGATACCCTACGTCGCGCTCGTAAGGTATCTGAGCCTCACATGATCTTGTCTCCTCGGCTGGACTTCCGCCGATGATCAATTAGCGGTTCAGCAATGGCGTCGTGGCGTTGTGGTAGAGATATGTCCACTCGATAGTGAATGTCGTCTGTCGATCATTCTGTCGTCGGTGAGTGGCATATCAGGAGGTGGCAACGTGCCCGCAGCATTGTTGAACTCGTCGGTGCCGCGGCGGCAGCTCGGTCGGGAGCTGCGTCGGTTGCGGGAGCGGCTGGCCCGTGTTCCGCAGACCACGGCGGCTCGGGAGTTGGAGTGGTCGGCGACCAAGCTGCTGCGGATGGAGCGCGGTGAGGGCTGGTGGCACGACTACGCCAGCATCCCGTCCTGGTTCGAGCTCTACATAGGTCTCGAAGAGGCTGCTTCAGCGCTCCGCCAGTACCACACGTGCTTCGTCCCTGGCGTGTTGCAGACCCGCGAGTACGCGACTGCGGTGTTCAGCATGAACCAGGACGAGGTACCTGCCGAGGAGGTCGAGCGCAGGGTCGAGGTGCGGATGCGCCGCGCGCGGCTGCTGACCCGGCTCGAGCCGTACCTGCCCAGGTTTGACATCCTGCTGGACGAAGCGATCCTGCGCCGGCCGATCGGCGGTGCACAGATCATGGCTGGCCAACTCCGGCGTCTCGCCCAGGCCAGCGAACTGCCGAACGTCTCGATCCGGGTGCTGCCGTTCAGCGCAGGGCTACATGCCGGTCTGATGGCCCACGGTTCGTTCATAGTTCTGGATTTCCCGGAAAAATACGAACCGACCACTGTCTACGTGGAGGGTCTGACCGGCGCGCTCTTCCTGGACCGGCCGGACGAGCGCGACAGCTATGCTTGGAGCTTCAGCGGCGTGGGTGATCTGGCAATGGACGAGCAGCGCAGCCGCGATCTGCTCTGGCGGACGGCGAGGGAGTACGACGGTGATCGACTTTAGTTCCGCCAACTGGCGGAAGATCAGCCGGTCGAACAACCAGGGCCAATGTGTCGAGGTGGCTGACGGGCTGGGCGGGGTCGTCGGGGTGCGGGACTCGAAGGATCCGGCTGGTCCGGTGCTGGTGATCGCCCCGGCAAGCTGGTCGAGCTTCGTCGCCGCCGCGAGGGCTGGCACCTTCACCAGCTAACGCTTCTGGGTCCGGCCGACCAGAGGATCGCGTAGGGCGGCCGTCGCCAACGAGCGCATGTGGTCCTGGGTGCAACCACGGGTCTACCACACGTGGTGTTGGAATCCGGCACGCCAGACGCACAAAGGGCCCGCGTGAGCGGGCCCCAAGGCGGCTGCGGGAACCCCGAAGGGCCTCCTGCGCTACCGAAAATAGCATGACTACCGGTAGTCACCTGCGCCAATGACGCATCCGGGCTGCGCGTGATCTTCGTCCGTCCAGCTGATGGTGAGCCTGGTCACGGCCGACAGCGGCGGGGTGGGCAGCGACCGAAGGTTGCCTCGGATCGGCCCTTGGCGGATCGACGAGACCGTCGTACGGTAACAGGCAAGTAACCCACGGGAGCCCGGTGCACCGGGCTGAGAGGGAGGCTGACGCGGCCTCCGACCGTCGAACCTGATCCGGGTAATGCCGGCGCAGGGAGGAGCGTTGCCGTGCCGTCCCTTGGGCGACTGCATCTGATCACCGACACCCGACCCGGGCGTGACCCGCTCGGCGTACTGCGGGCCGCGCTCGCGGCCGCGCGGTCCGCCGACGCCGCCGCCGACCTGGTCGTGCAGGTCCGGGTCGAGGACGACATGTCGGACCGGGACGCATACGAGCTGACCGGCCGCGCGGTCGCCGAATGTGCCGCGTACCAGGTGACCTGCCTGGTCAACGACCGGCTGCACGTCGCGCTCGCCACCGGCGCGGCCGGCGCGCACGTCGGCGCGCTGGACCTGCCGGTCGACGCCGCCCGCCGGGTGCTCGGCCCGGACGCGGTCCTCGGCGCCACCGCCCGCGACCCGGCCACCGGGCGGGCGGCGGTCGCTGCCGGGGCGACGTACCTGGGGGTCGGTCCGTGCTACGCCACCGGCACCAAGACCGGGCTGCCCGACCCGATCGGGCCGGCTGGGCTGGCCGCCGTCGTCGCCGCCGTCGACGTACCGGTGGTGGCGATCGCCGGGATCACTGTGGACCGGGTGCCGGACCTGCTGGCCGCCGGGGCGCACGGGGTCGCGGTGGTCGGCGCGATCGCCGCCGCCACCGACCCGGGGCGGGCCACGGCTGAGCTGCTGGCGGCGGTACGGCAACGGCCGGCCGCCGCCGACGGAGCGCCGGCATGACGGTGACAGGCAGCGGAAACGCCAACGGCCGGGCCGATGTCGCGGTGGTCGGCGGCGGGCCGATCGGGATGAGTATCGCCTGGCGGTGCGCCAAGCGCGGGCTGCGTACCGTGCTCTACGATCCGGCACCCGGGTCCGGGGCGTCCTCGGTGGCCGCCGGGATGCTCGCCCCGGTCGCCGAGTCGCACTTCGGCGAGGCTGAGCTGACCCGGCTGCTGGTCGAATCGGCGGCCCGCTGGCCGGCGTTCGCCGCCGAGCTGACCACCGTCACCGGCCAGGACATCGGCTACCGCACCGACGGCACGCTGGTCGTCACGCTCACCGGCGACGACCGGCGCGAGGCGGAGCGGCTCTGGGCGTACCAGCAGAGTCTGGACCTGCCGATCACGCTGCTGCGCGCCACGGCGCTGCGCGAGCGCGAACCGGCGCTGGCGCCGAGGGTGCGTGGCGGTGCGCTGATGCCTGACGACCACCAGGTCGACCCGCGTCGGCTGGTCGCGGCGTTGGACACCGCGTTGGACCGGGCCGGGGTGACCGTCGTCCCGCAGCCGGTCACCGATCTTTCCGCACTGGACGCGCGGGTCGTCGTGGTCGCCGCCGGCTGCGGATCGGCGGCGCTGACCGGGCTGCCGGTCCGCCCGGTGAAAGGCCAGATTTTGCGGCTGCGGGCACCCGCCGGCGCCGTCGGGTTCCGGCACGTGATCCGGGGGTACGCCGACGGCCGGCACGTCTACCTGGTGCCGCGCGCCGACGGTGAGGTGGTCGTCGGCGCCACCGTCGAGGAGCGCGTCGACACCACCGTCACCGCTGGAGCGGTGCTGGAGTTGCTGCGCGCCGCCGCCGACCTGCTGCCGGAGATCGCCGAGTACGAGATGGTCGAGGCACAGGCGGCGGCCCGGCCCGGCACCCCGGACAACGCGCCGCTGCTCGGCTGGCACCAGCAGCCCGAGGTCAACTCGGCCGGCGGCACCGCAGGCCGGGAAGTGCTGGTGGCGACCGGGCACCACCGGCACGGCATCGTGCTGACCCCGGTGACCGCCGACCTGATCGCAGACCTGGCGGCCGGGGGCGACCCGGATCCGGCGCTGGCACCGTTCCAGCCGGCCCGGTTCACCGCCGCGACCAGCGAGATCGCGAGGGAGGAGCAGCCGTGGAGTTGATCGTCAACGGGGCACCGATGACCGCGCCGACCGGGACTTTGCTGGTCGACGTCGTCCGGGCGGTCACCGACCGGGCACGCGGCGTCGCTGTCGCCGTCAACGGTGAAGTGGTGCCGCGCAGCGGCTGGTCGGCCGAGCAGCTGTGCGACGGCGACCGGGTCGAGGTGCTGATCGCGGCGCAGGGCGGGTGAGTCGGATGCCGTTCACCGTTGCCGGGCACAGTTTCGACTCCCGGCTGATCCTCGGCACCGGCGGTGCCGCCAACCTGCACATCCTGGAGCAGGCGATCACGGCCAGTGGCACCGGGCTGGTCACCGTCGCGCTGCGCCGGGTGGACAGCGCCGCCACCATGCACGGCGGCCTGCTCGACCTGCTGGAGCGCTGCGGCGTACGGCTGCTGCCGAACACCGCCGGCTGCTACACCGCCACCGAGGCGGTCAAGGTGGCCCACCTGGCACGCGAGGCGTTCGACACCGACTGGGTGAAGCTGGAGGTCATCGGCGACGAACGCACCCTGCTGCCGGACGGCGCCGAGCTGCTGCGCGCCGCCGAGCAGCTGGTCGACGACGGTTTCACCGTGCTGCCGTACACCACCGACGATCCGGTGCTGGCCCGCCGGCTGGCCGACGCCGGCTGCGCGGCGGTGATGCCGGCCGGCGCGCCGATCGGCTCCGGGCTGGGCATCCTCAACCCGCACCACATTCGACTGATCCGTCAGTCGGTGGACATCCCGGTGGTGCTGGACGCCGGGGTCGGCACCGCCTCCGACGCCGCGCTCGCGATGGAACTCGGCTGCGACGCGGTGCTGCTGGCCAGCGCGGTCACCCGGGCCGCCGACCCGGTCGCGATGGCAACCGCCATGCGGTACGCCATCGAGGCGGGTCGGTTGGCCGGCCGGGCCGGGCGGATCCCGAAGCGTTTCCACGCCCTGGCATCCACTCCGGACGAAGGGCGGCCCGAACTGTGAACGGGATCATGCTGCTCACCGATCGCCGGCAGACGGCCCGGTCGCTGCCGGAGGTGGTCGCGGCGGCGGTGGCCGGCGGACTCCGGCAGGTGGTGCTGCGGGAACGCGACCTGCCCCGGGCCGAACGCGCCGCGTTGGCCGACCGGCTGCGCGGCATCCTCGCCCCGGTCGGCGGGACGTTGATCGTCGCCGGCCCCGACCCGTTGGGCGGCGACGCGGTGCACCTGAGCGCCGCCGGGCCGTACCCGCCACCGGCGTTGGGGCTGGTCGGCCGCTCCTGCCACGACGAGGCCGAGCTCAGCCGACTGACCACGGAGGACTACCTGACGGTGTCGCCGGTCTTCGCGACCGCGTCCAAGCCCGGGTACGGGCCGCCGCTGGGTCCGGCCGGGCTGGCCCGTCTGGTCCGAGTGGCCGCCGACCGGCCGGTGGTCGCCCTCGCCGGGGTGACCACGGCGGAGCAGGTCGCCACCTGCCGGGCGGCCGGTGCCGCCGGGGTGGCGGTGATGGGCGCGGTGATGCGCGCCGCCGACCCGGCGGCCATCGTGGCGGAGTTGGTCGCGGCTGCGTCACCGGCCGAGGTGAGCAGCTGATGGCCGGCGACCGAGGTGGGCAGCTGATGGCCGGCGAGCAGGCCACTCCGGTGGTGGCGATGACGATCGCCGGCTCCGATTCCGGCGGCGGCGCCGGCATCCAGGCGGACCTGAAGGTCTTCGCCGCGCTCGGCGTCTACGGCACCAGCGCGATCACCGCGGTGACCGCGCAGAACACCACCGGCGTCACCAGCGTCCATCAGCTGCCGGCAGCGCAGGTGCTCGCCCAGATCGAGGCGGTCCGCGCCGACCTGCCGGTGCGCGCGGTGAAGACCGGCATGCTCGGTACGGCCCGGATCGCCGGGGCGGTCGCCGCGCTGGCCCGAGCCGGGGAGCTGCCGAACCTGGTGGTCGATCCGGTGCTGGTCTCGACCAGCGGGCACCGGCTCGGCGTGGTCGGCGCGGTCGAGCGGCTGCTGCCGTACGCCCTGGTCGCGACACCGAACCGGGCGGAGGCCTCGGCGTTGGTCGGCTGGCCGGTGCGGACCGTCGACGAAATGGCGCGGGCCGCCGCCGAGCTGGCCGCCGGCGGACCGAGGTTCGTGGTGGTCACCGGTGGCGACCCGGACGGTACGTCGACCGACCCGGCCTCGGCCGACGTGGTCGCGACGGCGGACCCGGCGGTCGACGTCGTCGGCACCGCCGACGGCGGCTGGCGGCTGGCCGGCGGGCGGCTGGACACCGGCAACACGCACGGCACCGGGTGCAGTTTCGCGGCGGCGGTGGCCGCCCGGCTGGCGCTCGGCGACGACGTACCGGCTGCGTTGATCTACGCCAAGGAGTACGTCGCGCGGGCGCTCGACGGCGCCCGGAACTGGCGGTTGGGCTCCGGTCACGGACCAATAGACCACTTCGGATGGTCGAATCAGCTGGCGGCCACCTGACCGTAGGCAACCACCTGAGAGAGAGCCGGCAACCGCCGGACAGTCGGCAACTACCTGAAGGAGGCCCGCTGATGCAGGCTCGGCGCAAGGTGTACGTGCAAGGATCGCGACCGGACATCCAGGTGCCGTTCGCCGAGGTGACCCTCACCGGCGACAACCCGCCGGTGCGGCTCTACGACACGTCCGGCCCGGGGTCGGACCCGCAAATCGGGCTGGCCGCGCTGCGCGGGCGGTGGATCGCCGAGCGCGGCGACGTCGCCCCGGTGCGCGGTGCCGGCACCCCGCTGGCCGGGGCGGACGGGCGTCGGCCCACCCAGTTGGCGTACGCCCGGGCCGGGACCGTCACCCCGGAGATGGAGTTCGTCGCGCTGCGGGAAAACCTTCCGGCCGAGGTGGTACGGGAGGAGATCGCCGCCGGACGTGCGGTGCTGCCGGCCAACGTCAACCACCCGGAGTCCGAGCCGATGATCATTGGTGGTCGGTTCCTGGTGAAGGTGAACGCCAACATCGGTACCTCGGCGGTCTCGTCGTCGGTGGCCGAGGAGGTGGAGAAGCTGACCTGGGCCACCCGGTGGGGTGCGGACACGGTGATGGACCTGTCCACCGGCAAGCGGATCCACGAGACCCGCGAGGCGATCGTGCGCAACTCGGCGGTGCCGATCGGTACGGTGCCGATCTACCAGGCGTTGGAGAAGGTTGGTGGGGATCCGGTCAAGCTGAGCTGGGACGTGTTCCGGGAAACCGTGATCGAGCAGGCCGAGCAGGGCGTCGACTACATGACGGTGCATGCCGGGGTGCTGCTGCCGTACGTGCCGTTGGCGGTCGACCGGGTCACCGGGATCGTCTCCCGGGGCGGGTCGATCATGGCCGCCTGGTGCCTGGCGCACCATCAGGAGAATTTCCTCTACACCAACTTCGCCGAGCTGTGCGAGATCCTGGCCCGCTACGACGTGACCTTCTCGTTGGGTGACGGGCTGCGGCCGGGGTCGATCGCCGACGCCAACGACGCCGCGCAGTTCGCCGAGCTGCGGACGTTGGGCGAGCTGACCTCTGTGGCGTGGGAGCACGACGTGCAGGTGATGATCGAAGGCCCCGGCCACGTGCCGATGCACAAGATCAAGGAGAACGTGGACCTGCAGCAGGAGCTGTGCCACCAGGCGCCGTTCTACACGCTCGGCCCGCTGACCACCGACATCGCCCCGGCGTACGACCACATCACGTCGGCGATCGGGGCGGCGATGATCGGCATGTTCGGTACCGCGATGCTTTGCTACGTCACGCCGAAGGAGCACCTGGGGCTGCCGGATCGCGACGACGTCAAGGCCGGAGTGATCGCGTACAAGATCGCGGCGCACGCGGCCGACCTGGCCAAGGGACACCCGGGAGCGCAGGCCTGGGACGACGCGTTGTCCAAGGCGCGGTTCGAGTTCCGCTGGGAGGACCAGTTCAACCTGTCGCTGGACCCGGAGACCGCCCGGTCCTACCACGACGCGACGCTGCCGGCCGAGCCGGCGAAGTCGGCCCACTTCTGCTCGATGTGCGGCCCGAAGTTCTGCTCGATGAAAATCACGCAGGATCTGAAGGAGTACGCCCAGCAGGGCATGAAGGACAAGTCGGATGAATTCGTCGCATCCGGTGGCCGGGTCTACCTGCCGTTGGCCTGATCGTCGGCGCCGCTACGGCTCCGGCTGTCGGCACCGTTACGGTTCCGGTCCTCCGCACCGTTACGGTTCCGGCCGTCCGCGCGGCGGGGCTGCCGGCGCAACTCGCTGACCCAGTCCACGTGTTCGGCGTCCTCGTCGGTCAACGCCGGTGGAGGCGCCGGCCGCCGCTGGCGCATGAACCGTGGCCGGGGAATCCGGCCGGCCGCAGGTGCGGTGGGCGGTGCGGCGACCGGTTGCGGTGCGACCGGTGGTGGTGCGACCGGCTTTGGCGTCGGCCGGTCGACGCCATCGGTCACCGGAGTCGGTGTCGGTGTCGGCGGCCCGTCCGGCGCGATCGGGGTCGGGTCGACACGGGGGGTGACCGCCGCGGGTACCGGCGGCGGACGGTCGCCCGGATGCGACTGCGCGGCGACCGGCACCGGTGACGCTGCGGTCGGGCCTGATCGGACTGGGCCTGATCGGACTGGGCCTGATCGGACTGGGCCTGATCGGACCGGGCCTGATCGGACCGGGTCCGGTGAGGTCAGGCTCGGTGTGGGCGGGTCCGCTGCAGGCGGGTGTGACGCCAGCGGGTCGGGCGTGGGCCGGCCCGGCGTCGGCGGGTCCGGCACAGGCGGCGCTGCCGGACCGGGTGACACCCGCCCGACGAATGCCGAATCGGCGGGAATCTTTTCAGATAGGGCAATTTCCCCTACCGATTCTCGGCTCTCGGACGAGCTATCGGCGGGTCCGACGGTCGCTCCGACAGCGGGCGCGGGCGTCCCACTCGCGGGCACGGGTGCGGGCGTTCCGGTTGCGGTGCTGGCCCGTCGGCCGGGCCGGCGCACGGCAGCCACGGTGATCGAACCGACGACTCCGGCGGCCACCGCCAGCAGCGCCGCCCAGTAGGGGTCGTCCTGGTAAGGCCCGGCGCGGCCGGCCCCGGCGGCCAGGTACGCGGCGTCGAGGACCGCCGGTCCGGCCATTCCGGACACCGCGGTGGCCACCGTCGGCGCCGTCCGCCATCGGGCCAGCCCGCTCACCGCCGCACCGAGCACCAGCGCCAGCGCCGGCAGCAGCACGAACAGCTGCCAACCGGAGTCACCCGGGTCGAGCATGACCGGTTCGAGGACCCCGGGTCGGACCTCGGCGACGGGGTCACCCGCCCACAGATCCGGGGCAACTGACCCGACCGCCAGCAGCCAGAGCGCGCCGCTGAACACCAGCATGTTCCAGCGCATCGCCGGATGGGTCAACGCGGCCAGCGCCGCCGGCAGACCCACCACCGCCCCGATCCCGCCGATCAGGGCGGTAACCGTCACCGGATCGTCGACCCCGGTCGACGCCTGCGCCGGCAGCACCGACAACCCGACCACGGCGAGCGCCGCACCGATTGCGGCGACCAGCGCCAAGACGACCCGGCGGACCGCTGTACGGACCGCCGACACCCGCCGGGGCCGGGCCGGACGCTGCTCGGCGACCCGTTGCGCCACGCACGCGCCGACGACGGCAGCGACGATCGCGAACCAGGCGAGCCAGGACAGCTGGGTCGGCCAGAAGTCTGCGGTCGGCCCGACGAAGTCGCGACGCAGGCGTACCAGTTGGAGACCGTAACCGGCACCGAGCTGGACAGCGCCGACGAACGCCGCCACACCGAATGCCGTGGTGATCGCTCTGAGCCAGGTCCGCAAGGCCATGCCGGGAGGTTACGGCCGGCCGCCCGCACTGTCGACCTGGACCGGGGCGACCGCCGCCGGGCCGGTGGGTCAGCCCAGCTGGGGCAGCACCTCGGCGGCGACCAGCTCCAGGTGGTCCAGATCGGCGAGGTCGATGAACCGCAGGTGTACCCGGCTGGTACCGATCGCCGCGAACTCCCCTATCCGGTCCACCAGCTGGGCCGGCGAACCGATCACCGGGTCCTCCGGCGGCAGGGCGCTCTTCTCGTGCAGCGGCGCGGCGCGACGCTGCGCCTCGGCGTCGGTACGCCCGATCGCGATGACGATGCCGGCCGACATGGTCAGCGGCGGTCGGCCCTGCTCGGTGCGCCCGGACCGGTGACAGGCCTCGGTCACCCGCTCGTAAGCCGCCGCGGTCTCGGCGACCGACTTGAACGGCATGTTGAACTCGTCGGCGAACTGGGCAGCGAGCTCCGGGGTCCGCTTCGGCCCCCGTCCGCCGATGATGATCGGCGGGCCGGCCGGCTGCGCCGGCTTCGGTAGCGCCGGAGCGTCGACCAGCTGGTAGTGGTCGCCGTGGAAGCTGAACTTGTCACCGACCGGGGTACGCCACAGCCCGGTGATCACCTCGAGCTGCTCGGCCAACCGGTCGAAGCGTTCCCCGACGGACGGGAACGGCAGCCCGTACGCGGTGTGTTCCCGGGCGTACCAGCCGGCGCCGATGCCGAGGTCGACCCGGCCACCGCTCATCTGGTCGACCTGGGCGACCATCACGGCGAGCGGTCCGGGCAGCCGGAAGGTCGCCGAGGTGACCAGCGTGCCGAGCCGGATCCGGGAGGTCTCCCGGGCCAGCGCGGCCAGGGTCAGCCAGGCGTCGGTCGGCCCCGGCAGCGCCAGCTCCTCGCCCATCGACTGGTAGTGGTCGGCCCGCAGGTAACCCTCGAACCCGGACTCCTCAGCGAGCCGGGCCAGCCGGAGCTGGTCGTCGTAGCTGGCGCCGCGGTGCGGCTCGGTGAACACGCTGACCCGCATGGTCAGTACCCTCCGATCCCGGCCGTCGCCGGTGCGTCGCGTTCCATCAGCACCTCGTGCAGCTCCGCACTGCACCGGGCCACGTCCTCGGTGTGCGCGTTGCGCCCCAGGCTGCGGGGGCGGGGGATGTCGATCGGCACGATCTTGCGGATCCGCCCTGGTCGAGGGCTCAGCACCACGACCCGGTCGGCGAGCAGGACGGCTTCGTCGATCGAGTGGGTGACGAAGACGATGGTCGCCGCGCGCTCCATGTGGATCCGTTGCAGCTCGACGGAGAGTTCCTCCCGGGTCAGCGCGTCCAGCGCCGAGAACGGCTCGTCCATCAGCAGCACCTGTGGTTCGGCGAGCAACGAGCGGCACAGCGACACCCGCTGCTGCATGCCGCCGGACAGCTCGTGCGGCAGCCGCTTGTCGAAGCCGGCCAGCCCGACCATCTCCAGCAGTTCCATGGCCTTCGCCCGGTGCTGTCTGCGGCGCAACCCGAAGATCTCCGCCGGCAGCAGAACATTGTCCAGCACTGATCGCCAGGGCAGCAGGGCCGGACGTTGAAAGAGCATCGCGATGTCCCGGCGTGGTTTGACCACTTGCTGACCACCGACGGTGATCTCGCCGGCTGTCGTCGGAAGCAGCCCGGCGATGAGTCTGAGCAGGGTGGACTTGCCGCAACCGGATCGACCTACGACCGCGACGAACTCACCGGCAGTCACCGAAAGGTCGATGCCGCGCAGTGCCTCCACTGTGCCGGAGCGACCGGCGAACGTCCGTCCGACTCCGCTGAGCTGGATCATGGGGCCGGCAGCTCCCTCGTCCTGAGTCGATCAACAAGCGGGGGACAGAGTATCCGGATCGTGCCGGCCATGCACCACCCGCACGGTAAACACTTTTGATTGCGATCCAGGGTTCGCGATGCCCGGCTGTCGCATTGGTGAGGTTTCCCTCGTACTCTGTTGCCCGCGAAGTTTCCCAACGCGACCGCGGCACCGGTGCGGCCCCCACCGACCGGCTGCCGCGCCGGACCAACTACCCCCTCCGGTCGGCTCGACGACCTGCGGGTTTGTCGAGGGGCCGTCGGGTTGGAAAGGACACACGTTCATGACAAGGCTCACCCGTACGATCGCCGCCACGGCCCTCGCGGCGGCGCTCGCGGTCACTGCCGGCTGCAGCGCGGACGACGGTGACGAGGCGAATGCCGGTGGCACCGAGGAATTGAAGAAAGTGACGTACCTCACTTCCTTCGGTAACTTCGGTCGGGACTCCTACGCCTGGGTCGCCAAGGACAAGGGCTTCTTCGAGGAGGCCGGTTTCGACGTCGAGGTCAAGGCAGGAGCCGGCACCGGCGACAACATCAAGACCGTCGTCGCAGGACAGGCCCACTTCACGCCGATCGACATGACCGGCGGACTGCTGCAGTACGGCAACGGCGAGGCGAAGGACTTCGTCGTGGTCGCCGGCATCCAGCAGCGCACCATGGCCGCGATCATCGCGCTCGACGGCAGCGGCATCACCACCCCCAAGGACCTGGAGGGCAAGACGCTCGCCGACGCCCCCGGCTCGGTGGTGCGCAACCTGTTCCCGACCTACGCCTCGCTGGCCGGCATCGACGAGACCAAGGTCGAGTGGGTCAACGGCGCCCCGCAGACCCTGATGGGCACCCTGGCCTCCGGTTCGGTGGACGGCATCGGCCAGTTCGTGGTCGGTAAGCCCACCGTGGAGACCGTCGCGCAGGGCAAGACCGCCGTGGTGCTGCCGTACAGCGACATCATGACCGACCTGTACGGCAACGTGCTGATCACCTCGACGGCGATCGCCGAGGAGGACCCGGAGATGGTGAAGCGCTTCAGCGCGGCACTGCTCAAGGGCCTGGAGTACAGCATCACCAACCCGGAGGAGGCCGGCGAGATCCTGGCCAAGAACGTGGAGGAGGCCAACCCGGCCGCCGCCGCCGCCGAACTGGAGCTGATGGCCGCCTTCGTGAAGTCGACCAGCTCCGGTGTGCCGGTCGGTGCGCTGGACAGCCAGCGGATCGCCCGCAGCATCGCGATCCTGCAGGGCGCCGGGGCGATCCCGCCGGGCCTGGAGCCGGAGCAGGTCGTCAACTTCGACCTGGCCCCGAACGCCGAATCCTGACCGACCCGGGTGTGGGCGGGTGGGCCACCGGTGGGTGGCCCACCCGCCCACACCCGGCGGCTCGGCGAGCCTGAGGAGTGTCGTTGACATCTCCCCCTGCTGAAGCAAGGAGATTCGACCCTCACGGGTCGAGCTTTCTGCTTCGCCGACCACTGCCGACCCGAATCAACGGCGAGGGACGGAGTACCGCCCATCGGTCTTACACGGTCTCCACAGACGTCACTTCCCACCAGCCCGGCGGTAGGCCCGACCGGCCTGGCTGTCACCGGAAGGGCAAGGCCACGTTAGCACACCTGTTCGCACGCCGGATCTCTCGGTGTGTGAGTAGTGGACGTCGATCCGCCTCGGCGGCGAGTCGACTTTCCCTGCCGTGCTCCGCAGGTGTCCGTTTCCTCCCCGGCCGGAAGGCCGGAGTATCCACGGAAGGCATCTGATGACCGTACTCAAACCGGCGCAGGCGCCACCGGTACGCGCCGCGACCACCGCTCCGGTCCGCCGCCCCGCCGGCGGCCGGATCGCCGCCGTTGGACTACCGCTGCTCGGCGTGGCGGTGACGGTGACCGTGTGGTGGCTCGTGACCAGCGTGTTCGACCTGGTGCACTCGGTGGTGCTGCCACCCCCGCAGGACGTGTACGCGGCGTTCTCCCTGCGGGTGCCGCGACTGCTGGAACACACCCTGGCGACCACCACCTCGACCGTCGCCGGGTTCGCGATCTCCACCGTGGTCGGGGTGCTGATCGGACTGGCGCTGGCCGGCTCCCAGGTGGCCGAGCGGATGTTCTCCCCGCTGCTGGTGGCGCTCAACGCCGTACCGAAGATCGTGCTCGCCCCGCTGCTCGTGGTCACTCTCGGCTGGGGCCAGCAGTCGATCCTCACCATGGTCTTCCTGCTCTGCTTCTTCCCGATCGTGCTCTCCACTGTGACCGGCCTGACCTCGACCCCGGCCGATCTGGCCGAGCTGGCCCGGTCGCTGGACGCGTCCCGCTGGCAGACCTTCCGCAAGATCCGGTTTCCGGCGGCGTTGCCGCAGATCTTCGTCGGCCTGAAGGTCGCGATGCCGCTGGCGGCGATCGGCGCGGTCATCGGTGAGTTCCAGGCCGGTGAGGAAGGGCTGGGCTACATGACCCTGCAGTTCAGCGGGATGGGCGAGAACTCCGCCGCCTGGGCGGCGATCGTGTTGATCGGGCTGATGAGCATCCTGCTCTACTTCGCGCTGGTCGGCTTCGAACGGTTGCTGCTGCCGTGGGTGCGGGAGACGACGTCGGCCCGCTGACGTCGCCACCATGTCGCGCCCGCCCCGGACGTCGTGCGCCCGCCAGGAGATCCTGGCGGGCGCACGAGGCCGGGCCGTACCGGGGTCGTCAGCTGGCCAGCCGCCAGCGGCCACCCCGGGAGACCAGCATGGTCAGTGCCTGGGGCATCAGTCCGGAGTGGTTGTCCGGGGTCATCCGGATTGGCCCGGAGAGCCCGTCGAACTGGGTGGTCTCCAGCACCTCACGGATGGCCTCCCGGTTGATCGAGCCGTCGCCGGTCGACGTGGCCACCGCGTCGGCGATCAGCTGGACGGCGTCGGCCGCGAACGAGGAGAACCCGTAGTAGCTGCCGAACCTGGCCGTGTAGTCGCGGAACCACTGCTTGCGGGCTGCCTTCGCCGGGGTGTTGGCGATCACGTCGTCGATCACCATGGTCTGGGTGAAGACCAGGTTGACGCCCTTGGTGCCGTTGGCCGAACCACCGGACAGGAACAGGTCCCCGGCGGCGGCGGCGTCGAAGAACAGGGGCCCCGGGTAGTCGGCCTGCGCCGCGCTGTCCGCCGCCAGCGCCGCCTGCTCGGCCGAGGTCCAGACCAGCAGCGCGCCCGGATTCTCGCCGGTCAACGGCTGCGCCAGGGTGGCGACGGCCTGGCTCACGTCGGTGTCGGTGGTACGCACCTGTTCGGTGCCGACCAGGTTGATGTCGAGCTTGTCCAGTTCGGCGGTGATCACCCGCAGGCCGTCCCGGCCGTACTCGTCGTCGGTGTGCAACAGGCTGGCCCGCCCGATGTTGCGGCGGCGCAGCTCGTTGGCGACCGCGGCGGCGCTGTCCGCCGCGTTGGGGCCGAGCTTGAACAGATAGCGACGCTCGGTGACCGGGGTGGCGACCGCGGTGGCCGGGGCCAGCGAGATGGTCGGCACCCGTTTGTCGTTGATCGTCCGGGCGGCGCCGACCGCACAGTCACTGCAACTGCCCATGATGATCGCGGTCACCGCGGAGTCGCCGGTGAAGTCGCCGATGTTGCGCAGCGACTCGCTCGGGTCGGAACGATTGTCCCGGACGTCCAGCCGGATCGTCCGGTCGCCCAGCAGACCCGATTCGTTGATCTGCTCGACCTTCAGTTCGAGGGCTCGCTGGTAGCCCTTGCCGACGGTTGCGGCGGCACCGGACAGTTCCAGGTCGGCGGCGATGACGATCTCGCCGCCGTCCCCGCCGGCCGAGTCGCTGGCGAACTGGCAGCCGGTGAGCGAAGAGGCCAGCAATGTGGATGCGAGCGCCATGAGTAGGGCGGAACGGGTGGGCCTCAAGTCAGTCCTCCAGGTACGCGGCGGATGCGCACCCGGTCGGTGGGCGGCGGCGCGGCTGAGCACGTCCTCAGTAGAAGTCGCGCCGGCGGCATGCCGTACGGTGTGCGCGGAGCCTGCAAACTTGGGAAACCATGCCAATGGGCGGCGTTCTGGTCAAGCGCGCCGGTCGGGGCGTTTCCGGGACTGTCGTCCCACATGTTGGCAACGAGTACATGTTGCGAGCGTTGACTTTGGCGGGACAACTGACGGTGGAAGTTCTATCCGCGCTGATCAGGGCGGTGTGATGAAGATACTCTCCGGTAACACTAGGGTGATTACGGGTCGTCCGACCGATTCCTGCCCCACTGAGGCTTCCCAAGCGGGTCCGCTTCTGGTGAAATCGCGGCCGTGCCGCATGCGGCGCTCACCGCTGCAGCAGGCATCGGTCGGCAGTCCGCGTGTGGAGATAGCGACGGAGGCGATGTCGTGAGGACCGGACCGACGACCCTGCCCGACAACGGCCCGCGGAAGCGCCGCGCGCCATTGCGTTGGGTGCCGCGACTGAGGGATGCGCGGATCAGGTCCAAACTGGCCCTGATCCTGGTCGTTCCGCTGGCCGCGGTCGCCGCTCTGGCCACGGTACGGCTGGTCGACGTAGGACAGGGCGCAATCGACGCGCGAATGGTGCGCTCGATGGCCGAACTCTCCGTCGACGTCTCAGCCCTGGCTCAGGACGTCCACAAGGAGCGGATGGCGGCGGTGACCTTCCTGGCCGCCCGTGACGCCGACGCCGAGGCCTACAACATCCGGGTGCGCAGCACCGACGAGCGGATCGCTGCGTACGCCGCCGAACGCGACCGGGTCGGTAACGTGCCGGAGGCGGTCGAGCGGCAGCTGGTCGCCATCGACGACCACCTGGACACCTTGAACGCCACCCGCCAGGAGGTGCTCGACCGGCGGCAGATGCCAGTGCCGGAAGCGGTGCTGCGGTACGGCGTCATCCTGTCCGACCTGGCTTCCTACGGTGAGGTGCTCGGCCAGGTCTCCGGTGACGGCGAGGTGCCGGACAGTCTGCGTGCCGTCTCCGCCTTCGCCCGGGCCAAGCTGGCCACGGCCGAGGAGGAGGCGATCATCTTCGCCGCGCTGTCCACCGGCCGGCTGGACGAGGAGCAGTTCTCGTCGTACCTGGCCACGCTGACCAGCCAGCAGGAGGCGCTGCTGTCGTTCTCGCTGGCCGCGTCGCCGTGGGAGCAGGAGCTGGTCGACAGCAGCGTCACCGGTGACGCCGTCTTCCTGGCCGACCGGGTCGCCACCGAGATCACCCGTTCGGTGGGCCAGCGGGCTCCGATGAGCGCCGCACAGGCGGCCCGGGCCGTGGGCGCGGTCAACGACCTGATGCGGTGGGCCGAGATCCAGCTGGAGAACCGGCTGCTCGACCGGGCCACCGAGGTGAGCACCAACGTCACCCGGCAGGCGATCATCGAGTCGATCGCGGTGCTGATCGTCCTGGTGCTGGCGATCGCCCTCGCGGTGGTCCTGGCCCGCTCGTTGAACGACTCGCTGCGGCGGCTGCGGGAAGGCGCCATGTCGGTGGCCAGCCGGGACCTGCCGGAGGCGGTGGCCAAGCTCCGCGACGTCAACGACCTCAACGACCGGGGCCCGGAGGAGATCGTCCGCAACCTACGTGACCCGATCCGCCTGCCCAACCGCGACGAGGTCGGCCAGGTCGGCCAGGCGTTCAACGTGGTGCACCGGGAGGCGGTCCGGATCGCCGCCGAGCAGGCCGCGCTGCGGGCGAGCGTGTCGGCGATGTTCCTCTCCCTGGCCCGCCGAAGCCAGACGCTGGTCGACCGGATGATCGGCGAGCTCGACGCGATCGAGCGTGGCGAGGAGGACCCGAAGCGGCTCGCCCAGCTGTTCCAGCTCGACCACCTCGCCACCCGGATGCGCCGCAACGACGAGAACCTGCTGGTCCTGGCCGGTGCCGACTCGACGGCGCCACGCCGGGAGGACGCGCTGCTGGTCGACGCGCTGCGGGCCGCGCAGTCCGAGGTCGAGCTCTACAACCGGATCGAGTTCGGCACCGTCGACACCGACATCCTGATCTCCGCGCACGCGGTCAACGACGTGGTACGTCTCGTCGCCGAGCTGCTCGACAACGCCACCCGGTTCTCCCCGCCGACCACCACGGTCGTCGCCGACGCCCGGCGGCTGCGCGACTACGTACTGGTCCAGGTGGAGGACCGCGGCCTGGGGCTGTCCGAGGAGCAGTTGGACAATCTCAACCGGAGGCTCGCCGAGCCCTCCACGGTCGACGTCTCGGCGTTCCGACTGATGGGTCTCGCCGTGGTCAGCCGGCTGGCCGGCCGGTACGGCATCCGGGTCGAGCTGCGGCCCAACCCGGAGGGTGGCACTATCGCCCAGGCCACGCTGCCGAGCAGCATCCTGGTACTGCCGCAGCGCACCCGGGAGCCGGTGATGACGCGGGGACGCCCGGCCATGGCGGCCGAGCCGATCTCCGCCGCGCCCACGTCAGGCGGGACCTGGTCGCCGATCTCGAGTCCGCCGGCGGCGGCACCCGGCCGTACGGCGACCCTCACCGACCAGTGGCAGAACGCCCGGTCGTCACAGTGGAACGCGGTGGCCGGTGCACCTACCGCCGCCTTCCCGGTGACCACCGGCGGGCAGTCGACGCCGGTGTCCGCCGCCCCGATCTCCGCGTCGCCGATGTCCGGCTCGCCGATGTCCGGGCCGCCCATGTCGGCCCCCCCGATGTCCGGCGCTCCCATGTCCGGGGCACCGGCCGCCGGCCCGGCCGCGCCGACGTACAACCCGGGGCTGCCGGCGTACCGTCCGGCGGCATCCGCCGCCCCGCCTGCGGCGGCACCGCCGGTGGCCAACGTCGGTACGCCGACCGTGGCCTACCCGACGGTGCGACCGACCGGTACCAGCGGCTACCCGGACCAGTCGGTCATCCCGGCCACCATGCACCCGCTGGCCCCGGCGGTACGCACCGGCGGCCAGTTGCCGCACGGCCCGATGGCCGGCGGCTCCACCGGCGGCGGTGCGCCCGCAGCGCCCGCCAACCCCGCAGCGCCCGCCAACCCCGGTGCCCGGCCCGAGGACGCCGCCGAGATGCCCATCTTCCGGGAGATGGAGGCGGTCTGGTTCCGGTCACACGGCTCGGCCGAGACCACCGTCCTGCCGCTGCCGACCGCCGGTCGTCCGCCTGCTGCCGGTGCGCCCGCACCGGCGTACTCGCCGGCACCCGCTCCGACCAGGACACCGCTGCCGGCCCGCAACCCGGGACAGTCGACTCCACAGCCGGCGGCGTACTCTGCTCCGGTGCAGCCGAACGCCGCACCACCACCCCCGGCCGCGCCACCGGCGCCCGCACCGTCCACTCCGGCCGGCGCGGCAACGTCGGCGCTGGGTGCCATCCCCCGGCAACGGACCGGCGACTCCGGCAGTTGGCGTACCGCCGCTGACGAGGGCTGGGCCCGGGCCAGTAAGGCAGCGGAGCCGGCGACCGCCGGCACCACCCGCTCTGGTCTGCCAAAGCGCCAGCCCCAGGCACAGCTGGTGCCGGGTGGCGTGGAGGCCAAGCAGGGCCGCGAGCCGACCCGGCGGACCCCGGACGAGGTCCGCGGCCTGTTGTCGGCATATCACCGTGGCGTGCAACGCGGCCGGACCGTCGGCAGCGAGCAGTACCGCGCCAACTCAACCAAGGAGACCAGCGAATGAACAGGCCAGCAGCTATTCAGGACATGGGTTGGCTGCTCAGCAACTTTGCCGACAGCGTGGCGGGGATCGCCCACGTCGTGGCTGTCTCGGCAGACGGACTGCTGCTCGCCTCCTCGCGTGACCTGCCGGCGGACCGGGCCGACCAGTTGGCGGCGATCACCTCCGGCGTGGTCAGCCTCACCGACGGGGCGTCGCGGATGTTCAGCGCGGGTGGCGTGCTGCAGACGGTGATCGAGATGGACAGCGGGTACCTGTTCCTGATGTCCATCAGCGATGGATCGTCGATGGCGGTGCTCGCCGCCCGTAGTTGCGACGTCGGTCAGGTCGGGTACGAGATGGCATTGCTGGTCGAGCGGGTCGGTGCCGCGCTGGTCCCGGCGCCACGGGAGACCGTGGGCGGCCGACCCTGATCCGAGGCTGAAGTTCCGCAGCGACACAAGGGACCGTCACCGATGACGTGCCAGCAGACCCACGAGGAGGTGACCGCTCAATGGGCCAACCACGACAGGACCCGCGCGGAGCGCTGGTCCGCCCCTATGCGGTCACCCGCGGGCGTACCGAGCCACGGCAGCACATCGCACTGGAGGCGGTGCTGGTGGCCTCGGCGGCAGCGGTCACCGAGTCTCGTTTCGCCGGGCACGACAAGCATCGAATCGCCACGATCTGCGACAACCGTGCCCAGTCACTGGCGGAGATCGCCGCGTACACCCGGCTCCCGCTGGGCGTCGCACGGGTCCTCGTCGCCGACATGGTCGCCGACGGCCTGCTGGCGTTGCACAGCACCGCTCCGACTGAGACAGAGGGCTACGAGGAGCGGATGGAACTTCTTGAGAGGGTGCTAAGTGGACTTCGCAGGCTATGACCGTCCCGGCGTCCGCCGGGACAAGGGAATCACCTCGGCGAAGATCGTCATCGCCGGTGGATTCGGGGTGGGCAAGACCACCATGGTCGGCGCGGTCTCCGAGATCACGCCGCTGACCACCGAGGCGCTGATGACCTCGGCCGGTGTCGGCATCGACGATCCGTCAAAGGTCCCCGGCAAGGAGACCACCACGGTGGCGATGGACTTCGGCCGGATCACCATGGCCGACGACCTGATTCTCTATCTGTTCGGCACGCCCGGACAGACCCGGTTCTGGTTCATGTGGGACGAGATCATCCGCGGCGCGGTCGGTGCCGCGGTGCTGGTGGACACCCGCCGGATCACCGACGCCTTCGCCCCGCTCGACTACTTCGAGAACCGGCAGCTGCCGTACCTCGTGGCGTTGAACTGCTTCGACGGCGCGCCACAGTACGAGCCGGAGGAGGTGCGGGAGGCGCTGGCCATCGCGCCGCACGTGCCGCTGGTGATGTGCGACGCCCGCAGCCGGGACTCGACGAAGAGTGTGCTGGTCAATGTCGTCGAGCACGCCATGGCGACGCTGCGCGCCGAGCACGGCCGGGGGTATCCGACCCCGGTCGGCTGACCGTACGGCAACACAGCCGGCGGCGCGCAGCGCGCCGCCGGCTGGCGCGGGCTCAGCCGGCCGTGTGGGCTCAGCCGGCCCGGCCGGACCGGCTCAGCCCGCCGGGCGCGGCCTGCCTCAGTCGATCGGCAGCCGGTAGCCGCGTTTGACCACGGTCTGGATCACCCCGGGCGTACCCAGCCCGGCCCGGAGCCGGGCCACCGCCATCTCGACGGCGTGCTCGTCGGCGCCTCGGGGCAGGGTGCGCAGCAGCGCGGCCCGGGACAGCACCCGTCCCGGGGTCTGCGCCAGCGCGCGCAGCACCGCCATCGGTGCCGGTGCCAACGGGCGCAGCTCACCGTCGATCACCGCGGCGTGTCCGCGCAGGGTGAGCAGGTGTCCGCCGACCTTCAAGTTGACCGCCCGGCGGGGCAGTTCGTCGACGATGGTCCGGACCAGCGCCCCGAGTCGGGCGCGAGCCGGTGCGGTCACCGGCACTCCGTGCCGGCGCAGCGGCGCCGCGGTGACCGGCCCGACGCAGGCGGCCAGTACGTCGGTCCGCATCGCCTCGAGCACCGCGTCGGCGTTGGGCCCGGCGGCGCGCAGCAGCGCTCCGACCGCCGGCGCGGAGGTGAAGGTGACCGCGTCGACGAGCCGGCCGGCGACCAGGTCGACCAGCCGGTGCAGTGGTGCCGGGTCGGTCGGTGGCGCCCACCGGTACACCGGCACCTCGATCACGGTGGCGCCGGCCGCCTCGAGCGCCGCCGAACACTCCGGTTGCCGTTCCCCGTGCAGCTGCATCGCGATCACCTGGCCGGCCACGCCGCGGGCCCGTAGATAGTCGGTGACCTCGTCACAGCTCTCCGACGCGGGTGACCACTGGTCGTGCAGGCCGGCTGCCCGGATCGCGCCCCGGGCCTTGGGACCGCGGGCCACGATGTAGGCGCCGCCGAGCACCGCCCGCAGCGGCTCGGCCAAGCCCCACCCCTCCGCGGCCTCCAGCCAGCCACGCATGCCGATGCCGGTGTTGGCGATCAGCACGTCCGGCGGATTGTCCAGACAGGCCCGGGTCGACGCCCGTAGTTCGGTGTCGTCGGCCAGCGGCACGATCCGCAGCGCCGGGGCGAGCACCACCCGGGCACCCCGCCGTTCCAGCAGCGCGGCCAGCTCGTCGCGCCGCCGGTCGGCGGTGACCCCGATGGTGAATCCGGACAGCTCGTCGGACATCACTGGTCCTGCCGCCGACCGAGCACCTCGATCAGCCCGTCCCGACAGCGCACCCGGTAGGTCGGCACAGCGACGCCCGGCAGATCCAGACATTCGCCGGTACGCAGGTCGTAGACCTGCTTGTGCAGTGGTGACGCCACGGTCGGGATGTCCCCCCGGGTACCGACGATGCCCCGGGACATGACGTGGGCGCCGGCCACCGGGTCCTGGTTGCCGATCGCGTACAACGTCCCGTCGTAGGTCCGGAAGACCGCCACCTGCTCGCCGTCGACCAGTGCGGCCACGCCCCGCTCCGGCTCCACCCGGGAGTACGGGCACACCGGTGTCCACCGGGCGGTGACGTTGACTGTCTGCACACTCATCGGCGTACCTCCAGGGTTGTCGGGAGACCGAGCGCGACGGGCCGGCGCTCGCCCAGGGCCGGCACCGGCTGGCCCCGCTCGACCTCGAAGGTGATCGACGGGTCCGGGGTGTCGGGTGCGTTGACGAAGGAGGCGAAGCGGCGTAGCCGCTCCGGGTCGTCGATCGTGTCCCGCCACTCGTCCGAGTAGGACTCGACGTGCCGGGCCATCGCCTCGTCCAGCTCGGCCGCCAGCCCGAGCGAGTCGTCGACGATCACCGATCGCAGGTGGTCCAGGCCGCCGTCCATGGCCTCGATCCAGGCCGCGGTGCGTTGCAGCCGATCGGCGGTGCGGATGTAGAACATCAGGAACCGGTCGATGGTACGGACGAGCTCCTCGGTGGACAGGTCGCTGGCGAACAGGTCGGCGTGCCGGGGCCGGAAGCCGCCGTTGCCGCCGACGTAGAGGTTCCAGCCGACGTCGGTGGCGATGATGCCGAAGTCCTTGCTGCGAGCTTCGGCGCACTCCCGGGCGCAGCCGGATACCGCAGACTTGATCTTGTGCGGGGCGCGCAGCCCCCGGTAGCGCAGCTCCAGGGCGACCGCCAGGCCGACCGAGTCCTGCACCCCGTAGCGGCACCAGGTGGAGCCGACGCAGGACTTCACCGTCCGCAGCGCCTTGCCGTAGGCGTGACCGGACTCGAAGCCGGCGTCGACCAGCCGCCGCCAGATCTTCGGCAACTGCTCCACCCGGGCACCGAACAGGTCGATCCGCTGCCCACCGGTGATCTTCGTGTAGAGGTTGAAGTCCCGGGCCACCTCGCCGATCACGATCAGCTTCTCCGGGGTGATCTCCCCACCGGGTATCCGCGGCACCACCGAGTAGGTGCCGTCGCGCTGGATGTTGGCCAGGAAGTGGTCGTTGGTGTCCTGCAGGGTGGCCTGCTCGCCGTCGAGCACGTAGCCGTTGCCCAGCGAGGCGAGGATCGAGGCGACCACCGGCTTGCAGATGTCGCAGCCCCGGCCCCGACCGTGCTCGGCGACCAGCTGGGAGAAGGTCCGGATGCCGCGTACCCGGACGATGTCGAACAGCTCCTGGCGGCTGTGGTCGAAGTGTTCGCACAGCGCCGTCGACTGGGCCACCCCGGCGACGGACAGCAACTGCTTGAGCATCGGTACGCAGGACCCGCAGCTGGTGCCGGCCCGGGTGCACGCCTTGATCCCGGCGACGTCGGTGCAGCCTTCGCCGATCGCGCCGAGGATCTGATCCTTGGTGACCGCGTTGCAGGAGCAGACCTGGGCGCTGCCGGGCAGCGCGTCGATGCCGGCGCCGCCGGCGGCACCGTCGGAGCCGGCCGGGGCGAGCAGCGCCAGCGGCGGGCCCGGCAGCGGCCCGCCGACGCTGGCCCGCAACGTCGGGTACGCCGTCGCGTCGCCGACCAGCACCCCGCCGAGCAGGGTGCGCGCGTCGTCGGAGAGCACCAGCTTGGCGTAGACCCGGGTGGCCGGGTCGGTGAAGGTGACGTCCAGACAATCGGGGGTGGCGCCGTGCGCGTCGCCGAACGACGCCACGTCCACCCCGAGCAGTTTGAGCTTCGTGGAGGTGTCCGCGCCGGGGAAGGCGGCGGTGCCGCCGAGTAGCCGGTCGGCGACCACCTCGGCCATCGCGTAGCCGGGGGCGACCAGCCCGTAGCAGCGGCCCGGTTCGCCGTCGACGCTGACCGCGGCGCACTCGCCGACCGCCCAGATGTGCGGGTCGCTGGTCCGGCAGGTGGCGTCGACGGTCACCCCGCCGCGCTCGCCGACGGCCAGCCCGGCGGCGCGGGCCAGGTCGTCGCGGGGCCGGATGCCGGCGGCGACGACGACCAGGTCGGTCTCCAGTTCGGTGCCGTCGGTGAGGGCGACCCCGTGCGGGGTGCCGTCCGGCCCGGTGCGGATCGCCGACGTCGCGGTCCCCAGGTGCACGTCGACGCCGAGGTCCTCGACGTAGCGGCGCAGCATCGCCCCGCCGGCCTCGTCGATCTGGACCGGCATCAGCCGGGGCGCGAACTCCACCACGTGGGTACGCAGGCCGAGCAGCCGCAGCGCGTTGGCGGCCTCCAGGCCGAGCAGGCCGCCGCCGATCACCGTGCCGACCCGCCGGCCGGCGGCCGGATCGGTGGCGAAGTCGCGGATGGCGACCAGGTCGTCCAGCGTCCGGTAGACGAACACCCCGTCGCGCAGGTCGCCGCCGCTGGCGCCGTCGGTGGGGCGGTGTGCGCCGTCGATCGGCGGGACGAACGGGTACGAGCCGGTGGCCAGCACCAGCGCGTCGTAGCCGTACTCGCCGTGGTCGGTGACGACCACCCGGCGGTCCCGGTCGATCCGCCGGGCCGGCTCGGCCAGCCGCAGGTCCACCCCGTCGTCCGGGGTGTGCACGCTCAACTCGTCCGGCCCGACACCGTCGAAGAAGGCCGACAACCGGACCCGGTCGTACGCCGGCCGCGACTCCTCGGCGAGCACCGTGACCTGCCATTCGCCGCCGGTGTCGCGGGAGCGGACCGCTTCGACCAGGCGCTGCCCGACCATGCCGTTGCCGATGACGATCAACCGGTTCACGCTGGTACCTCCACGTCGGAATCCACAGATGAGAGCCAGTCGACGATGCCGGTGACCGCGTCGGTGCAACTGCCACAGCCGGTGGTGGCCCGGGTGGCGGCGACCACCTCGGCGACCGACCGGGCACCGGCGCGCCAGCAGCGCACCAGCGCCCCCTTGCTGACCGTGTTGCACTGGCAGACGGTCGCCGCGTCCGGCATCAGTGCCGGACTGGTCGCCGGCGCCGCGACGGTGCCGCCGACCGACCGGCCGAGCAGCAGCGCCCGCCGGTCGGCCGGCACCGGACCGCCCCGGTCGAACAGCTGGATGACGGTGCCGACGGCCGGGTTGTCGCCGAGCATGATCGCCCCGGTCAGCCGGTCGTCGCGGATCAGCAGCCGGGCGTACGTGCCGCGGGCCGGGTCGGCGAAGCTGAGCTCCTCGGTCTGCCCGTCGGCGCCCGGCCGGGTGTCGCCCATCGCGGCGAGGTCGATGCCGGCGGCCTTGAGCCGGGTCACCGTCGGCAGTGGCCGGTAGCGGGCACCCGGGTCGTCGCCGGCCAGCACCCGGGCCAGCACCTGGGCCTGTTCCCAGGCGGGGGCGACCAGCCCGGTAACGACGCCGTCGTGTTCGGCGCAGTCCCCGATCGCCCAGATGCGCGGGTCGCTGGTGGCCATCCGGTCGTCGACCATCACACCGCGCCCGACCCGTAGCCCGGCCCGCTGGGCCAGGTCGGTGTCCGGCCGGACACCGCAGGCCAGCACCAGCAGGTCGGCGTCCAGCTCCCGGCCGTCGCCGAGCCGCAGCCGTACCCCGTCGGTGGTGGCGGTGACCGACTCGGCGGCGGCGGCCAGCTCGGTGCCGACGCCGAGGCCGGCCAGGGTACGGGCGAGCACCGCGCTGGCGGTGGCGTCGAGTTGACGCTCCATCAGCTGACCGACCTTGTGTACCACCCGTACGTCCAGTCCGCGTGCGGCGAGCCCACGGGCGGCTTCCAGCCCGAGCAGGCCGCCGCCGAGCACCAGCGCGGTGCGGGCACCGGCTGCGGCGGCGAGGATCCGCCGGCAGTCGTCCAGGGTCCGGAACACCGCGACCCGGTCGGGCAACCCCGCCGGGCCGTCGGCACCGGTCAGGCCGGGCAGGTCGGGGACCACGGCCCGGCTGCCGGTGGCGAGCACCAGGTGGTCGTACTCGGTGGCGGTGCCGTCGGCGGTGCGCACCGTCCGGGTGGCCGGCTCGATCGCGGTCACCGCCAACCCGGACCGCACGTCGATGCCGTGCCCGGCGGCCTCGGTGAGCGTGACGTCCAGCTCGTCGGCCCGGCCGGCGAGCAGGTTCGACAGCATGATCCGGTTGTACGCCCGGTGCCGCTCCGCCCCGTACACGGTGATCTTGTAGTCGCCGCGCCGGGCGTGCAGCTCGGCGGCGAGCCGGGCACCGGCCATGCCGTGGCCGACGATGACGATACGGTTCACGCTCGCTCCACCCTGACCGCACAGATCTTGAACTCGGGCATCCGGGATGTCGGGTCCAACGCGTCGTTGGTGACCGAGTTGATCCGCCCCGCGCCACCCCAGTGGAACGGGGCGAACACGGTGTCCGGGCGGATCGACTCGGTCAGTCGGGCCGGGGCGCGCATCTCGCCGCGTCGGCTGGTCACCGTGACCGGGTCGCCGTCGGCGACGCCGAGCCGGGCGGCCAGGTCCGGGTGCAGCTCCACGAAGGCCTCCGGGGCGGCGCCGCGCAGCGGCGCGATCCGGCGGGTCTGCGCACCGGACTGGTACTGGGCCAGCACCCGGCCGGTGGTCAGGTAGAGCGGGTAGTCGGCGCAGACCTCCTCGGCGGCGGCCCGGTGCTCCACCGGCACGAACCGGGCCCGCCCGTCCGGGGTGGCGAACCGTTCGGTGAACATCCGTGGGGTGTCCGGCCGGTCCGGGTCCGGGCAGGGCCAGAAGACCCCGTCGGCGGCGTCGATCCGCTCCCAGGTGACCCCGGCGTAGTCGGCGACCCCGCCGGCCGAGGCCCGGCGTAGCTCGGTGAAGACCTCGGCGGGGTCGGCCGGGAACTGCCCGGCCGGGCAGCCGAGCCGCTGCGCCAGGTCGGCCAGGACGGCCAGGTCGGTGCGGGCGCCGGGCGGGGGCGGCCGCAGCGCGTGCCGGCGCAGCACCCGGCCCTCCAGGTTGGTCATGGTGCCGTCCTCTTCGGCCCACTGGGCGGTGGGCAGCACCACGTCGGCCATGGCCGCCGTTTCGGAGAGCACGAAGTCGGCGACGACCAGCAGGTCCAGATCGGCCAGCCGGCGCTGGACCCGGCCGGCGCGGGGGGCGGAGACCACCGGGTTGGAGCCGAAGACCAGCAACGCCTTCGGCCCGGCCGGGGTGCCGAGCGCGTCCAGCAGCTCGTACGCGGAAACCCCCGGCCCGGGCAGGTCGGCCGGGTCGACGCCCCACACCCCGGCCACGTGTGCCCGCGCCGCCGGGTCGTCGATGCGCCGGTAGCCGGGCAGCTGGTCGGCCTTCTGACCGTGCTCCCGGCCACCCTGACCGTTGCCCTGGCCGGTCAGGCAGCCGTATCCGGAGCCGGGTCGGCCGGGCAGTCCGAGGGCGAGCGCCAGGTTGACGTAGGCGCTGACCGTGTCGACGCCCTTGGCGTGCTGTTCGGCTCCGCGCGCGGTGAGGATGACGACCTTCGCGGGCGGGGCGTCGGTCGCGCGTCGGTCGCCGCCGGCCAGCGCCCGCGCCGCCGCCTCCAGATCGCCGATCGGTACGCCGGTGAGCCGTTCCACCCGGGCCGGCCAGTAGCCGGCGACGGTGGCCCGGACGGTGTCGAAGCCGGTGGTCCGCTCGGTGACGTAGGTCTGGTCCACCCAGCCCTCTCGCAGCGCGACGTGCAGCAGCGCGTTGGCCACCGCGAGGTCGGTGCCGGGGGTGGGCTGCAGGTGCAGGTCGGCCAGGCGGGCCGTGGCGGTGCGGCGGGGGTCGATCACGATCAACGTACCGCCGCGCTGTTTCATCTCGGTCAGGTAGCGGGCGAACGGCGGCATCGTCTCGGCCACGTTCGCGCCGACCAGCAGCAGGGTGTCGGCGGTGCCGACGTCGGCCATCGGGAACGGCAGACCACGGTCGACGCCGAAGGCCCGGATCCCGGCGGCGGCCGCCGAGGACATGCAGAACCGGCCGTTGTAGTCGATGTTGCGGGTACGCAGCGCGACCCGGGCGAACTTGCCCAGCGCGTACGCCTTCTCGTTGGTGAGCCCGCCGCCGCCGAACATCGCGACCGCGTCGCGGCCGTGTGCCTGCTGAATGCCGGTGACGTCGGCGACGATCCGGTCCAGCGCCTCGTCCCAGCTGGCCGGCCGCAGCTCGGCCCCCGGTCGGTCACGGACCAGCGGGGTGGTCAGCCGCTGCGGGTGGTCGAGCAGCTCGGCAGCGGTCCAGCCTTTCTGACAGAGCCCGCCCTGGTTGGTGGGAAACTGCCGGGGCAGCACCTGCACGCCGCCGTCGGCGCTCGCGCGCAGCCGCATGCCGCACTGCAGGGCGCAGTACGGGCAGTGGGTGGCCACGGTCCGGTCGACGGATCCGCCGGTCGGCCCGATGGTCACCTGCACGCTGCCTGGCATGTGCGAAGCGTGCCGGGGGGCGATTTCACCGCGACGTCCCGATTGTTTCCAGCCTGCTAAGAGCAGCTCACACGGACCGTTGTCAGGGGGTTAGCCAGCCCATCTGCTGGGACCTCCGGCGTACCGTGCCGACCAGCCGTTTTGACCGGCGTGCCGGGCAGCGGGTATCGTCGCCTGCTGTTGTGCGACAACCGAGGGGCGTCCCTCGCCAGACCCGTCACCGTCCCAGGTCACCATCCGTGGATGCAGCTCACCGTCTGCGGGAGGCCCCGTCCGATGGTGCCAGGTCAGCCGGGGTATGCTTGTCGTTCGCGCGCGCGTTCTCTGCCAGGTCGCCCGGTTCCGGGTCGCCCCGACGGCCCGCGCGTTACCTGACGACCGACGCGCGACCCCAGACCGACGACGAGACAAGGTAGACCTGTGCGTACGTACAGCCCGAAGCCGGGTGAGATCGAGCGTCAGTGGCATGTGATCGACGCCTCTGACGTCGTGCTGGGCCGCCTGGCCACCCACGCCGCCACGCTGCTGCGCGGCAAGCACAAGCCGACTTTCGCGCCGCATGTCGACACCGGTGACTTCGTCATCGTCGTCAACGCCGGCAAGGTGGCGTTGACTGGCAACAAGCGGCACACCAAGGTGGCCTACCGGCACTCCGGGTACCCCGGCGGGCTGAAGCAGGTCGGCTACGACGAGCTGCTGGCCAAGCGCCCCGAGCGGGCGATCGAGCTGGCCGTCAAGGGCATGCTGCCGCACAACAAGCTCGGTGCCAAGCTGATCCGCAAGCTCAAGGTCTACGCCGGCGCCGAGCACCCGCACGGCGCGCAGCAGCCGGTGCCGTTCGAGATCAAGCAGATCGCGCAGTGAGCGCGGGCGAAGGAACCAGCATGACCGACACCACCGAGGCCAGCCCGGTCGCCGTTGCCGAGACCGAGCCGGCCACCGCCGTGACGCCCGCGCCAGTGGTGCGCGCGCCGCGCGGCGAGCGCCCGATCCAGACCGTTGGGCGGCGTAAGGAAGCCATCGTCCGGGTGCGGATCGTCCCCGGCTCCGGCAAGATCACCTGCAACGGTCGCGAGCTCGAGGAGTACTTCCCGAGCAAGGTGCACCAGCAGCTGATCCGGGAGCCGCTGGTGACGGCCGAGAAGGCCGAGGCGTTCGACGTGATCGCCAACCTGCGCGGCGGCGGCATCACCGGCCAGGCGGGTGCGCTGCGGCTGGGCATCGCCCGGGCGCTGTGCGCCAACGACGGCGACGACCGTCCGGCGCTGAAGAAGGCGGGTTTCCTCACCCGCGACGACCGGGTCAAGGAAAGCAAGAAGTACGGCCTGAAGAAGGCCCGTAAGGCTCCGCAGTACTCGAAGCGCTAGTCCGACACGGCTGAACGGACGGCTGGGACACCTCCTTCGTGGGGTTTCTCGGCCGTCCGTGCTTTTTTGTCTAGTTGATGCGGATTCTTCCGTTCATCGGCAGTATCTTCATCGGTTGCCGGCCCGCTCGCCATCGCAGCGGGGCGGATCCCTACCCCCGACGGGGCGGCGGAGCGGCACCATTAGCGGGACCATCGGAGGATGACAGGTATGGCGCGGCTGTTCGGCACCGATGGCGTACGCGGGCGGGCCAACGCCGATCTCACCCCGGAGCTGGCGCTGGCGGTCGCGGTCGCCGCCGCGCACACCCTGGCCGAGCGGGATCCGAGCCGTCAGCCGCTGGCCGTGGTCGGCCGCGACCCGCGGGCCAGCGGCGAGATGCTGGAGGCCGCCGTGGTGGCCGGGCTGACCAGCGCCGGCGCGAACGTGTTGCGGGTCGGTGTGCTACCGACCCCCGGTGTCGCGTTTCTGGTCGGCGAGACCAAGGCCGACTTCGGGGTGATGCTCTCCGCGTCGCACAACCCGATGCCGGACAACGGCATCAAGCTGTTCGCCGCCGGTGGGCACAAACTGCCGGACGATCTCGAGATGAGGATCGAGGCCGCGATCGGCGCGGCGATCGAGGGCGACGGGTCCACCGGCCGCCGGCGGCCCACCGGGGCCGGGATCGGCCGGGTGAGTGACCTGCTGGACGGGGCCGAGCACTACGTCGGGCATCTGGTCGGCACGGTCGACCACCGGCTCGACGGGCTGCGGGTGGTGGTCGACTGCGCCAACGGGGCGGCGGCCGAGGTCGGCCCGGTCGCCTACCGGGAGGCCGGCGCGGAGGTCATCGCGATCAACGCCGAGCCGAACGGGCTCAACATCAACGACGGTTGCGGCTCGACCCACCTCGATGTGGTCCGGGCCGCCGTACTCGAACACGGTGCCGATCTTGGGCTGGCCCACGACGGCGACGCCGACCGGTGCCTGGCGGTGACCGCCGACGGCACCGAGGTGGACGGCGACGAGATCATGGCGATCCTGGCGCTGGCCATGCGCGACGCCGGCACGTTGACCGCCGACACCCTGGTGGCCACCGTGATGAGCAACCTCGGTCTGCGACTGGCCATGTCCCGGGAGGGCATCAAGCTGGTCGAGACCAAGGTCGGCGACCGGTACGTGCTGGAGGAGCTGCGGGCCAGCGGGCTGGCGCTGGGCGGTGAGCAGAGCGGGCACATCGTGATGCCCAGCTACGCCACCACCGGCGACGGGGTGCTCACCGGGCTGCAGCTGATGTCCCGGATGGCGGCCACCGGATCCTCGCTGGCCGGCCTGGCCGCCGCCATCACCAAGCTGCCCCAGGTGCTGATCAACGTGCCGGTCGGCGACCGGGTCGCCGGCGCCGGAGACCCGGCGGTACGGGCCGCCGCCGAGCAGGCCGAGGCCGAGCTGGGCGGCACCGGGCGGGTGCTGCTGCGCCCGTCCGGCACCGAGCCACTGGTCCGGGTGATGGTCGAGGCGGCGACGGTGGAGACCGCCCGCTCGGTCGCCGAGCGGATCGCCGCTGCCGTCCGCGCGGCCAGCCCGGCCTGAACCCGGTCCGGCCCGCCCGGCCTGAACCCGGTCCGGCCGGACCGGTCAGCCGGCCGGTCGCAGGCCGGCCAGCCGCCGGCTGGCTTCGGCGAGGACCTCGGGACGTTTGCAGAAGGCGAACCTGACCAGCAGTCGCCCGGCGTCCGGCTCGTCGTAGAACACCTGGGTCGGTACCGCGACCACGCCACAGCGCTCCGGTAGGGACAGGCAGAATTCGATCCCGTCGGTGCCGCCAAGCGCGCTGATGTCGGCCGTGGCGAAGTAGGTGCCCTCGGGCACCAACACCCGGAATCCGGCCTCGGACAGCCCGGCCACCAGCTGGTCGCGCTGCGCCTGCATGCTCTGCCGCAGCCCGGTGTAGTAGCTGTCCGGCAGGTCCAGCGCCACCGCGACGGCCGGCTGCAGCGGCCCACCGTTGACGTAGGTGAGGAACTGCTTGACCCGGGCGGTGGCGGAGACCAACGCGGCCGGCCCACTGACCCAGCCGATCTTCCAGCCCGTACAGGAGAAGGTCTTGCCGGCCGACGAGATGCGCAGCGTCCGGTCTCGCATCCCGGGCAGGGTGGCGAGCGGGACGTGCGGGGTGTCGGCGTCGGTGAAGACGAGGTGCTCGTAGACCTCGTCGGTGACCGCCCAGATGTCGTGCTCCTGGCAGATCGCGGCGATCGCGGTGAGCTCGGCGACGGTGAAGACCTTGCCGGTCGGGTTGTGCGGGGAGTTGAGCAGCACCAGGCGGGTCCTCGGCCCGACCGCGGCGCGCAGCGCGGCGGGGTCGAAGGCGTACCGGCCGTCCCCGTCGGGACGTAGGGTGACCGGCCGGCGGACCGCTCCGGCGAGCGCGATCGCGGCCGCGTACGAGTCGTAGTAGGGCTCGAAGCAGACGACTTCGTCGCCCGGCTCGCACAGCGCGAGGATGGCGGCGGTGATCGCCTCGGTCGCGCCGGCGGTGATCAGGACCTCGGTCTCCGGGTCGTAGTCGAGATCCCAGAAGCGCTGCTGGTTGCGGGCGACGGCGGTGCGCAGCGCCGGAATGCCAGGACCTGGTGGGTACTGGTTGTGGCCGTTGCGCAGCGCCTCGGTGGCGGCGGTCAGCATCACGGTGGGCCCGTCGGTGTCCGGGAAGCCCTGGCCGAGGTTGACCGCGCCGGTGCGGACGGCAAGAGCGGACATCTCGGCGAAAATCGTCGTGCCGAACGGGCGCATGCGGCGGACCAGGGGGTCGATGTCGGCGGGGGCGCCGGGGGAGGTGACCACCTCGCCACTTTATGCGGTCCATCGAAACAGATGACGGCACCCGTACTTTGCACCATAAGGCGGGTTTGGTCGGTTACTGCTCAGCGTGCTTGATTGATTGCTGGGGTTATGCGCACAGCCGATGAGCGATCGTGGGTTAGGCTACGACCCATGTGTGGAATCGTGGGGTACGTCGGCACGCGGCCGGCGCTGGGCATCGTGCTGGACGGGCTCCGGCGGCTCGAATACCGGGGCTACGACTCGGCCGGCGTGGCGATCGTCTGTGACGACGAACTGCGCACCGAGAAGCGGGCCGGCAAACTCGCCAACCTGGAGAAGGCGCTCGGCGACGAGCGGTTCGGCACCGGCACGGCCGGTGACACCACGACGGCCGACGGCACCGGCTGCCCGGCCCCGGTCGGCATCGGCGACGGCACCGCCGGCATCGGCCACACCCGGTGGGCCACCCACGGCGGACCGACCGACCGCAACGCCCACCCGCACGTGTCCCGGGACGGCCGGATCGCGGTGATCCACAACGGGATCATCGAGAACTTCGCCAAGCTGGTCGCCGAGCTCGAAGCCGACGGGGTCGAGTTCGTCAGCGACACCGACACCGAATGCGCCGCCCACCTGCTCGCCGCCGCGCTGGCCGACCTGCGGGCCGCCGGCGAGCCGGAGGGGCCGCGGCTGCTGGCCGCCGCGATGCGTCGGGTGTGTCAACGCCTCGAAGGCGCGTTCACCCTGCTCGCGGTGGACGCCAGCATCCCGGACGCGGTGGTCGGAGCGCGGCGCAACTCCCCGCTGGTGGTCGGTCGCGGCCCAAGCGAGCACTACCTGGCCAGCGACGTCTCCGCGTTCATCGAGCACACCCGCGACGCCGTCGAGCTCGGTCAGGACCAGGTCGTCCTGATCACCCCGGACAGCATCGAGATCACCGACTTCTCCGGCGCGCCGGCGCTCGGCCGCGACTTCCACATCGACTGGGACGCCTCCGCCGCCGAGAAGGGCGGCTACGACTACTTCATGCTCAAGGAGATCGCCGAGCAGCCGCAGGCGGTCGCCGACACGCTGCTCGGCCGGCTCACCGAGACCGGCGAGATCATGCTGGACGAGGTCCGCCTCACCGACCAGGACCTGCGCGACGCCGACAAGGTCTTCATCGTCGCCTGCGGTACGGCGTACCACTCCGGGATGGTCGCCAAGTACGCCATCGAACACTGGACCCGGATCCCGTGCGAAGTGGAGCTGGCCAGCGAGTTCCGCTACCGGGACCCGGTGCTGGACCGGTCCACCCTGGTGGTGGCGATCTCCCAGTCCGGCGAGACGATGGACACCCTGATGGCGCTGCGCCACGCCAAGGAGCAGAAGGCCCGGGTGCTGGCGATCTGCAACACCAACGGTTCCACCATTCCGCGCGAGTCCGACGCGGTGCTGTACACCCACAGCGGCCCGGAGATCGCGGTCGCCTCCACCAAGGCGTTCCTCACCCAGCTGGTGGCCTGCTACCTGATCGGCCTGCACCTGGCCCAGGTGCGCGGCATCAAGTACGCCGACGAGGTGGCCGCCGTGGTCAGCCAGCTGCAGGAGATGCCGGACAAGCTGCGGCAGGTGCTGGACTCGATGGAACCGGTCCGCCAGCTCGCCCGGGACCTCGCCACCGCCAACCAGGTGCTGTTCATCGGCCGGCACGTCGGCTACCCGGTCGCCCTCGAAGGCGCGCTCAAGCTCAAGGAGCTCGCCTACATGCACGCCGAGGGCTTCGCCGCCGGCGAGCTCAAGCACGGCCCGATCGCGCTGATCGACCAGGGCACCCCGGTGGTCTGCGTGGTGCCCTCACCGGCCGGCCGGGGCATGCTGCACGACAAGATCGTGTCGAACATCCAGGAGGTGCGGGCCCGGGGCGCCCGTACCGTGGTGATCGCCGAGGAGGGCGACACCGCCGTGGCGCCGTACGCCGACGATCTGATCTACGTACCGCGCACCCCGACGCTACTGGCCCCGCTGTTGACCACGGTGCCGCTGCAGGTGCTCGCCTGCGAGATCGCCGCCGCCCGGGGACACGACGTCGACCAGCCCCGGAACCTGGCGAAGTCGGTCACCGTGGAGTGACCGCCGCGCCCGTGCCGGGGCGGTCGCCAGCCGGGTGGTCGACGCCGAGCACGATCCGGGCCATCGAGTCCAGCGCCGGATTGTCCCCGGCCCAGTAGCCCAGATGCCCCGACGCGTCACCGGTGAAGACCCGGGCACCGAAGTCCTCGCCGCTCGGGTCCTCGCCGTGCCACAGCCGGTCGCCCGGCCACAGCTGCGGCCAGGTCGCCCGGCGGATGACATCGTTGTCGGCGGTGGTGGCCCACACCCGGTCGGCCGGCACCGCCAACTCGCCCACCCGATCCACCCCCACCCCGGGCGAACCGACGAAGATCAGGTTGTCGGCGGCCAGGCCGGGTGCCTGCGCCGCCGTACCCACCACCAGCGAGCCGTAGCTGTGCCCGAGCACCGTCAGCCCGCCCGGGTCGCCGTCGCGGTTGACGCCCAGACCTTCCTGGAACCGGCGCAGATCGGCGGCCCCGGCCCGCGCCGGGGCGGCGCTGGCCGCCTCGTCGACAAACGCCGGCGCCGCGTAGTCCAGCCACAACACGGCGGCGGTCGACTCCTGCGGAGCCAACTGCTGGCAACGTCGCAGCACCTGCTCGGTGCGGACCAGTTCGCCGCCGACCCGGTCGAGACCGCTGCCCATCCCCGGCACGTGGGTCAGCACCCGTCGGGCCTGATCGGGATCGCCCAGCGCGAGGATCACCCGGCCGGTCGAGGCGGGAGCCGACGGATCACCCGGCCGGCCGGCACCGCCGTCCAGCGCCAGCAGGTAGGCCCGCGGGCCGGTCGGGGACGCGAGCCGGTCGTCGACCGTGGCCAACCCGGCGATCAGCCCATCCAGCCGGCGCAGCCGCGGCACCGCCGTCGGGTCCGTGCTGTCCAGCAGCGCTGCCCGTTCGGCCAGCAACGCCGTCCGCTGCCGACCCAGCAGCAGCCGGTTCGCCTGGTCCCGAACGGCCGCCGGCAGACCGTCCCACCGACCGACCCGGGCCGGCTCGTGCCGGATCAACCAGCGCCGCTGCGCGTCGTCCAGCCCGGCCCACCAGGCCCGCACCGTCGCCGGCGCGGCCGACGGCGGCGGCCGCGTCGCCGGCGGGCGGGCCGGCCAGCCCTGGCTTGCGGCGGTGGCGGCCGCGTCGAGCCGGCGGGCCGCGTCGACGTCCGCCTCGGTGGCCAGGGCAAGGGCGTCGGCGACGCCGGCGGCCACCCGGCGGGCACCGGCCAGGGTCGGCGCGTCCGGGCGGGTCACCGCCGGGTCCACGCTGACTCGACCGTCCCGGTCGATCGACAGACCGAGCACCCCCGCCGTGGCGACCCAGTCGGCGAGCACCGCCTTGGCCCGGGCCAGCTGCTCGGCGTACCGGCTGAGGATCTGGTCGACGACGCACAGCGCCGGGCCGACGGCGTCCAACCGGTCACCCAGGCCGGCCAACCGGGTGTCGGCGGCGGTCGCCGCCGGGCCGGACCAGCCGGCGCGCAGCGCCCCGGCCGCCCCGGCCACCTCGGCGGCCCGCCGCTCGACCGCTGGTTGCCGCCGCCGCCAGCCGTACGCGGCCCGCTGCCAGGCCGCCGGGTCGGCCCGCCACAGCTGCCGGTACGTGATCACCCGGCCAGCCGGTGGACCGCCCGCCAGTCGGCGGCGTCGTACTCGTCGGCGGCCCTGGCCAGCGCCTGCCCGGTGGCGGCCGCGTCCGCGCCGGCCCGGCTCACCTGCCGGTGCACCGCGGCCTCCACCGCGACCAGCAGGTCGGCCGCTGCCCAGCCCGGCGCGGCGACGGTCAGCTCCGGCTGGCCGGCGAGCCCGTGGGCCAGCCGGTGGGCCAGCCCGGTCAACCGGTCGGCGGCGTCGTGCAGCACGGCCGGCCGCACCCGCAGCGGCCCGCCGCCGGCCGGGCCCACGTCGTTGCCTGGCAGTTCACCCATGTCGCCTCCGTTCGCCCATGTCGCCTCCGTCGGCATGCGTCGATGGGCAGACGCTATCCGGAACCGACAGCGTGGCGGGGGACCCTGTGGACAATCGGCGCAGCGGTTACCGTCCCGCCGGTCCCCACCGCCGGTAGGGTGACCGTGGGTGGTGAGCGACGAAGCGGCGCGGTGGAGGTACGCGAATGATCCAGGTGTGGCGGGTGTCCGACGTCCGCAGCGCCGAGCAGGCGCTGATGGCGACCGTTCCACCGGGGACATTGATGCACCGGGCCGCCGCCGGCCTGGCCCGCAGGTGCGCCACCCTGCTCGCCGAGCGCGGCGGGGTCTACGGTGCCGAGGTGCTGCTGCTGGTCGGCTCGGGCGACAACGGCGGTGACACGCTGTACGCCGGAGCCCGGCTGGCCCGCCGGGGTGCCCGGGTCACCGCCTGGCTGCTGCGACCGGACCGGGCCCACAGCGGCGGGCTCGCCGCGCTACGGGCCGCTGGCGGCCGGGCGGCCGACGGTCGGACCGCCGACGGTGCCGGCCGGCACGCGGACCTGATCCTGGACGGGATCGTCGGTATCGGCGGCACCGGCGGGCTGCGGGAGCCGGCCGCCGGTGCGCTCGCCCGGGCCGGCGAGCTCACTTCGGCACGTGGCGGTCGGCCGGTGCTGGTCGCGGTGGACGTGCCCAGCGGCGTGGCGGTCGACACCGGCGGGGTGCCCGACGGCGCCGCGGTGCCGTCGACCGGAGCTGGCCTCGCCGGGTCCGGAGCTACCGGGGCCGGAGCCGCCGCGGCCGGGACGGACACCGTACGAGCCGACGTCACCGTCACCTTCGGATGCCTGAAGCCGGCCCTGATGGTCGGCCCGGCCGCCGTCCGCGCTGGCCACGTGGAGCTGGTCGACATCGGCCTGCGACCGTGGTTGCGCGGCACACCCGCGTTCGAGGTGCCCGGTCGCGACGACGTGTCAGCCTGGTGGCCGACGCTGGCCCCGGCCGCCGAGAAGTACACCCGGGGAGTCGTCGGGGTGGCGACCGGATCGGCGACCTATCCGGGCGCGGCGGTGCTCTCCGTCGGCGGGGCGGTCGCCGGCCCGACCGGCCTGGTCCGGTACGCCGGCAGCGCCGCCACCCAGGTGCTGGACCGGTACCCCTCGGTGATCGCCACCGGTCGGGTCGCCGACGCCGGCCGGGTGCAGGCCTGGGTGTGCGGCTCCGGGCTGGGCGGCGGGGAACACGCCGTGACCGAGCTGCGGTCGGTGCTGGCCGCGCCGGTGCCGGTGGTGCTGGACGCCGACGCGTTGACCATGCTGGTCGACGGCAGCTGGGCGGAGCAGCTGCGCGGCCGGCAGGCACCCACCGTGATCACCCCGCACGACCGGGAGTTCGCCCGGCTCGCCGGCCAGCCACCCGGCGACGACCGGGTCGGGGCCGCGCTGCGGCTGGCCGCCTGGATGCGGGCGACCGTCCTGCTCAAAGGCGACCGTACGGTGGTCGCCGCCCCGGACGGACGGGCGTACGTGAACGCCACCGGCACCCCGGCGCTGGCCACCGGCGGCACCGGCGACGTGCTGGCCGGCCTGCTCGGCTCGCTGCTCGCCGCCGGGCTGGACCCGCAGCGGGCGGCGTTGGCCGCCGCGTACGTGCACGGCCTGGCCGGCCGGGCCGCCGCCCGCAGCGGTCCGGTCACCGCGGTCGAGGTGGCCGCCGCGCTGCGCCCGGTGGTGGCCGACCTGACCGGTGGGTGACGGTGCCCTTCCGGTGGGTGACGATGATCTGACCCGGTCGGGTGCCGATCTGACCAGCCGGGAACCTGCCCGATCAGGTGACCGGTCAGTAGGCTGGCCTCATGTGGCAGGCAGAGGTGCGGGTCGACCTGGACGCGATCCGGGAGAACGTGGCCCGGCTGCGGGCCGGCACCAGCGCCGAGCTGATGGCGGTGGTGAAGGGCGACGGGTACGGCCACGGCATGGTGCCGGCGGCCCGGGCCGCCCTCGACGCCGGAGCGGACTGGCTGGGCGTCTGCACCCTCGGTGAGGCGCTGGAGCTGCGCGGTGCCGGACTGACCGGGCCGGTGCTGGCCTGGCTGCTCAGCCCCGGACTGCCCCTGCACGACGCGGTCGCCGCCGACGTCGACCTCGGCGTCGGCAGCCGCGCCCTGCTGTCCGAGGCCGTCGCCGCTGCCCGACTCGCCGGCCGGCCGGCCCGGTTGCATCTCAAGATCGACACCGGGTTGTCCCGGGGTGGGGCCACCGGCGACGACTGGCCAGAGCTGGTCGAGGCGGCCGCCAAGGCACAGTCCGACGGCACCGTCGAGGTGGTCGGGGTGTGGAGCCACTTCGTCTTCGCCGACGCGCCCGGGCACGCCACCATCGACCGGCAGCTGGCGGCGTACCACGACGGGCTCGCGGTGGCCGGCCGGTACGGGCTGCGACCCCGCTACCGGCACCTGGCCAACTCGGCGGCCACCCTGACCCGGCCGGACACCCACTTCGACCTGGTCCGGCCCGGTATCGCCTGCTACGGGCTGTCCCCGGTGCCGGGCGAGACCTTCGGTCTGCGACCGGCGATGACCGTCCGTGCCCGGGTGATGCTGGTCAAACGGGTCCCCGCTGGGCAGGGCGTCTCCTACGGGCACACCTACCACACCGAACGGGAGAGCACCCTGGCCGTGGTGCCGCTCGGCTACGCCGACGGTGTGCCCCGGCACGCGTCCAACACCGGGCCGGTGCGCCTCGGCGGCCGGACGCGCCGGATCGCCGGCCGGGTGTGCATGGACCAGATCGTGCTCGACTGCGGCGACGACGAGATCAACGCTGGGGAGGTGGCCACATTGTTCGGTGACGGACGCGACGGCGGCCCGACCGCCGACGACTGGGCCGACGCGGTCGGCACCATCAACTACGAGATCGTCACCCGGTTCGGTAGTCCCCGGGTGCCCCGGATCTACCAGGACAGCCGGCCATGAGCGGGCAGCGGGCCGGTGCGCAGAAGGTGGCCCGGACCGCCGGCATCGTCGGCGCGGCCATCGGCGTCGCGGCTGCCGGGGTGACCGCGACGGTCACCGTCGAACGCGCCCTGGTGCGCCGACTCAAGCGGGAGGTGGCGGACCGGTACGCCGACGAACCCTTCGGCGAGCTGCCCTACGACGAGACCCGGGTGGTCACCGCTGCCGACGGCACCGACGTCTACGTGGAGATCGTCGAGCCGGACGACGCGGCACCGCTGCGGCCGACCATCGTCTTCGTGCACGGCTACTGCCTGGACATGGGGACCTTCCACTTCCAGCGCCGGGAGCTGACCCGGCGGGGAGAGTACCGGTTGGTCTGCTACGACCAGCCCGGCCACGGCCGCTCCGGCCGGCTGGAGTCCGGCGACTACGAGATCGACGCGCTCGGTGAGACGCTGCGGGCGGTCATCGAGCAGGCCGCCGGCGACGGCCCGTTGATCCTGGTCGGACACTCGATGGGCGGCATGACCATCATGGCCCTGGCGCAACGGCATCCGGAGCTGTTCCGCGACCGGGTGGTCGGCACCGTACTGATGGCGACCTCGGGCAGTCTGGTCGACGAGGCCCGGCTCGGTCTGCCGGCGATCCTCAGCCGGGCCGGCTCGCCGCTGCTGATGCTGGTCAACAACGCCACCCGGCTGACCGGTCCAGTGATCGACCGGCTGCGGGTGGCCACCGCCGATCTCGCCTGGCTGCTGACCCGCCAGTACGGCTTCGGCACCGCCCGGCCCAGCCCGGCGCTGGTCAGCTACGTGGAGCGGATGAACTCGCGGACCTCGGCGGAGACCGTCACCCGATACGTGCGGACCCTGCTGACCCACTCCCGGTACCCGGCGCTCGCGGTCCTGGAGAGCAGCCCCACCCTGGTCATCGTCGGCGACAAGGACATGATCACCCCGGTGACCCACTCGGAGGAGATCCTGCGTCGGCTGCCCGACGCCGACTACGTGAGGATCCCCGACGGTGGGCACGTGGTGATGCTGGAACACGCCGACCGGGTCAACGCGGCGCTGTTCGCGTTCCTTGCGAAAATCACCCGATGACCGTCCGGATCCCGCTACCCGAACTGGCCGACACCCACGACCTCGGCCGCCGTCTCGGCCGGCTGCTGCGCCAGGGCGACCTGGTGGTGCTGACCGGTCCGCTCGGTGCCGGCAAGACCGCGCTGGTGCAGGGGATCGGCGACGGCCTCGGGGTACGCGGCGACGTCACCTCGCCGACCTTCGTCATCGCCCGGGTGCACCAGCCGGATCCGGCCCGGGGCGGCACGCTCACCCTGGTGCACGCCGATGCGTACCGGCTCGGCGACGCGCCCGACCCGCGGGCCGAGATCGACGACCTCGACCTGGACGCCGACATGGACCGGGCGGTCACCGTCGTCGAGTGGGGCGAGGGGATGGTCGAGCAGCTCGCCGAGGCGCACCTGCTGGTCCGCATGCACCGGGCCGAGGACGACTCCCGGACCGCCGAGGTGACCGGGCTGGGCCCCGGCTGGTCGGGCCGGCTCGCCGCGCTGGACCAGCCGGCCGGCCATGCTGGACGGTGATGTCGTAGGCCACCCGTAGAGTGCCGGACGGCGCGCAGCTCTCCATGAGGACGGGCGGCGGCCACCACCGAGGCGTGACGAAAGGCTCCCGAGATGCTCGACCTGCTGGCCATGTTGCCTCCTGCCTGGGCCACCGCGCTCACCCCGCACCTGGACCCGGCCGGCACCGCCGCGCTCGGCCGGTACGTCGCCGACGAGTACGCCGACCAGACGGTGTACCCGCCGGTGGAGGACCTGTTCACCGCGTACCGGCTGTGCCCGCCGGAGCAGTGCCGGGTGCTGATCCTCGGCCAGGACCCGTACCACCGGGCCGGGCAGGCCCACGGGCTGAGCTTCAGCGTCCGCGACGGGGTATCGGTGCCGCCGTCGCTGCGCAACGTCTTCAAGGAGTTGGGCACCGATGTCGGTGTGCCGATGCCGCGCAGCGGTGACCTGACCGGCTGGGCGGCCCAGGGGGTGCTGCTGCTCAACGCGGTGCTCACCGTGCGGCAGGGCCGGCCCGGCTCACACGCCGGCAAGGGCTGGGAGGAGTTCACCGACGCCACGATCGCCGCGCTCGACGCCCGTGACCAGCGGGTCGTCTTCCTGCTGTGGGGCGGCTACGCCCGCAAGAAGCGCGGGCTGATCACCAACCCGGGGCACGTCGTGCTGGAGGCCGGCCACCCCAGCCCGATGAACCCGCGGGGCTTTCTCGGCAGCCGGCCGTTCAGCGCCACCGACAAGGCGCTTGCCGACGCCGGCCTGCCCGGCATCGACTGGAGCCGGACCGGTGGTGCCGATCAGCCGGTGGCCGGCTGACCGGTCAACCGCCGCGCCCCGGTACCGGCTGACCGCTGCGGCCCGCCCGGTGCCGGTCCAGTAGCCGGGCGACGCCCGGATCGGCGATCGCCAGCTCGGCCAGCGGCACCACCGGGTAGTGCCGCTCGCCGTGCCGTACGTCGATCGACTCGGGGAGTTTGTCGCACATCCGGGCGTGGATCTCACCGGCTATCGTCTGCCACCGGAGTGGATACGGCTCGCGTGGATCGACCGGAATGTGCCGGTACTCCTGCCAGCGGTCCATCCACCGGCTCGCGTACCGGCCGGTCAGCCATTCGGTGATGGCGTCCGCCTCGGACCAGAGCAGGGCCACGTGCACCCCGGGTGCCGGCACCGGCGCGCCCTGCAGCAGTGCGGCGGTCGGACCGTCGAAGACGTAGCTGATTCCGTCGACGTGGCGGCGGAACCGCTCGACGTCGGTGTCCAGGAGCCGGTCATCGATCCCGCGGTCGGCGAGTTGCGCTATCTGCCGGTCCACGTCCTCGTCGAGGTCCTCGACTCCGACCACGAGTTGCCGGCCCAGCGCCGCGAACAACCGCTCGACCAGTGGCAGCGCCGCGCCCCGGTGACCGGACTCGACCCTGGCCACGGTGGTTTGCGCGATTCCGGTGGCCGTGGCCAGATCCCGCTGGGTCAGCCGGCGGAGTTCGCGTTCCTGCCGCAGCAGCCGGCCGACCTCCCCGCCGAGCCGGGTCGACGATTCCATTCGCTGATGCTCCCTGTCCGGTACCGATGATGTCCATCCTCGACGGATGTCCGGTTCCCGACCGGCGGCGCGTGACCGGCTGGTTGGACTCCCCGGGCGGCCGGACTCGGACCGGACTCGGACCGGACTCGGACCGGACCGGGCCAGGTCCGGCGCGGGGGACATGGTCTCTCTCCAGGCTTGATGCACGTGTGGCATCAAGATGCACGTGTGGCATCAGGTCCGGAGAGTATGAGTGGCGGGCGATACGCGCGACACGCGGGTCGCGGGGGTCGCGGGGGTCGCGGGGGTCGCGGGGGGTGTGGGGCGACCCGACCACGGGCGCGCCGAGGGCAGCCAGGAGCCGGCCGCGGTGTCCGGTTAGGGTGCATACCGTGCTGGTACTGGTGCTGGATTCGTCGACTCCCGCGGTGACCGCCGCGCTGGCCGAGATCACCGACGACGTACGTCTGCTGGCCAGCCGACGTACGGTCGACGCGCGGGCGCACGGCGAGCTGCTCTCCCCGCAGATCGCCGCCTGCCTGACCGAGTCCGGCGCGGCGGCGGCGGACCTGACCGCAGTGGTGGCCGGGCTCGGCCCCGGGCCGTTCACCGGACTGCGGGTCGGTCTGGTCACCGCCGCCAGCGTGGCGCACGCCCTCGACATCCCGACGTACGGCGTCAACTCCCTCGACGCGCTCGGCCACGCCGCCGGCACCGACCTCGCCGGCACCGACCTCGCCAGCGACGACCTCGCCGGCAGCGACGCCGCGACCGGCCGGGTGCTGGCCGCCACCGACGCGCGGCGCCGGGAGATCTACTGGGCGGTGTACGCCGCCGACGGTCGGCGGCTCACCGACCCGGCAGTCGGGGCGCCGGCCGCCGTCGCCGAGGCCCTGGCAGGTCTCGGCGTCACCACGGCAGTCGGCGACGGCGCCCTGCGGTACGCCGAACTGCTCGGCGTACCGGTGCGACCCGAGCCCCGCTACCCGGACGCGCTGCCGCTGGCGCGGTTGGCGGCCGACCGGGTCCGCACCGCCGCGCCCACCGAGCCGTTGACCCCTTGCTACCTGCGCCGGCCCGACGCCGTCGCGGCGGCCGGACGCAAACCGGTGCTCCAGTGACCCAGGTCGGTGGGCAACTGCGGACCGTCCGGTTCCGCTGGTGGCACATCGAACAGGCGGTACCGATCGAAGCCGACCTGTTCGGTGCCGAACAGTGGTCGGCCGAGATGTTCTGGAACGAGCTGGCCAACGGGCACCACTACCTGGCCGCCGTCGACGGCACCGACCGGCTGGCCGGGTACGCCGGGCTGGCACTGGCCGGCGACCCGGCGACACCCGACGAGGCCTGGGTGCAGAACGTCGCGGTACGCCGGGACCACCAACGGCGCGGCGTGGGCCGGACCCTGCTGGTCGGGCTGCTCGACGAAGCCACCCGGCGCGGGGCCGGCCGGACCTTCCTGGAAGTCGCGGTGGACAACGCACCCGCGCAGCGGCTGTACGCGGCGTACGGTTTCGAACCGGTCGGCGTACGCCGTGGCTACTACCAACCCAGCAACACCGACGCTCTGGTGATGATGCGAGATGGCTGACGAACCTCTGGTCCTCGGGATCGAGACCTCCTGCGACGAGACCGGGGTCGGCATCGTCCGCGGGCACACACTGCTCGCCGACGCGCTGGCCTCCAGCGTGGCCGAACACGCCCGGTTCGGCGGCGTGGTGCCGGAGGTGGCCAGCCGGGCCCACCTGGAGGCGATCGTGCCGACGATGCGCCGGGCCCTCGACGACGCCGGCGTAACCCTGGCCGACATCGACGCGATCGCGGTGACCGCCGGCCCCGGTCTGGCCGGTGCCCTGCTGGTCGGTGTCGCGGCGGCCAAGGGCTACGCGATCGCCACCGACAAGCCGGTGTACGGCGTCAACCACCTCGCCGCCCACGTGGCCGTCGACACCCTGGAACACGGTCCGCTGCCGGAGCCGGCGATCGCCCTGCTGGTCTCCGGCGGGCACTCGTCGCTGCTGCTGGTCGACGACCTGACCGCCGGGGTCACCCCGCTCGGCGCCACCATCGACGACGCCGCCGGCGAGGCGTTCGACAAGGTGGCCCGGCTGCTCGGCCTGCCGTTCCCCGGCGGGCCGCCGATCGACCGGTCGGCCCGCGACGGTGACGCCGCGGCGATCGCGTTCCCCCGTGGACTCACCGCGCCGAAGGACCTCGCCGCGCACCGGTTCGACTTCTCCTTCTCCGGGCTGAAGACCGCGGTGGCCCGCTGGGTCGAGGCCCGGGAACGGGCCGGTGAGCCGGTGCCGGTGGCGGACGTCGCCGCGTCGTTCCAGGAGGCAGTCTGTGACGTGCTGACCGCCAAGGCGGTCGACGCCTGCCGGGACCGAGGCGTCGAGACCCTGGTCATCGGTGGTGGGGTGGCGGCCAACTCGCGGCTGCGGGCGATGGCCGAGCAACGCTGCGCGCGGTACGGGATCCGGGTCCGGGTGCCCCGGCCGAAACTCTGCACCGACAACGGCGCGATGGTCGCGGCGCTCGGTTCGCATCTGGTCGCCGCCGGGGTACCGGCCAGCCGGCTGGACCTGCCGGCCGACTCCGCGCTGCCGTTGACCACGGTGAGCGTGTAATGTCCGGCGACGTGATCGTGCGGATGTGGGAGGCCAAGGCCGAGCCGTCCCGCCTGACCGAGTTGCTCACCTGGGTCTGCGACACCGCGCTTCCGGAGATCGAACACAGCCCGCTGCACGTGGCCAGTGAGGTCTTCTCGTCGACCGATGACCGGCTGGTGGTCATCTCGAAGTGGCGCAGCAGCCCGCTGTCGTTGCCGGAACCACCGCTGCGGCTGGTCACCCGTCCACCGCACAGCTGGGACTTCACCCAGGTCGACCGCTGAAGCCGCCGCCGACCGACCGGCGGAAATGGGAAAATCGGTGGATCGGCCACGCAAAGTAGCCGTACCGTCGCGATGTCATGTGGTCCCTGCCCGTCGCCGATCCCGGCGTAGCCGATCACCGGTCAGCCCTGCGTCTGCTGCGCTGGCTGGCCGGACGCGCCGGGGCGTCCGTGGCCTGGGGATCGGTGCTCAGCGTGGTCTGGATGGGCAGCCAGGCGTTGATGCCGGCGGTTCTCGGGCGCGCCGTCGACGTCGGCCTCACCGCCCGCGATCCGCAGGCGCTGCTCGGCTGGTCGGCGGTGCTACTGGGGCTGGGGCTGGTCCAGGCGACGGCCAGCATCAGCCAGCACTGGTTCGGGGTGTTCAACTGGCTGTCCACCGCGTACCGCACGGTCCAGCTCACCGTACGGCAGGCCAACCGGCTCGGCGCCACCCTGCCGAAACGGCTGGCCACCGGCGAGGTGGTGAGCATCGGGACCGCCGACATGAGCAGTCTCGGCGGCGCGGTGGAGGTCGTCGCCCGGGCGGTCGGTGCGGTGGTGGCGATCGTCGTGGTCGCCGCGATCCTGCTCGGCACCTCCGTTCCGCTCGGGCTGGTGATCGTGATCGGGGTGCCGGTGCTGATGGCGGCCGTCGGGCTCGGCCTGCGGCCGCTGCACCGCCGTCAGCAGACCTACCGGGACCAGCAGGCCACCCTGGCGACCCTGGCCGGCGACATCGTGACCGGCCTGCGGATCCTGCGCGGCGTCGGCGGTGAACCGGCCTTCGCCGACCGCTACCGGGACCAGTCGCAGGAGCTGCGGCGGCGCGGCGACCGACTGGCCCGGGTCGAGTCCGTCCTGGAGGCCGGCCAGCTGCTGCTGCCCGGGATGTTCCTGGTGCTGGTGACCTGGCTCGGGGCGCGGCTCACGCTCTCCGGCGAGCTGACCGTCGGGCAGTTGGTCGCCGCCTACGCGTACACCGCGTTCCTGACCGGTCCGATCCGGACGCTGACCGAGTTCCTGCACACCATGACCCGTGGCCACGTCGCCGCCCGCCGGGTCGCGGGCCTGCTCGCCATCACCGGCGAGTTCACCGACCCGGCCCGGCCGCGCCGACTGCCGGACCGCGACGGCGAACTGGTCGATCCGACGTCCGGCCTGCGGGTGGCCCCGTACCAGTTGACCGCCGTCGCGGCCACCGCGCCGGAGGACGTCGCCGGGCTCGCCGACCGGCTGGGGCGCTACCGCGACGCCGAGGTCGCCCTGGCCGGCGTACCGCTGCGGGAGCTGGACCTGGCCACGGTCCGGCAGCGGATCCTGGTGACCGACAACGACGACCGGCTGTTCACCGGCCGGCTGCGCGACGAACTCGACGGCACCGGGCGGGCCAGCGACGACGCGATCCGGGCGGCGCTGGTCGCGGCCAGCGCCACCGACATCGTCGACGCGCTGCCGGACGGTCTCGACGCCGAGGTCGCCGAACGTGGCCGGGAGTTCTCCGGCGGCCAGCAGCAGCGGCTCCGGCTGGCCCGGGCGCTGCTCGCCGACCCGCCGGTCCTGGTGCTGGTCGAGCCGACCAGCGCCGTGGATGCGCACACGGAGGTGCGGATCGCCGCCCGACTGCCGGCCGCCCGGACCGGCCGGACCACCGTCGTCTGCACCACCAGCCCGCTGCTGCTGGAACACGCCGACCGGGTGGTGTTCGTCGACGCCGGCCGGGTGGTGGCCGACGGCAGTCACGCCGATCTGCTGCGCACCGAACCCGGGTACGCCGCCCTCGTGACCCGCGCCGAGCCGGCGGCGTCGACTGAGGTGGCGGCGTCGACTGAGCCGGCGGCGTTGAGTGAGGTGGCGTCGTGACGGCGTTGCCGGTCGCCGGCCGGGCCGAGGTCCGCCGGTACGCCCGTGTCCTGGTCCGCCGGCACCCACGGATGCTGGCCGGTGCCCTCGCGCTGCACGTGGGTGCCGCGGTCGCCGGGCTCGCCGCGCCCCGGCTGCTCGGCGGCCTGGTCGAGACGCTCACCACCGGGACGGCGGCGATCGCCGCCGTCGACCGGACCGCCCTGGCGATCGCCGGGTTCCTGGTCTTACAGGCGGTGCTGGCCCGCTACGCGCACGTGGCGTCCGCCCGGCTCGGCGAGCGGGTGCTGGCCGCGTTGCGCGAAGAGTTCATCGGCCGGGTGCTGTCCATCCCGCTGTCGACGGTGGAGAAGGCCGGCACCGGTGACCTGCTCACCCGGACCTCGCACGACGTCGCCGTGCTGTCCAGGTCGGTACGGTTCGCGGTGCCCGAGACGCTGATCGCGATCAGCACCGCGACCTTCATCTTCGGGGCGTTGCTGCTGGTCGGCCCGGTGCTGGCGGTGCCCTGCCTGATCGTGGTGCCGCTGCTGTGGGCGGGCACCCGCTGGTATCTGCGCCGGGCACCGGACGGCTACCTGGCCGAGAGCGCCGCGTACTCGCGGATCACCGACGGGCTCAGCGAAACCGTCGATGGTGCCCGGACCGTCGAGGCGCTGCGCCGGCAGGAGCACCGGCGGCGGCGTACCGACGCCGACATCGCCCGGCAGTACGCGGCCGAGCGTTACACGCTGTGGCTGCGTACCGTCTGGTTCCCGCTGATCGAGATCAGCTACGTGGTGCCGGTCGCGGCGACCCTGGCCATCGGCGGCTGGTGCTACCTGCGCGGTTGGGTGACGCTCGGCCAGGTCACCGCGGCAGTGCTCTACGTGCAGATGCTGGCCGCCCCGCTGGACCGGCTGCTGAACTGGCTGGACGAACTGCAGCTCGGTGCCGCGTCGCTGGCCCGGCTGCTCGGCGTCGCCCAGCCGGACCGGCCCGCGATCGCGGTGCCCCGCGCGCCGGCACCTGACGGCGTGCGCGCCGCCGACCCGGTCGCGGCGGTCGACGTCCACTTCAGCTACGTCGACGGGCGGGAGGTGCTGCGCGGGGTCACCCTGGTGCCGCAGCCGGGGGAGCGGATCGCCATCGTCGGGCCGTCCGGCGCAGGCAAGTCCACCCTGGGCCGGCTGCTGGCCGGGGTGCTGCGGCCGACCGCCGGTTCGGTCACCGCCGGCGGCGTGCCGCTGACCGACCTCGCCCCGGACCAGCTGCGCGGCCGGGTCGCCCTGGTCACCCAGGAGCATCACGTCTTCATCGGTACGGTGCGCGACAACGTCGCGCTGGTCCGGCCGGACGCCACCGAGGCCGAGGTACGCGACGCGTTAGCCGCCGTCGACGCACTGGACTGGGTGTCCGCCCTGCCGGACGGGGTGGCCACGGTGGTCGGTGCCGGCGGCTATCCGGTCGGTCCGGACCAGGCCCAGCAGCTCGCCCTGGCCCGGCTGGTGCTGGCCGATCCGCAGACCCTGGTGCTGGACGAGGCGACGTCGCTGATCGACCCGCGTACCGCCCGGCGCACGGAGCGGTCGCTCGCTGCGGTGCTGCGCGGACGTACGGTGATCGCGATCGCGCACCGGCTGTACTCGGCACACGATGCCGACCGGATCGCCGTGGTCGAGGACGGGCTGATCACCGAGTTCGGTTCGCACGACGAGCTGGTCGCCGCCGACGGCCCGTACGCCGTACTGTGGCGTACCTGGCAGGGCCTCGGGTCGGCGCAGGCGGTCGGCTGACCGGGGTCAGCCGGCCACCGCGTCGAGCGGGTCGGCGAGCAGTTGCTCGAAGGCGAGCTCGGCGGCGCCGATCAGCGGCGCGTCGTCGCCGAGTTTCGGGGTACGCAGCCGGACGTGTTCCCGGCAGGCCGGTAACCCGTTGGAGTTGAGCCGACTGCGCACGTGCGCGGCCGCCGCCAGGTAGACGTCCCGCAGCGTACCGCCGAAGATCACCGTCTCCGGGTTGAAGATGTTGACCAGGTTGGCCACGCCGAAACCGAGCCAGTTGCCGACCTGGCGGACCGCGGCCTGGGCCTGGCTGTCGCCCCGGTCGGCCGCGTCCACCACGGCGAGCACCGCTTCCCGGCCGACGACGGCCCCGCTGCGGCCGGCCGCCTGGATCAGCGCGTGTTCGCCGATCTCGGTCTCCCAGCAGCCCCGGGATCCGCACAGGCAGGGCCGGCCCCCGGGGTGCACCACCATGTGGCCGACCTCGCCGCCGTACCCGCCGTGGCCGGTGACCCGGCGGCCACCGGCGATGATGCCGGCGCCGACGCCGACGTCGCCGTACAGGTAGATGACGTGGTCGCAGCCGACCGCCGCGCCCCGGGTGTGTTCGGCCAGCGCGCACACGTCGGAGACGTTGCCGACCAGGACGCCCCGGTCGTCGCCGAGCGCCTCGGCCAGGGCCGCGCCCAGCGGCTCGTCGACCCAGCCCATGGTCGGCCCGAGCCGGACCATGCCGTCGTCGCGGCGGACCATGCCGCAGACCGCGACGCCGCTGCCGACGCAGACCGCGCCGGCCGGCACCGCCTGGTGCAGCTCCTTGACGAAGCCGGTGAGCGGGCCGACCGCCTCGGCGGCCAGCGTCCCGCGCGGCCGCTCGGCGGTGCGGATGTCGAGGATCCGGCCGCCGAGCCCGACCCGGGCGACCCGTAACCGGTCGACCTCGATGCTGAGCGCGTACGCGTACACCCGCTCGGACGCGGGCCGGACGACCAGCGACGGTCGTCCGGCCCGGCCGGTTTCCCGGGCGCCGCCCTCGCTGACCAGGCCGGCTGCGGCCAGGTCGGCGGTGAGCGCACCGATGGTGCTGCGGTTGAGCCCCAGCGTGGTGGTCAGTTCGGCGCGTGAGGTGGCACCGTGCACGTGCACGTGCCGCAGTAACGCGCCGAGGTTGTGCCGGCGGATCTCCTCCTGGCTGGGTCCTGCCCGCATCGGATCGTCGTCTCCGCAGTCATCGTGACCCGGCGGCGGCGCGACGACGGGACAGCGCGTCGACGCTGGCGGCCAGCAGCAGCACCAGCCCGGTGAAGACGAACTTCACCCCGGAGCTGACGTTCATCAGCCCCATGCCGTTCTCGATGACCGCGACCACGGCGCCGCCGAGGACCGCGTCGAGGACCCGGCCCTTGCCGCCGAACAGGCTGGTGCCGCCGATCACCGCCGCGCCGACGGCGAACAGCAGCACGTTGCTGCCGCCGGTGTTGGCATCCACCGAGTTGGCCCGGCTGGCGGCCACGATGCCGCCGACGGCGGCCATCGAGGAGCAGATCATGAAGGCGGAGATCCGGATCCGGTCGACGTTGATGCCGGCCCGGCGGGCGGCTTCCCGGTTGCCGCCGACGGCGTAGATGTGCCGGCCGTACGCGGTGCGCCGCAGCACGAAGGTCCAGAAGATCAGCAGTACCACGATGACCGGCACCACGATCGGCACCCCGCGCAGCGAGGTGATCAGCGGGTTGATGCTGCGCTCCTGGTTGAGGATGTAGACGGCGGCACCCGCGATCGCGACCAGCACGCCGATGCGGGTCAGCACAACCACCATCGGGTCGGTGACCAGGCCCTTGGCGGACCGGGTGCGGTAGCGCAGCAGTTGGATCAGCGCGAACCCGGCCACCCCGACGCCGAAGATCGCCCAACCGACGACCGGCGGGACGTTGCGGTTGACGATCGCGATCAGCACGTCGTCGCGCAGCGAGACGTTCTTGCCACCCTCGATCAGCAGCAGCACGGTGCCCTGGAAGGCGAGGAACGCGGCCAGGGTGACCACGAACGACGGGATGCCGACCTTGGCGACCAGGAATCCGAGGATGGTGCCGATCAGGGTGCCGGTGGCGACCGCCGCCAGCACCGCCACGTACCAGGGCAGTCCCATCTCGGTGGAGACGACCGCCAGGATCGCGGCGCAGACGCCGCTGGCGAAGCCGGCGGAGAGGTCGATCTCACCGAGCAGCAGGACGAAGATCAGTCCCATCGCGATCAGGGTGACCGCTCCGCCCTGGATGAACAGGTTGGCGAAGTTACCGGCGGTGAAGAAGTTGGGCCGCACGATCGAGAAGACCGTGCAGAGCACGATGAGGCCGAGGATGGCGGGCAGTGCGCCGAGGTCGCCGCCGCGCACCCGGGAGAAGTAGTTGCGCAGGTGTTCGCCGACGCCGGGCGAGTCGGCCCGGGCGGCGGGCCGCTGGACTGTCGAGGTGGCGGTGCTCATCGGTCGGCTCCCGGTCCGGTGGTGGCGGTGTACTCGGTGCCGTTGTCGGCCGGCAGGCCGAGGTCACCGCTGCGGCCGGCGGTGATCAGCTCCACGATCTGCGCGTGGGTGATCTCCGTGCTGCGGACCTGGGCGACCATCTGGCCGAGGTACAGCGCGGCGATCCGGTCCGACACCGCGAAGACGTCGTTCATGTTGTGCGAGATCAGTACGACGGCGAGGCCGTTGTCGGCGAGCCGGCGGACCAGTTCGAGCACCTGGGCGGTCTGGGCGACGCCGAGCGCCGCGGTGGGTTCGTCGAGGATGACGACCTTGCTGTTCCAGAGCACCGCCTTGGCGATGGCGACGGTCTGGCGCTGGCCGCCGGAGAGGCTGGCGACGAGTTGCCGCAGCGACTTGACGGTCCGGACGGAGAGCCCGGCGAGGGTGTCCGCGGCCATCTGCTCCATCGTGGTCTCGTCCAGCACGATCCCGGTGCGCTTCTCCCGCCCGAGGAACATGTTCTGCACGATGTCGAGGTTGTCGCAGAGCGCGAGGTCCTGGTAGACGACCTCGATGCCGTGTGACGCGGCGTCGCGCGGGTTGTGGATATGCACCCGGCGGCCGTTGACGATGACCTCGCCGCGGTCGATCGGGTGGATGCCGCTGATGCATTTGACCAGGGTGGACTTGCCGGCACCGTTGTCACCGACGAGCGCGGTCACCTCGCCGGGGTAGACGGCGAAGTCGACGTTGCGCAGCACCTGGACGGGGCCGAAGTTCTTGTCGATCCCGCGCAGTTGCAGCAGGGGGGTCGCGGACACGGGTGGTCTCCTTCGTGAGGGTGTCCGGCCGGTGCCGGTTCCGCCGCCGCGGGTGTCACCCGGCGATGGTGCTGCCGGGTGACACCCGCGGCGGGGCTACCGGTCGGTCGCCGGTACGCCGGTCAGCTGATGCCGGCCTCGGCGCAGAGCTCGGCGAACTCGTCGGTGCAGAGCTCCTCGGCGGTGACGTAGCCGTCGTTGACCACGTCGGCGACGTTCTCCTTGTAGATGGCCTGCGGGGTGAGCAGCACCGACGGCACCTCCCGGTTGGTCTCCGGGTCGGTGACGGTCTGCGCGACCTCCTTGCGCTCCCCGTTGGCCAGCGCGACCGCCAGGTCGGCGGCGGCCTGCGCCTCGGCTTTGATCGCCTTGTAGACGGTCATGCACTGGTCGCCGGCGAGGATGTTCTGCAGACCCTGCGGGGTGGCGTCCTGCCCGGTGACCGGCACCTGGCCGTTGAGCTGGTTGCGCTTGAGCACCGAGATCGCCGCGTTGCCGAGGGTGTCGTTGGCGGCCAGCACACCGTCGATCTCGCCGCCGGTCTGGGTCAGCATCTGCTCGAAGATGGTGGCGGCCTGGGCGCCGTCCCAGTCCGGCACCCACTGGTCCGGGCCCTTGACGTACTCGCCGGACTCGTACAGCGGGTCGAGCACGCCGTCGTAGCCGTTCTTGAACAGGGTGGCGTTGTTGTCGGTCTCGGAGCCGTTGAGGGTGGCGATGGTCGGCTTCTCCACGCCGGCGTCGGTCAGGCACTTGACCAGACCCTCGCCCTGCAGTTGGCCGACGGCCTCGTTGTCGAAGCTGACGTAGTACTCGGCGGAGCCGCCGAGGGTGAGCCGGTCGTAGTCGATGGTGGCGACGCCCTGCTGCTGGGCCTTGTCCAGCACGGCCTTGCCGGTGCCGGAGTCCAGGTTGACGATCATCAGGACGGTGGCCCCGTCGGTGATCATCTGGTCGGCGAGGGTCTGGAACTGGGCCTTGTCGCCCTGGGCGTTCTGGATGGTGGCGTCGACGCCGGCGGCGTCGAACGCCTCCTGCAGGAAGCGCCGGTCGGCGGTCTCCCAGCGGTCGGAGGAGGCGCTGTCCGGCAGGATCACGCCGATCTTCGGGGTGGGCGTGTCACCGCTGTCGGTGCCGGTGTCGCTGCCACAGGCGGTCAGGCCGCCGGCGAGCAGGACGCCGGCGGCGGCGGTGCTGAGGATCCCTCTGCGCATCGCTCGGGTCCTTTCGAAGGGTGATGTTTCGCGTACAAGGATGTGTGCTGGTGCGTGTCGTGCGGACTCAGGTGTGGCTTCGCGCGGCGCTGATGGGCTCCGGAGACCCGGCCGGCGACGGCAACGGCCTGGGGCTGGGCTGGGCCGTCGCAGTTTTGTTGTGTCCGGCAACGTATTAGGACTGTGGCGCCGAGCACAAGACCGCTGACGTCACCAGTTTTGTTGCCCGCGATAACAATTCAGCAACGTGGCGGACATCTGCCCGTCGGTTGACCGGATCAGTGGGTGGCGATCGGGGCAAAACGGGCATCGGCCACCGCTGCCAGGTCGTCCGGAGCGATACTCAATTGCAACCCGCGACGACCGGCCGAGACGTACACCTCGGCGTACCGCTGCGCCGAGGCGTCCAGCACCGTCGGCAGGCGTTTACGCTGCCCGATCGGGCTGATCCCGCCCCGGACGTACCCGGTGGTCCGCTCGGCGAGCACCCGGTCGGCGAGCACCGCGCGCTTGCCGCCGAGCGCCACCGCCAGAGCCTTCAGGTCCAGCTCCCCGGTGACCGGCACGACGCCGACGGCGAGTGCCCCGTCGACCTGCGCCACCAGCGTCTTGAACACCTGCTCGGGGGCGACGCCGAGGGTGGCCGCGACCGCCGCGCCGTAGTCCGGGGTGTCCGGCGAGACCCGGTACGGGTGCAGTTGGAAGGTGATCCGCCGCTTGGTCAGCAGCGTCGTCGCCGGGGTCGCGGTACCTGCCATGCCGCGCGACGTTACCGGCCCCGCGCGCTCATCGGGCGGGCGCGCTCGCCCGGCCTGGCACGCTCACCGGTCCGGCGCCGGCACCGGGTGGGCGAGCAGCGCCGTCGGGGCGCCGGCCACCCGGGTCAGCACCAGGCTCGCCGCCACGCCGGCCCCGGAGGCGGTACGCAGCCGCAGCTCGCGGCGCAACTGGGCGGGGTCGAGCGGGGAGCCGCGTTTGAGGATCTCCAACCGCGTGACACCGCGTTCGCGCAGCAGCGCCCGCAGCCGCTTCAGCGAGAACGGCAGCACGTCGGTGATCTCCAGACACCTTCCGTACGGCGTGTCGGTCGGTGCGTCCGCGTAGACGTAGGCGATCGACTCGTCGGCGAGGGTGCCGTCGACGGTCGCGGCGAACGCGGCGACCAGGTGCGAGCGGACCACCGCCCCGTCCGGGTCGTACAGGAAACGCCGGACCGGGCCGACGTCCACCGGCTCACCACCGTCGCCGGTCAGGTCCGTGGCCGGCCGTCCGGCACGCAGCAGGGTGGCCCGGCGCGGCGTGTCGGCCAGCGGGCCGCACCAGAACGCCGCCTCGACCACCTCCCGGTCGACGCTGACCCACTCGGCCTCGGCTTCCGGCGGGATCAGCGCGTGGTCGATGCCCGGCGCCACCTTCAGCACGGTCCGGGGCACCCGGGCGACCAGCGACCGGACGAAGTCCCACGGCGGAGAGTAGCTGTCCGGGTCGAAGGTGCGCCGACCGTTGCCGGACCGGCGGGCCGGGTCGCAGAAGATTGCGTCGTAGCCGGAGACGTCGACTCCGGTGGCGTCGGCGCAGACCACGTCGACCAGGTGGGCCAGCCCGGTCGCCTCGACGTTGGCGGCGGCGATCGCGGCGGTGCCCGGGTCGGCCTCCACCGCGTACACCCGGATGCCGGCCCGGGCGGCGGCGAGGGAGTCCGCGCCGAGACCGCAACCCAGGTCGGCGAGGTGGCGCACCCCGGCGGCGCGCAACCGGGCGGCGCGCCGGTCGGCGACCACCGACCGGGTGGCCTGCTCCAGGCCGGCGCGGGTGAAGAACATCCGGGCGGCGGCCGGGCCGAACTTGCCGGTCGCGCGGGCGCGCAGCGCGGCCTGGGTGAGCGCGGCGGTCGCCAGCGGTGCCGGCACCCCGGCGGTACGCAGCGCGGTCGCCGCCGCGAGCGGATCCGCCCCGCCCGGCGCGGCCAGCACCTCGGCCGCGGCGACCAGCGCGGCCGCGCCCTCCGGGGCGCGCAGGGCGGCCAGTTCGTCCGGGTGCACCGCGACATTGTCCATGCTCGGCCATCGGGCTAGCACTCCGCACAGGCGACTGCTAATCTGCGGTTAGCACTCTCGGGTCGAGGGTGCCAGCCCGCCGGCTCCCGCCGGTGAGCGAAACGCCAGGCGGTCCGGCACCCGCGACGACGGATCCGCCCGGTGGACATGAGGCAGATTGACGCCGGTTACCCACGTGGCCGGCACCAAAACCAGATACCCCAGGAGGGTATGCCCGTGACTACCGCGACCAAGGTTGCGATCAAGCCGCTCGAGGACCGGATCCTGGTCCAGGCGAACGAGGCTGAGACCACCACGGCGTCGGGCATCGTGATCCCCGACACCGCCAAGGAGAAGCCGCAGGAGGGCACCGTCCTCGCTGTCGGCCCCGGCCGCGTCGACGACAAGGGCAACCGGATCCCGGTTGACGTCAACGTCGGCGACACGGTCATCTACTCGAAGTACGGCGGCACCGAGGTCAAGTACGCCGGCGAGGAGTACCTGGTGCTCTCCGCCCGCGACGTCCTCGCGGTCATCGAGAAGTGACCTACTGCCAGTGCTGAACGCCCCGAAGCCCCAGCCCGGGGCTTCGGGGCGTCGCCCGTTGGCCGGTGACCGGCAGCCGCCGGCCGGCCGACGGCTAGTGCCTGTGAAGGGAATGTCATGGCGAAGATCCTGAGTTTCTCGGACGACGCCCGGCACCTCTTGGAGCACGGCGTCAACACGCTCGCGGACACGGTCAAGGTCACCCTCGGCCCGCGCGGGCGCAACGTCGTGCTGGACAAGAAGTTCGGCGCTCCGACGATCACCAACGATGGCGTGACCATCGCCAAGGAGATCGAGCTCACCAACCCGTACGAGAACCTCGGTGCGCAGCTGGTCAAGGAGGTGGCGACGAAGACCAACGACGTCGCCGGCGACGGGACCACCACCGCCACCGTGCTCGCCCAGGCGATGGTCCGTGAAGGTCTGCGCAACGTCGCCGCCGGGGCCAACCCGGCCGGCCTCAAGCGCGGCATCGACGCGGCCGCGCAGAAGGTCTCCGAATCGCTGCTGGCCAAGGCGGCGGACGTCGCCGACAAGGGCTCGATCGCGCAGGTCGCGACGATCTCGGCCCAGGACGCCACGATCGGCGAACTGATCGCCGAGGCGATGGAGCGGGTCGGCCGCGACGGCGTGATCACCGTCGAGGAAGGCTCCACGCTGGCCACCGAGCTGGAGGTCACCGAGGGCCTGCAGTTCGACAAGGGCTTCATCTCCCCGCACTTCGTCACCGACGCCGAAGCGCAGGAGGCGGTCCTCGAGGACGCGTACATCCTGATCACCACCCAGAAGATCTCCTCGATCGAGGAGCTGCTGCCGCTGCTGGAGAAGATCGTCCAGGACAGCAAGCCGCTGCTGATCGTCGCCGAGGACGTCGACGGGCAGGCGCTGTCCACCCTGGTGGTCAACGCCGTACGCAAGACCGTGAAGATCTGCGCGGTCAAGGCCCCCGGCTTCGGTGACCGGCGCAAGGCGATGCTGCAGGACATGGCGATCCTGACCGGCGCCGAGCTGATCGCCCCTGAGCTGGGCTACAAGCTCGACGCGGTCGGGCTGGAGTCGCTGGGCCGGGCCCGGCGGATCGTGGTCGACAAGGACACCACCACGGTGGTCGACGGTGCCGGCAACGACTCCGAGGTCGCCGACCGGGTCACCCAGATCCGCAAGGAGATCGACGCGTCCGACTCGGACTGGGACCGGGAAAAGCTCGCCGAGCGGCTGGCCAAGCTTTCCGGCGGCATCGCGGTGATCAAGGCCGGCGCTGCCACCGAGGTCGAGATGAAGGAGCGCAAGCACCGCATCGAGGACGCCATCGCCGCGACCAAGGCCGCGGTCGAGGAGGGCACCATCCCCGGTGGCGGCGCGGCGCTGAGCCAGATCGCCGCCGTGCTCGACGACGACCTCGGCTTCGACGGCGACGAGAAGGTCGGCGTGTCGGTGGTCCGCAAGGCGCTGCACGAGCCGCTGCGGTGGATCGCCCAGAACGCCGGCTACGACGGGTACGTCGTGGTCGGCAAGGTGCTCGAAGGCGACTGGGGCCACGGTCTCAACGCCGCCACCGGTGAGTACGTCGATCTGGCTGGGGCCGGCATCATCGACCCGGTGAAGGTGACCCGCAACGCGGTCAGCAACGCCGCGTCGATCGCCGGGCTGCTGCTCACCACCGAGAGCCTCGTGGTGGAGAAGCCGGAGAAGGCCGAGCCGGCTGCCGGCGGTCACGGTCACGACCACGGGCACGGCCACCAGCACGGTCCCGGTTTCTGACCGGAAGTTCCACCTGCTCCACCTGCTCCACCCTGGATCCGCGTGATCAGTACGGCCGAGGGCGCACTCCGCCCGAGGTTTCTGATCACGCGGATTCTGCGTATCGTCGGCGGTACCTACGCGCCGTCGACCCGTACGGTGCCGGACAGATGGGCTGGACGCGATGAGGCCGGAGCCGACGGTGCCGGACGCGACAGGGCCGGAGCCGACCGGGCCAGCTGCGCAGACCGAACCACCGGGCCACCTGCCCAGGCCGCTCGCGGCGCTCGCCGGGGTGGCCGCGGCCGCGCTCGCCCTGGGCCTGGCCGAGCTGATCGCCGTCGCCACCGGCGCCCGCTCGGCACCGCTGGTCGCGGTCGGCGGGGTGGTCGTCGACACCGTCCCCGAGCCGCTGAAACAGTTCGCCATCGACGTGTTCGGCGTACACGACAAGACCGCGCTGCTGATCGGCACCGGCGTACTGCTCGCCGGGTTCGCGGCCGTGATCGGGGTGCTGGCCGCCCGCCGGCTCGCCGTCGGCTTCGCCGGCATCGCGGTCTTCGGCGTGATCGGCGCGGCGGCCGCGCTCACCCGGCCCGGCGCCGGGCCGGCCGCCGTCCTGCCGGCGGTGATCGGCGCGTCCGCCGCCGCACTGCTGCTCTGGGCGCTGCTCGCCGGCCCGCTGCGGCCGGCCGCAGCCGCGTCGTCCTCCGCCGCGGCGCCCGCTGAACCGGCGCCGGTACCGGTGCGGCCCGGTGCCGGCACCGCCGACCGGCGCCGGTTCCTGTCCAGCGTCGGCGTGTCGGTCGGCGCCGCCCTGATCACCGGTGCCGGTGGTCGCTGGCTGGCGCAACGCCGGGGGGTGGCGACCGCCCGGTCCGCCGTGACGCTGCCCGCCCCGGTCGACGCCGCGCCGCCGCTGCCTTCCGGTGTGGACCCGGCGGCGCCGGGGCTGAGCCGGTACGTCACCACCAACCGTGACTTCTACCGGATCGACACCGCGCTGGTCGTGCCCCAGGTCGACCCGGACGAATGGCAACTGCGGATCCACGGCCGGGTGACCAACCCGATCACCCTGAGCTACGCCGACCTGCTCGGGATGGAGCTGGTGGAGCGGTACGTCACGCTGGCCTGTGTCTCGAACGAGGTGGGCGGGAATCTCATCGGCAACGCCCGCTGGCTCGGCGTACCGGTGCGGGACCTGCTGGTCGAGGCGGGCCCGCTGCCCGGAGCCGACCAGGTCGTCGGCCGGTCCGTCGACGGCTGGACCTGCGGCACCCCGACCGAGGCGCTGCTGGACGGGCGGGACGCGCTGCTCGCGGTCGGGATGAACGGTCAACCGCTGCCGGTCGAGCACGGTTTCCCGGTCCGCATGGTGGTGCCCGGCCTCTACGGCTACGTCTCCGCCTGCAAGTGGGTCACCGAGTTGGAGTTGACCAGCTTCGCCGACTTCGACGCGTACTGGGTGCCGCGCGGCTGGGCGGCGCAGGGCCCGATCAAGACCCAGTCCCGGATCGACACCCCCCGGGTCCGCGCCGAACTGTCCGCCGGCACCGTTGCGGTGGCCGGGGTGGCGTGGGCCCCGCACCGGGGCATCAGCGGCGTCGAGGTACGGGTGGACGACGGCCCTTGGCAGCCGGCCGAGCTGGCCCCGGCGGTCTCCGCGGACACCTGGGTGCAGTGGGTCTGGCAGTGGCCGGCGACCTCGGGTGAGCACCTGCTGCAGGTCCGGGCAACCGACGGGACCGGCGCCACCCAGCCCGAACTACGCCAGCCGGTCGCCCCGGACGGGGCGACCGGCTGGCATTCCGTCCGCGTCACAGTCCAGTAGGGACAATCGAACCGGCGGCCGTGGCCGTGGGCGTGGTCATGCGGCGGTGGCCGAGTCCGCCGGCTGCGGCCTGACGGCGGCCGATTCCGGCCGGCGCTGGGCCGGCACGGTCGACTTGTGCGGCCGGCCCAGCCGGGCCTCCAGCCGTTGCACATCGACCCGGCCGCCACGGCGGTCGGCGAGATCCTCCCAGCCGAGGGCGAGCAGCCGGAGCCGTTCCGACTCGCTGAAGCCGCCCCACACCCCGTACGGCTCGCGCACCGACAGGGCGTGCGCGGCGCACTCCGCGCGGACCGGGCAGGTCCGGCAGACCGCCTTGGCTCCCGACTCCCGGCGGTTGCGTGACGACCCCCGCTCACCGTCGGGGTGGAAGAACTGGGCGCTGTCCCGGCCACGGCAGGCACCGAGGATCTGCCACTCCCACAGGTCGACGATCGGTCCGGGCAGTCGGCGTACATCCGACATCTGCACCCCTCCTTCCGCGCGGCTCCCGCGGACACTTCGTGGTAGGACCGGCCGGCCGGCCGCGCAAGCGCTCCGGTCCTTCGTATCACCGGGGTACCCGGGAGTCCCACTGCTCAATCACCCGTGCCGGAACGGGTGGGATCACCCGGGTCGGAACCTGCGCGCGATAGCCGGTCGGCGACGTGGCCACCGGTCCTGAACTTTCATCTTTTTTCGTGGCAAAGCGCATGAGCGAGCGTGCCTCGCATGATCTGCTGCTGGCGGGAGAGGGGAGTCACAAGTGCGCAAGGTGCTCGTGTGTGTGCGAACGGTAGTTGCAGCTCAGAACATCACCGCCGCCGCCGCCCGGCTCGGTCTCTCCGCCGCAGTACGAACAGCGGTCTCTGAACCGGAGGTGATGCTGCGGCTCGCCGAACGCCCAGCGGAGATCGTACTCGCCGACACCGCCCTGGCCCGTCCGGACAGCGCCAGCTTCACCCGCCGGGTACTGGCCCGCTCGCCGGGCAGCGTGATCGTGCTGTTCGGCGGGGAGGACCCGCAGGTGGCGTCGGCCGCGCTGGCAGCCGGCGCCCGCGGACTGCTGCGCGGCACCGACGACCTGGTCACCGCCGTTGCGAAGACCCTGCTGCTGCTCGCCGCGCCGGGCCGCCGTACGCCGGCACTGCTGACCGAGCAGTCAGCAGCCGCACCGGCCCCGGCGGTGACCGCCACTATTGGTGCCGCTGGCGCGGCGACTCATCACCCCGGGGCCGCCGTCGCTGGTACCGACTCCGCCGGACGATCGGTCACCGGCGGCGCCGAGCAGACGGCTGCGGCCGCTGCCGGTGCGGACCCGGCCACCGGCCCGAACGTGGTGCCGAACCAACGCGACGACGCGGCCGCGACGGCACCGGCCGCCGACACGGCCGACGCACCGGCACCCGTCCCGCACCCCGACGGCGCACCGACCGACGGCGCGCCGACCGACGGCGCGCCGACCGACGGTGCACCCAATGACAGCGCACCGACCGACGGCGCACCCAATGGCAGCGCACCGACCGACGGTGCACCCAATGACGGTGCACCCAATGACGGCGTAGCGCACGGTGCCGGACCGGATGGCGCCCAGCCGTCGGACGGTCGAGTCACCGCACTACGCCGGATCGGGCTCACCGAACGCGAACTCCAGGTGCTACGCGGGATGGCGGAAGGCAAGAGCAACGGCGAGATCGGCCGCGACCTGTTCGTCTCGGAGGACACCGTCAAGACCCACGCGCGACGACTGTTCCGCAAGCTCGGCGCACGGGACCGGGCGCACGCGGTGGCCACCGGATTCCGTACCGGACTGGTCGCCTGACCGACCTCAGCCCGGCCGGTCCTGGTCGTCGTCCGCCTCGTCCCGCAGGGTGTCGTGCACGCCGTCGGCGTACCCCCGGGCGTACTCCCAGCTCACGTAGTGGTCCGGGTCGGGGTTGAAGGCCGGCTCATGCACCCTCGGCCGGCCGGAGTCGAGCAGGTGGCGCAGATTACCGCGCAGCAGGTCCCAGTCGAAGTAGTGCGGCTCCCGGCAGTCCTCGCAGTCGATCACCAGCCCGCGGATCCCGACCGCGCCGAGCAGCGCCCGGTAGACCTCCAGGTCGGCGAGGTCCTCCAACACGTCCTGCCGTTCGGCGGGCGTCAACGAATCCGGCTCGCCGGCCTCGGTGGGATCCTCCAGCCCGGCTGCCGGATCGGCGGGGTCGCCGCTGAACGGATCGATCGGCTCTTCGTGCACCCCTCCACCGTAGTCCCACCCGTACCGGCTGCGGGGGCCCCACCCGGTCCGGCCCGCCGCGCAGGTGGCGCGCCCGGCCGGCCCGGCGGTGGGTACGATGAACCATCGCACCGCAAGACGGGGCGAGCCGGTCAACCGCCACCCACGCCGGGCCGCCTGCCGACCCGGCGCCTGGGCATCAGCCGCCGCCGGCCTCAGGCGAACCGTCCGACCAGCTCAGGGGAAGAAGTCGTGGAAAACTCGCCCACCCAGCAGCCCGTCGTCGACAGCACCGCCAACGGCGGTCACGTGCCCCCGGTCCCCGCCGCGTTCGGCGGCCACGTGCCGGAGATGCCCGCCGGGTCGGCCCGGGCGGTGCCGCTCGGGTTGACCTTCGACGACGTGCTGCTGCAGCCCGCCGAGTCGGACGTCATCCCGAGCCGGGTCAACACGGTGACCTCGATGACCCGCAACGTGCGGCTGTCCGTACCGCTGCTGTCCAGCGCGATGGACACGGTGACCGAGGCGCGGATGGCGATCGCGATGGCCCGGCAGGGCGGCATCGGCGTACTGCACCGCAACCTCTCCGCCGACGACCAGGCGATCCAGGTCGACCTGGTGAAGCGCTCCGAGGCCGGCATGATCACCAACCCGGTGACCTGCGGCCCGGACGACACGCTGCGGCACGTCGACACGCTGTGCGGCCGGTACCGGATCTCCGGTGTCCCGGTCGTCGACGAGCAGGGCGCCCTGGTCGGCATCATCACCAACCGCGACATGCGGTTCGAGACTGACCAGAGCCGCCCGGTACGCGACCTGATGACCTCGATGCCGCTGGTCACCGCCCCGGTCGGGGTGGCCAAGGCGGACGCGCTGGCCCTGCTGCGCCAGCACAAGGTGGAGAAGTTGCCCCTGGTCGACGACGCCGGCCGGCTGCGCGGGCTGATCACCGTGAAGGACTTCACCAAGAGCGAGCAGTACCCGGACGCCACCAAGGACGACGCCGGCCGGCTGCGGGTGGCCGCTGCGATCGGCGTCGGCGACGACTCGTACAAGCGGGCCCGGACCCTGGTCGACGCGGGCGTCGACGTACTGATCGTGGACACCGCCCACGGCCACCAGCGCGGGGTGCTGGACATGGTGCGCGCCCTGAAGCGGGACACCGAGGTCGACGTGGTCGGCGGCAACGTCGCCACCTACGCCGGTGCCCGCGCGCTGGTCGAAGCCGGCGTGGACGCGGTCAAGGTCGGAGTCGGCCCGGGCGCGATCTGCACCACCCGGGTGGTCGCCGGGGTCGGTGTACCGCAGGTCACCGCGATCATGGAGGCGGTCCGGGCCTGCCACCCGGCCGGCGTTCCGGTGATCGCCGACGGCGGCATCCAGTACTCGGGCGACATCGCCAAGGCGTTGGTCGCGGGTGCGCACACGGTGATGCTGGGCAGCCTGCTCGCCGGTTGCGAGGAGAGCCCCGGCGAGCTGCTGTTCATCAACGGCAAGCAGTTCAAGTCGTACCGGGGAATGGGGTCGCTGGGCGCGATGCAGTCCCGTGGCCAGGCCCGCTCCTACTCCAAGGACCGCTACTTCCAGCACGACGTGCTCAGCGACGAGAAGCTGGTCCCGGAGGGTGTCGAGGGCCAGGTGCCGTACCGTGGACCGCTGGCCACCGTCGTGCACCAGCTGATCGGCGGGGTCCGGCTGGCCATGGGGTACGTCGGCGCCGAAGGCATCGACGACCTGCACCAGCGCGGCCAGCTGATCCGGATCACCGCGGCCGGTCTGAAGGAGAGCCACCCGCACGACATCCAGATGACCGTCGAGGCCCCCAACTACCACACCCGCTGACCTACGCCGTCGACCTGCCCGCGCGGTGGCCGAGCCGCCGGGCGGTCGACCTGTCCATGACGGAGATATGCCATGCGTGACGTGGTCGAGATCGGGCTGGGCAAGACCGCGCAGCGCGGCTACCACCTGGACGACATCGCCATCGTGCCGAGCCGGCGGACCCGGGACGTCGACGACGTCTCCACCGCGTGGCAGCTCGACGCGTACCAGTTCAAGATCCCGTGCGTGGCGCATCCGTCGGATGCCACGATGAGCCCGGCCAGCGCCGCCAAGCTGAGCGAGCTGGGCGGGCTCGGCGTACTCAACGTCGAAGGGCTGTGGACCCGCTACGAGGACCCGAGCAGGGTGCTCGGCGAGCTGACCGCGCTGGGCGACGACGACCCGGCGACCCGCCGGCTGCAGGAGGTGTACGCCGAACCGATCCGTCCCGAGCTGATCGCCGAACGGGTCCGGCAGATGCGGGCCGGCGGCGGTACGGTCGCCGCCCGGGTGTCGCCGCAGCACACCCTGGCGCTGGCCCCGGTGGTGCTGGACGCCGGCGTGGACATCCTGGTGATCCAGGGCACCCTGGTGTCGGCGGAGCACGTGTCCACCACCGACGAGCCGCTGAACCTCAAGGAGTTCATCGCCGACCTGGACCTGCCGGTGGTGGTCGGCGGCTGCACCGACTACAAGACGGCGCTGCACCTGATGCGTACCGGCGCGGCCGGGGTGATCGTCGGGATCGGCGCCGACGAGTGGTCGACCACCGACTCGGTGCTCGGTATCCGGGTGCCGATGGCCACGGCGATCGCCGACGCGGCCGCCGCCCGCCGCGACTACCTGGACGAGACCGGTGGCCGGTACGTGCACCTGATCGCCGACGGTGACCTGCAGACCTCCGGTGACATCGCCAAGGCGCTGGGCTGCGGTGCCGACGCGGTGATGCTCGGTGAGCCGCTGTCGCTGTGTGCCGAGGCCCCGGCCGCCGGGGCATGGTGGCATTCGGTGGCCAGCCACCCGAAGCTGCCGCGTGGCGCGTTCGGGGTGGCCGACGAGCCGCTGGGCACCATGGAGCAGTTGCTGTTCGGGCCGGCCGACTCCCCGGACGGCCAGCAGAACCTGTTCGGCGGGCTGCGCCGGGCGATGGCCAAGTGCGGCTACCGCGATCTGAAGGAGTTCCAGCGGGTCGGTCTGGTCCTCGACCGGTGACCAGCCGCCGTCCGTCGTTCGCGCTGCGGCGGCGTACGTCCGGTGTCGCCGCGCTGCTCGCGGCGGTGCTGGCCGCCGGCATCGCCGGCTGCGGCGTCCTGCCGGAGCTGATCGACCGAAACGACGACAGCCCGGCGGGTGGTTTCCGACCCGGTGCGGCCGGCATCGGCGACCCCTACTTTCCGACGTACGGCAACGGTGGCTACGACGTGGCCGGCTACCAGTTGACGCTGCGCTACGACCCGGACAGCGAGCGGCTCGACGGCACCGCCACGATCACCGCCACCGCCACCACGGATCTGTCCCGGTTCAACCTTGACCTGGCCGGGCTGGTCGTCGACGCGGTCACCGTCGACGACACCCCGGCCGGGCACAGCCGCGACGGCAACGAGCTGGTCGTCACCCCGGCCACCGGGCTGGCCGACGGTACGCAGTTCACCGTGGTCGTCGACTACGGCGGCCGGCCCGAGCTCCTGACCAGCCCGGACCTGGGTGCGGGCGGCTTTCACGTGACCGACGACGGGGCGATCGCGCTCGGCCAGCCTGAGTCGGCCAGCACCTGGTTCCCGGTCAACGACCATCCGCTGGACAAGGCGACCTTCGACATCGACGTCACCGTCCCGGACGGGCTGGCCGCGCTGAGCATCGGCGTACCGGGGCCCACCAGCAGCGCCGACGGCTGGACCACCTGGACCTGGTCGGAGTCCACCCCGTTGGCCAGCTACCTGACCACCCTGGTGATCGGCGACTACCGGGTGGAGCGTGGCACCCACGCCGGCCGGCCGATGGTGACCGCCGTCTCCGCCGATCTGCCGGAAGGTGGCCCGGCCGAGCAGGCGATGGCCCGCACCGGTGAGATCGCCGACTACCTGGAGTCGGTGTTCGGCCCGTACCCGGTCGACGCATACGGCGGCGTGGTGGTGAACGACGACCGGATCCGCTACGCCCTGGAGACCCAGTCCCGGCCGGTGTACGGCGACGTGTTCTTCGACTCCGGGCCGGTCACCTGGGTGGTCGCGCACGAGTTGGCCCACCAGTGGTTCGGCAACAGTGTGTCGATCCGGCACTGGCGGGACATGTGGCTCAACGAGGGTTTCGCGACGTACGCGGAGTGGTTGTGGTCCGAGCACGACGGTGCGGCCAGCGTCGACGAGATGTTCGACCGGGAGTACGACCGGATCGACTGGGCGAGTCCGGCCGGTGACCCTGGCCCGGCGGGGATCTTCAGCCAGTCGGTGTACAAGCGGGGCGGGCTGACCGTGCACGCGTTGCGGCTGACCATCGGCGACGACGCGTTCTTCCGCCTGCTCCGCACCTGGACGGCCGAGCGACGCAACGGCAACGCCAGCACCGAGGAGTTCGTCACGGTCGCCGAGCGGGTCTCCGGCCAGCCGCTGCGGGAATTCTTCGATGCCTGGCTGTACGGCGACACCGCTCCGGCCAAGCCCTGACTGGTAGTGCGTGGCGGGCCCGGCGTGAATGCCGGGCCCGCCTTGTCATGGTGTGGTGTGGGGTTCGGTCAGCGTTGCAGGGTCAGCACGCCCGGCCGGTAGGGGAGGAGGCCGTAGTCGCCGCCGGAGTTGGGGGAGCGGCCTTGGTAGAGGAATTGGAGGTTGCAGGGGTCGATGGTCATGGTCTGGTCGGCGTTGGTGCGGATGAGTTCGCCGTGGCTGATGTCGTTGGTCCAGGTGGCGCCGCTGTTGGCTTTTCCTGCGAAGGGGTTGTTTTCGCTGGTGGCGTTCGGGGTCCAGGTGCCGCCGAGGTTGGTGGCGGTGAAGGAGCGGAAGTAGCGGCCCTGGGAGCCGATGGCTTCGACGATCATGAGGTAGCGCTGTTGGCCTTGGAGTTTGTAGACCTGGACGCCTTCGAAGAGGTTGTTGGTGGTGTCGGTCATGATGGTGGTGTAGTTGGAGCCGAAGCTGCCGGGGAAGTTGCCGATGGGCATGCTGGCGCGGTAGATGCGGCCGTTGTCGCCGGCGAAGAAGAGGTACATGTTCTGGTCGTCGCCGATGAGTGCTTGGTCGATGGGTCCGGTGCCGGAGTTGCTGATGCTGCCGGTGAAGAGGGTTTGGTGGGCGGACCAGCTGTTGACGTTGGTGGGGTTGGTGGAGGTGCGGTAGGAGAAGGCGGGGCCGCCCCACTGGTAGGCGAGGACCCAGATGTTGCGGGGGGCGAAGTAGAACAGCGACGGTGCGACGGCGGAGAAGGGCATGGCGTTCTGGCTGGCGGAGCCCATCTGGTTCCAGTTGGAGAAGAGGCCGAAGTTCATGGAGCCCCAGCTGGTGCCGTAGTCGTGGTTGGTGGCGTAGACGAGGTGTTGGCCGTTGTAGGGGGCGTGGGTGAAGTCCTTGAGGGACACCCAGCCGGAGCGGGGTTGGGCGAGTGCGCCGGTGGAGGTCCAGCGGTACGTCGACGGCAGATTGCAGGCCGGCGGCGCGGTGGTCGGCGGCGGTGCGGTCGTGGGTGGCGCGGTGGTCGGTGGCGGTGCGGTGGTGGGTGGTGCGGTGGTCGGCGGTGCGGTGGTCGGGGTCGTGCCGCCGTTACACGCCACACCGTTGAGCGCGAAACTCGTCGGTGCCGGGTTGCTGCCCGTCCACGAGCCGTTGAAGCCGAACGACACCGTGCCGTTGGTGGGAACGGCGTTGTTGTAGCTCACGTTGCTGGCGGTCACCGCCGAGCCGCTCTGGGTCAGTGAGGTGTTCCAGGCCTGCGTCACCGTCTGCCCGGCGCCGAACGACCACGTCAGCGTCCAACTGGTCAGTGGATCCCCGAGGTTCGTGATGGTCACGTTGGCGCCGAACCCGCCCGGCCACTGTGACGACACGGCGTAGTTGACCGAGCAGCCCGCCGCAGCGGCATCGGCCGGTGCCGCCACGACGAGCGCGGCCGACGCCAGCAACGCGGCCCCGGCCGACGCCAGCCCGGCTCTGGTTGTTCTCGATTTGATCATGTAGCACTCTCCCGCAGGACGGTGACCTCGCACGTGTGCTCAGGTCAGTGTTAGGTGAGCGTTAACATCCGTGCCGGGTATGTTACGGGAGCGCTCCCAGTCCATCAACCTATGTCTATGCTGGGACGTCAGGTTCCTGCATGAGCCGCGCCGGAGGCAGATGCGAGTCCGGGTCCGACGGGCGGGGCCCCTCCGGGCCGTCCGGGCCGACCCGGACGAAGGTCTCCACCCGGGTCACTCGGCACGGGACGCCCTTCAACTCGAAGTCGTCGGTGCGGGGCGGCCGGTGCGCCGCGCGGGCCCGCTCGTACGCGGCCACGAACTCCTCCACCGGGGTGTCGTCGTCCAGCTTGACCCCGACGTCGGAGATCGAGAACGACTCCGCGTCCCGGGCGTCCTGCGGCGTCGCGTAGGTGGTGGACGACCGAGGCCGCCATCGGCCAGCGACGCACTCTCCGACGGTGAAACCGACCGGGAGCAGCACCACGTTCGGATGCGTGGTCACCGCCAGCCGGGAATCGGCGTGCACGTCCCCTGGGACAGCCCTCGGATGGTAGGAGGCGGAGATCATTTCCATCCGGACGAGTCCGTTGGTCAGTCCGGTGCCGGCGGCCGGGTCAATAACGAATCCGTCCAACTGCGAGGTGTTCCGCTTCGTCTGGCCGGGCGGGTACGGGTCCGGGTCGGTCGGCCGGGGTGGCTCCGGCCCGTCCGCGCCCATCCGGATGAACGGCTGGGCGCGGATGATCCGGTAGCGGGAACCGTTGACGGTCAGTTCGTCGACCGCCTCCCAGTCCAGCAACTCGTACACCGCTTCGTACTCTGCCCGCTCGGCGGCGTGCTCGGGGGTCTGCGGTGTCTCGCTGTGCAGTCTCCGGAAGTGGGATGCAAGGCTGTCACGGGCGTCCTGCGGGCTGTCGGCGTTCAGCCGCAGGATTCGCCACCGACCGTTCACCTCCTGGGCGGAGCCGTAGATCGGGGCACCCCACATGAGCTTCGGGTAGGCGGCCGCACGGTTGCGGGCGTCGTCCTCGGAAACCGCCGATACCGGGTCGTCCCGATGCTCGATTTTGATCAACAGGTGCTCAGGCACCTGGTTGGCGTCATAGACCATGTACGCATTGTGATGGCTCGATCGCTGGGCCGCAGCCCCGCCCTGCCGGGATCGGCCCGCATCACGGTCGATCCGTCTCGGTGTGGCCCTACTGGCCGTTCGGGTCCAGGCTCTGCTGACCATTCTGACCATTCTGACCATTCAGGTCCAGGGCAGCACGCGCCTCGTCTCGGCTGGGGTACCCGCAGAGCTCGACGAGGTTGCCGGTCGTCGCGACGAAGGCCTCGTAGATGTCGTCGTCGAAATGGTTGAGCCAGTCGCCGGCCTTGCCCTTGCGGTAGTGCGCCGTCGGCCCGGTCTCCAGGCGATTCTTGCGCATCCGGGAGAACCCGTGCCGGTCGAGCAGCGCCGCCAACTCGGCCGGAGGCAGGGCAATCCCACAGTGCCGCAGCAACTCTTCCACCTCGTCCGCCTGTCGCTCACCGGTCAGATCCTCGTACCGGAAGAGGCGGAACGTCTCGGCGCTGGGTGCGACCACCCACGACCGCAGCGCGGAGAAGAGGTTCTTCTCCGCGAGGTGGTTGATGATGTAGAGCAGGCCTTCCTTGCGTGGCTTCTCTTTGAGGATCTTCCGATGGTGCAGGACGTCACCCATCGGGGTGTGCGAGTTCCGCAGCGAGAAGTAACTGGAGACGACGATGTCGCGCGGGTCCCGCATCACGAAGAAGGCCCGGTACTTCTCCGGCTTGGGGATCGCTTCGAAGCGTTTGTAGCCGACGAAGAGCGACGAGGCGACCCGGCCGGGCGGAATGGCGTCAGGGTAACGCCGCCGGTGGACTCGCTGATCGAAGGGCAGCAGGCCGGAGTACTGATACACGACCGGGTCGCTGAGGATGGCCTTCACCCACTGGCTGCCCGTCTTGCGGACCGTGCAGTGGTAGATGTTGTCGTATTCGCAGCGGGCGACCACCGGGATCGTCAGCCGGCTTCTCGCGATCCGCGTCTCGAGCATCGTCCACCGCACCGCCACCCGCACGTTGCTGGGCGTGTGGTGCTTGGCGAAGGTGAAGGTCCGTTTGATCAGTGTCCTAGCCCTGTCTCTGCCCGCAGCCGGTCCCTGTCCGAAGCGGATCCCTGCCCGAAGTGGACGACACGCATCAGCGGATGCTGCGCATCTCAGCCTGAGATGATAGTACGCACCCCAGCCTGAGATGATGATGGACGTGGACCGCTCGGTCAACCTCGGAGCCGCCCGTGAATCGATGCGGCAGCCCACTACGTACCGCGAGCTCGAGGCGGCGGGGCTGGTGACCTCCCGGCGTGGCGGCGGCACCCGGGTCGCGGCCGCGCCGCCCGCCGGGCCCGGTCCGGATGAGATGCTGCGTCACCAGGCTGCCGCGTTCGTCCGCGAGACGCGTCAACTCGGCGTGGACGACAGCCAGATCATCTCGGCGGTCGCCCGAGCGCTGGCGGCTTCGATGCAGGACCCCGACGCGCAGGTCCGGTAGTCTGCCATCCAGGAGTTGGGCCGGCTCAAAGGATGTCGAGAACGGCGCGTAGCAGCCGGTTGACCTCGACCATCTCGGCCGGGCTCAGGCGGCCGACGCGCTCGCCGATCGCCTTTTCGACGTCGACGGCACGCAGTTGGTCCAGCATGAGTCGGGTTGGCTCGCCGCGTACGGTGACCTCGGGCCGGAACACGTACGGGTGGGCTGAGGTGGAGGTAGGAGCGACGATCGTCGTGGACAGGTTGAGATCGTCGGACTGCACCACCACGGCGTACCGCGCTCCTTGTTGCTCGTGACCGACGGCATCGCGGGGTGCGCGCAGCCGGTGAACGTCACCACGCACTGAGCTCGTCCATCTCAGCCTGTACGCGGCGAACCTCCGCGAGGTCGTCGATGTTGCCACGAGCGTGCTCCGCGTCGGCCCGCATCTTTGCCCTCAGCGCCTGGTCGGCGTGCTCATCGAGAAGCCGCGTGATGACCTCGTCAATCGGCGCGTCACCGAACTCTTCCGTGCGGGTCCGCATCAGCCGGTCGCGAGTGGCCGTGCTGACCCGGATCGTCGTCGTCGCCATGCAGAGAAGTCTACGTATCAGGCTACATTCTGTCTACAACTTAGGTCTACTTCCTCTGGCTGCTTGTCGATCCGCTAGCGGATGGATCGGCGGATCGGCTCGTGGTGCAGCGGTTACCAGTCGGTAATGATGGCGGGATGCGGTACGACGTGGTCGTGATCGGGTCCGGGTTCGGCGGCAGCGTCGCCGCGCTGCGGCTCGCTGAGAAGGGCTACTCGGTGCTGGTGCTGGAGGCCGGCCGCCGCTTCGCCGACCACGAGTTGCCGCGCACCTCCTGGCGGGTGCGACGGTTCCTGTGGATGCCGGCGCTCGGCTGCTACGGAATCCAGCGGATCACCCTGCTGCGCCCGCCCAGCCGACGCGGAGCAGCCCGCGTACGCGCAGGAGGAACAGGTACAGGGGAGACACCCACGGGGGAGAGCAGCGGCCGGGCCGGGGTGCTGGTGCTGTCCGGTGCCGGCGTCGGCGGCGGGTCGCTGGTTTACGCCAACACGCTCTACGAGCCGCCGGACGACTTCTACGCCGACCCGCAGTGGTCCGGCATCACCGACTGGCGGGCCGAACTCGCCCCGCACTACGCCCGCGCAAAGCAGATGCTCGGCGTCGTCGACTATCCGCGTACCACCGCCGCCGACGAGGCGATGCGGGCGGTCGCCGACCGGATGGGTGCCGCCGACACGTTCCGGTCCACCCCGGTCGCCGTCTACCTCGGTCGTCCCGGTGAGCGGGTCGCCGACCCGTACTTCGGTGGGGCCGGGCCGGACCGGGTCGGCTGCACCCACTGCGGTTCCTGCATGACCGGTTGCCGGGTCGGTGCCAAGAACTCGCTGCCGAAGAACTACCTGTGGTTCGCCGAACGGGCCGGAGCCCAGGTCCGCCCGCTGACCACGGTCGTCGGGCTGCGGCCGGGTCCGGACGGTGCCGGCTACCTGATCGACGTACGGCGTACCGGTGCCTGGGTCGGCGGCCGGCAGACGATCACCGCCGACCAGGTGGTGCTCGCCGCCGGGGCGCTCGGCACCCAGCGGCTGCTGCACGCCGCCCGCGCCACCGGCGTGCTGCCGGCGATCTCCGCCCGGATCGGCGCCCTGACCCGGACCAACTCGGAGGCGATCCTCGGCGTGTCTGTCCCCCGCCGGGCCGCCCGCCGCCGCGCCCTCGACTTCACCGACGGGGTGGCGATCACCAGTTCGTTCCACCCGGAGCCGGGCACCCACGTGGAGCCGGTGCGTTACGGCGACGGGTCCAACCTGATGGGGCTGCTGCAGTCGGCGCTGGTAGCCGGCGGGCCGCACCGGGTGCGCCGCTGGCTGGCCGCGCTGGCCGGCCGGCCCCGCGACACGGTACGGCTGCTGTCGGTTCGGGACTGGTCGCGGCGCACCATCGTGGCGCTGGTGATGCAGTCGGTGGACAACTCGCTGACCACGTACCACCGACGCGGGCGGCTGGTCGCCGGGCACGGGCACGGCGAGCCGAACCCGAGCTGGATCCCGGCCGGTCACCGGGCGGTACGGCTGCTCGCCGACGAGATCGGCGGCCTGCCGGGTGGCGCGGTCACCGAGCCGTTCGACGTGCCGATGACCGCGCACATCCTGGGCGGGGCGGTGATCGGAGCCACCGCTGCCGAGGGCGTCGTCGACCCGTACCACCGGGTGTTCGGTTGTCCGGGCCTGCACGTGGTCGACGGCGCGGCGGTCCCGGCGAACCTGGGGGTGAACCCGTCGCTGACCATCGCCGCGCTCGCCGAGCGGGCGATGGCCCACTGGCCGGTCAAGGGCGAGCCGGACCGCCGTCCGCCAGCGATCTGAGGCCAGCGCATCGGCGACCTGAACCATCGTCCAGCCGTCGCCGGCACGGTCGGTAGGCTTCGTGGACATGAGCACGCCGCGTCCGGTCCTGGTGGTGGACTTCGGAGCCCAGTACGCCCAGCTGATCGCCCGTCGGGTGCGCGAGGCCAAGGTCTACTCGGAGATCGTCCCGCATGACATGCCGGTGGCCGAGATGATGGCCAAGGAGCCGGCCGCGATCATCCTGTCCGGCGGCCCGGCCAGCGTCTACGCCGACGGTGCCCCGCAGGTCGACCCGAAGCTGTTCGACGGCGGGGTGCCGGTCTTCGGCATCTGCTACGGCTTCCAGGCGATGGCGTTGGCGCTCGGCGGCACGGTCGCGCACACCGGCAACCGGGAGTACGGCGGCACCCCGCTGGCCGCCCGCCCCGAGGCCGGAGTGCTGCTGCGGGAGCTGCCGACCGAGATCCCGGTGTGGATGAGTCACGGTGACTGCGTGACCGCCGCGCCGGAAGGGTTCACGGTCACCGCCGGTTCGGCCGGGGCACCGGTCGCCGCGTTCGAGGATCTCGCCGGCCGGCGGGCCGGCGTGCAGTTCCACCCGGAGGTGGGGCACACCGCGCACGGCCAGCTGATGCTGACCCGCTTCCTGTACGACATCGCCGGCATCGAGCCGACCTGGACGCCGCAGAACATCATCGACGAGCAGGTGGCCCGGATCCGCGAGCAGGTCGGTGCCAAGGAGGTCATCTGCGGGCTGTCCGGCGGGGTCGACTCGGCGGTCGCCGCCGCGTTGGTGCACCGGGCTGTCGGCGACCAGCTGACCTGTGTCTTCGTCGACCACGGGCTGCTGCGGGCGGGGGAGGCCGAGCAGGTCGAGTCGGACTACGTCGCCGCGACCGGGATCAAGTTGAAGGTGGTCGACGCCACCGACCAGTTCCTCGGCGCGTTGACCGGGGTGACCGACCCGGAGCAGAAGCGCAAGATCATCGGTCGGGAGTTCATCCGGGTCTTCGAGGCGGCGGCCCGTGAGGTGGCCGCCGCCGGTGACGTCGAATTCCTGGTGCAGGGCACCCTCTACCCGGACGTGGTGGAGTCCGGTGGCGGCACCGGCACCGCCAACATCAAGTCGCACCACAACGTCGGCGGGCTGCCGGACGACCTGCAGTTCGCCCTGGTCGAGCCGCTGCGCACGCTGTTCAAGGACGAGGTGCGGGCGCTCGGCCTGCAACTCGGCCTGCCGGAGGCGATGGTCTGGCGGCACCCGTTCCCCGGCCCGGGTCTGGCGATCCGGATCATCGGCGCGGTCGACCGGCAGCGGCTGGACCTGCTGCGCGCCGCCGATCTGATCGCCCGCGAGGAGCTCACCGCCGCCGGGCTGGACCGCGACGTCTGGCAGTTCCCGGTGGTGCTGCTGGCCGACGTACGCAGCGTCGGGGTGCAGGGCGACGGGCGCAGCTACGGCCACCCGGTGGTGCTGCGTCCGGTGTCCAGTGAGGACGCCATGACCGCCGACTGGTCCCGGCTGCCGTACGAGGTGATCGGCCGGATCTCCACCCGGATCACCAACGAGGTGCCCGAGGTGAACCGGGTGGTGCTGGACGTGACCAGCAAGCCGCCGGGCACCATCGAGTGGGAGTGAGCTGACCGGTCAGTCGGCGGTACCGCAGCGGCCGGTCAGATCGGCCCCCGGTCGCCGTGCACCGGCATGGTCGGTGCCGGGGTGGTGGTCGCCGCAGCAGGTGCAGCGGTGGTCGCCGCAGTGGGCCAGGGCGGCGCGGTCGGCGGCTCCTCCGGCATCAGGAACCAGATCACCGGGTAGGTCAGCGCGGCCAGGCCGCCGGTCAGTACGGTGACCACCGCGAAGATCACCCGGACCAGGGTGGGGTCGGCGTCGAAGTAGCGGCCGAGGCCGCTGGCGACACCGGCGATCATGCGGTCCGTGGTGGGTCGCCGGAGCTGCTTGTACGGGGCCTGAGCTGTGGGGTTCTGGGAGGTCGTCATGCTTCAACGGTCCGCGCGGCGGTCCTCGGCGACCTCGGTGACCCCCCGGATCAATACCCTGATCCGTCCCGGAATGCGGCTCTAGGTAGTCAAGTAGTTACCTAGAATACTGTCGCCAATCTGACAGTCGTCCGCGCCGACTGGCTACTTGCGGGCAGAATTCGGACTCGTGACTCCCGCCCTAGAGCCGCTTCGCAGGATCGCGGCATACGCTGTCTGTGCCGATTCGGAGGACCGGGTTCTGCTGGTCCGCGCCTCTCCGCGCTCTGGTACACCCGGGGTGTGGTCGCTGCCGGGAGGAGCAGTGGACCACGGGGAGGATCCCAACCACACCGTCGTCCGGGAGACCGCTGCGGAAACTGGCATTTCGGTCGCGGTCACCGGGTTGCGGGACGTCCTCGCCGACATGCGCTCCCTTCCCCGGCGCGGCATCACCCTGCACACCGACCGGTTGATCTACGACGCGTCGATCCGTGGCGGACAGATCTGCCACCGGATCAACCAGCCCACCGACCTCGCCCGGTGGTGCAGCCTGGACGAGGCGAAGCAACTGCCGCTGCGTCCGTTCACCGCCAGCGCTCTCGGTCTGCCGCCGGAGACGATCGACCTGCGGCCGGACACCGCTCCCGACTTCCCGTCGTTCTACGCCGTACCTGGGCCGGACGGGCTGCACCGGGCGCAACGGTTCGCGGCGTACGCGGTCGCCACCGATCCGGCCCGGCGGGTCCTGCTGACCCGGATCGCGCCCGGCTACCCGGGTGCCGGTCGGTGGCATCTGCCCGGCGGTGGCACCGACTACGGCGAGCAGCCCGGCACGGCGCTGATCCGCGAGCTGGTCGAGGAGACCGGCCAGCGTGGCCGGCTGGTCCGGCTGCTCGGCGTGGCCAGCCACCGGGACGCGGCCTCGCTCGGTCCGGAGGGCTACCCGATCGACTGGCACGGGGTGCGCGCCTTCTATCAGGTGGAGGTGGACCGCCCGTCCCTGCCGATCGTCACTGACATCGGTGGGTCGACCTCGGAGGCCCGCTGGTTCGCCCGGACGGATCTGGCAGCCATCCGGTCGGAGTTGACCGAGGTGACCGCCGAGGCGGTCGGAGCCGCCCAGCTGGTCTGACCCTGACCCCGGCGGTGCCTCCGACGCTCGGCGGCGCCGCCGGGAAGGCCGTGGTCGGCGCTAGCTCCAGCTAGCGCTGCTTGCTTGAGCTAGCGTATCGCCGTGAGTAGGTGACCGGTTTGGCCCGGACGAACCGGCATAACTCAGACTGATCTCTCGCCATCCCGCGTCGGCTGTGCAATGGTGTAGGCCGCATAATCGGGCGTCCGGCGCAAGTTGCGCGGGACGACCGACCGATGATGGAGGGATCCGTGGCGAGAGCCCCGTGGCGGCGGCGGCGTACGACTGACAGTCCCCGGCCGGCAGGACGTCAATGGGCGGGCCGTCGATGGACCGGTCCGCTTCGTCGTAGTGGCAGCCTGGCCCGCCAGGTCCTGCTGGTGCGGGTCGGCCGCAGCGGCAGCGACCGGCTCCGGTTCGGCCGGCGGTCGGCGGACTCCGTCGGGCGGTACCGGGTCGACCCGCTGACGGCGGCCGAGATCGCCGCGATCGCTCCGCTCAGCCCGGCGGTCGGTCCGGTCGGTCCGGCACCTGCCACCGGCGTCGAGGACCACCCGATCACCCCTGACGACCACACCGCCACGGCGGACAGCCGGCCCGGCGTGCTGCCGCCGGCTCCCGTACCGCTGCTGCCCGGCACCCCGACGGCCGCCCGGCGGGCCGGCTTCGTGCTGGTCAACTCGACCACGCTGGCCAGCCTCACGCTCGGTCTCACCGCCATCTTCCTGGCGATGGAAGGCGACGTACGCCCGGCTGCGGCCTGCCTGATCGCCTGCGTGGTCTTTGACGGACTCGACGGGGCGCTGGCCCGCCGGCTCGGGGTGGCGAGCCCGTTCGGCGCGCAGATGGACTCACTCGCCGACATGTGCTCGTTCGGGCTCGCCGCCCCGGTCGTCGTCTACGCCTCGCTGGCCGGCTCGGTCTCCACCACCGCCGCGGCGGTCGCCTGCGCCCTGGTCGCCGGCTGCGCAGCGATCCGGCTGGCCCGGTTCAACGTGTCGCCGTGCGACGGCCGGTTCTTCACCGGCGTACCGACCACACTGGCCGCCGCCGTCCTCGGTCTCGGCGTGCTGATCGACGTCCCGATCCCCGGCGGTGCGCAGCTGGCGGTCGTGGCGCTGCTGGCCTTCGCGATGGTCTCCAGCTTCCCGTACGCGAAGCTGGCCCGGCTGATCAAGCTGCCGCCGTGGCTGTGGGTCGTGCCGGTGGTCGGCGCGTTGATCGACGCCCGGCTGACCTTCGGCCTGATCGTGCTGGCCTACCTGGTGAGCGGGCCGTTGCTCTGGCTGCACCAGCGGCGGGCCACCTGACCCTCAGTCACCGGCCGGCCCCGACCGGCCGGCCCTCTGCGGGTCAGCGCCAGCGGGCGATCACTGAGCTGCCACCGGCCACCCGGTCACCCGGCCCGACCAGCGCCTCGGCGGCGTCCGCCGGCAGGTAGACGTCGGTGCGGGATCCGAACCTGATCAGCCCGAACCGCTCACCCTTGGCGAGCAGACTGCCGACCGGGGCGCGGTGCACGATCCGGCGGGCCACCATCCCGGTACGCTGCGCGACCACCACCCGGCCCCGAGCGGTCTCCAGCACCGTGTACGCGGCGACGTTGTGCTCCGCGGCCGGCTTCATCGCGGCGGCGAAACCCCCGTCGGTGACGAAGTGGTCGACCACCCGGCCGGCGACCGGACTGCGGTTGACGTGCACGTCGAGCACCGAGAGGAAGACCGCGATCCGTAGGAACCCGGCGGCACCGAGTCGTTCGTCGTGCACCCGTTCCACCGACAGCACCCGGCCGTCGCTCGCCGCGACCACGGCGGTCGGGTCCTCCGGTACGTCGCGTTGCGGGTCGCGGAAGAACGCGGCGACCGGGCCGGCGGCCAACGCTGGCAGCAGCCAGAGCCGGCTCTTCGGCCGGGCCAGCCGGGTCGCGGCGGCCAGCCCGAGGGCGATCCCGGCGGCGGCCACGCCGCTGGAGTCGATGTGCATCCCCCGGGTCAGCGGAACGCTGCTGGTCCGGAACGCCGGCCCGAGCTTGGCGGCCCGGTCGACCGGTGCCGGGGTGAACCGCAGCCGGTGCACCCGCAGCGGCGGGACGTTGCGCAGCACCAGGTCACTGCCGACGCCGAAGAGCGCCGCCTGCCGATCCAACTCGGCGGCCGCACCGGAGGTGCCGCCCGGCAGCGCCGCGACGGCCACGGACAGTACGGCGCCTTCGGTGAGGTACTTGCCGTAGCCGTCGATCATCGTGCGGGCCTGTTCACCACTTCCGGTGAGGACGGTTCCGACGATCAGTAGATCGGCCGGGTCGGCGGCCGACACCGTCTCGATCACCCGGACCCGTTCGTCGACCCACGGGCCGTGACTGGCGATCTCCGCCCGCAGTTGTGCCGTCTGGTCGACGCTGGCCGGCACCACGGTCATCGTGTCGCCGGGCAGCAGTGCGTCGATGGCGGCGTCGACCACCCTCGCTCCCGGAACCACCTCGACCAGCAGGACGTGCTTCGCCGCGTTGTCCCGGGCGAGTTCGGCGGACAGCGCTCGGGCGGCGCGCTCGCCGATGTCGACGCGGGTGCGAAGCACGGAAGCGACTGGTACGGGGGTGTCGGACATGGCGGGCGGGCTCCTCGCGGCAATGGTGGGACGCGGACCCAGCATAGGTGCACCACCGGTGGGCTGCAGCGGGCCGTCAACCACCCGACCCGCTGGGCGGGGTAGCCGGCTGGTCGGGCGCGAGCTCGCCGGGCGCGGCGGCGTCGGGCGTCCGGGCGTCGGCGTCCGCCGGTCCGCCGCTGTGCTCGTCGGCGTCCGCCGGCCCGTTGTCCTGGCCAGCGGTGCCAGCGGGAGGTTCGCGGCGGCCGGACCGCAAAGCACCGACCAACCCGAGTACGCCGATCAGGATCAGCCCGCCGGCGACGATCCAGCCGACTCGAGGCAGCGGTAGGTTGACTGACTGGGCGATCAACCACCAACCGGCGATCAGGAGGAAGATCAGCCCGAAGGTGAGGGAGACGCCGTCGGTACGATGCCGTTTCATCGGATGACCTCCAAGTCGCCAGCGTTGATTTCGATCCGCAGGGTGAGTTCGCCGCCGCCGGTGCCGTCCGATCCGAGGTCCTCCACGACGCGGCTGCCCTGCTCGAAGCCGTCCCAGCGGTGGCCGAGCACGGACGCGTTGCCGGCGTTCATGTCGGTCACGGTCCGGACGTCGACCTCGTCCGGCAGGTAGACGCGGAGTTTGCCGAACGACAGCGAGACCGTCACGTCCTTCTGGCGGTCGGTGAAGTCCACGCCGCGCAGGTCCAGTACGGCGTCGCCGAATGTCGCCGCGTACCGCGAATCCACCTGGCCGTAGGTTGCCGGTTTCCACACCACCGGCTCCGACGTGGCCTCCTTGGCCGACTCGACGAGGCTGGAGACACCGACCGCGGCGGCAGCCGTCAGACCCAGCGCGATGAGCCAGCGGGCCCGGCCGATCCAGGCCCCGACCAGCAACCCGACCGCGATCGTGGCGAGTACCGCCGCGAAGTAGGCCGAGGGTGGCGTGGGCGCCAGGTCGGTCAGGTCGAGCGCGGCGACCAGCCCGAGCACCACGAAGATCATCGAAAAGGTGATGGTGCCCAGCCGGGACCGTTCCTTGCGGGGCCGTGGTGCGGCCGCCGGCGGCGGCGGGACCGGCGGCGGGGGGAACTGCCCCGGTGGCCCGCTACGACCGGCGTACGGGCCGTAGGGCGCGAACGGTGCCCGGTAGCCCCCGGCCGGTGGTGGCGGGCCTACCGGCGGGTACACCGGCAGCGGGTGGGTCGGCGGGTCGTCCGGCCGTGGCTGGGCCAGCTGCCCGGCGGCGACCGGTACGGCTGCTCCCGCTGCTCCCGCTACCGGCGCGGGCGGCGGTGGTGGGCCGTACCCGTGCGGCGGTGGTGGGCCGTACCCCGCCAGCGGTGGGCCGTACCCGGGTGGTGGTGGGCCGTATCCCGGCGGTGCCGGCGCCGGGGGTCCGGCCGGTCGCGGGCCGTTCTCCCGGAAACTGCGGTTGAGCAGCAACGCGCCGCCGATCAGCACCGCCGAGCCGAGCAGGACGGCCCGGAACCCGTCGGTGACGATGAAGCCGAACATGACAGCGGCGAGGATGCCGATCACCAGTACGACGACCGGTGACGTGCTCGACCGGCCCCGGCCCAGCAGCCCTTCCACCGGCGAGGTGCTGTCCCCCTCACTCGGGGTGGCCAGCCACACCACCAGATACACCAGGATGCCGATGCCGCCGAAGAAGCCGAGCACCGCCAGCAGCACCCGCCACAGGACCGGGTCGGTGTTGGTGGCCCGGCCGATGGCCCCGCACACCCCGGCCAGGTACCGGCCCTGACGCGGCCTGATCAATCCGTACCGCGAGGCGAGGGCCTCGGCCTGCGGTGGCGGTGGCGGCCAGCCGTACCCGGGGGCGTCCGTCGGCGGGGCCGACGCGGTCCCGTCGGCCGGCTCGCCCGCTGCGCCGGGCTGCTGTGCCGACTCGTCCGCCGGGTCGGGTTGCGGTGCCTGCTCGCCCGCTGTGCCGGGCTGCGGTGCCGACTCTTCCGCATGGTCGGGCGGCTGCGCCGGTCTGGTCGCTGGGTCGGGTGGCTGAGCCGGTCCACCTGGCTTGGTCGGGTCGTCGGTCATACTTGTGATCCTCCGTGCCCGGCTGTCCGACCTGCCTCGGGAATCGACCCTGACGCCACCCTGACTTTCCAGACCGTGGTTGTCCGGGACGTCCCCGTGGTCGCGCGGGTCGTCGCCGTGTGACGATCGAATCCACCGGCCGAATTCGCCGGCCGAACTCACCGCCAGCGGGCGCCGGCCGGATCGGCCGTCAGATCGTCCACGTCCCATCCGCCGAGGAGGCAGCGATCACTACCGCGATCGAGCCACCACGTCTGTATCGCAGTCGCGAGCAGCGGGTGGTCGCCGGAGTCGCCGCCGGGATCGCCCACCACCTGCGACTGCCGGTGGTCGGCGTCCGGGTGGCGTTCGTCGTACTGATCGGGTTCAGCGGACTCGGCGTGCTGCTCTACGCGGCGTTCTGGGCGGTGGTGCCACCCGCGACCACCGGACCGCCGAAGCGTCGCGACCTGGGCGAACTACTGCCGTTCGTGGCGATCGGCCTCGGCATCATCCTGATCCAGGTGCTGGTCTTCGAGTCCAGCGGGGTGAGTGCCACCGCCGGCTGGCTGGTGGCGGTCATCGCGGTCGGGACCGGGATCATCTGGCACCAGTCGGCACCGGAACGGCGGCGCGCCTGGCGGGAGACCCTGCCGCAGGTGCCGTGGCTGGGTGCGGTGGTCGACGAGAGCGACCGCCGGGCCTTCCTGCTGCGGTTCATCGGCGGCGGGCTGCTGGTGGCGGTCGGCGTGATCGGGGTGGCCGCGGTGTACTCGCCCCGGGGCGACTTCGCCGCCGTCGTCAACGGCGTCATCTTCGCCCTGGTCGGTCTCGCCGGCGTCGGGGTGGTCACCGCCCCGGTGCTGTGGCGGACGTTCAACCAGCTGCGCGCCGAGCGGGAAGGCCGGGTCCGGGAGCAGGAGCGGGCCGAGCTGGCCGCGATGATCCACGACCAGGTGCTGCACACCCTGGCGCTGATCCAGCGCAACGCCGCCGACCCGAAGACCGTGCAGCGGCTGGCCCGGGGTCAGGAACGGACCCTGCGGAACTGGCTCTACAAGCCGACGGCCTCGCCGACCGAGCGCTTCGCGGCGGCGTTGGAGCAGGTGGCGGCCGAGGTGGAGGACACCTTCGGGTTGTCCGTCGAGGCGGTCGTGGTGGGTGACCGGGGCACCGACGAACGGGTCGGCGCGTTGGTGGCGGCGACCCGGGAGGCGCTGGTCAACGCGGCGCGGCACGCCGGGGTGCAGACCGTGTCGCTGTACGCGGAGGTGGAGCCGGAGCAGCTCAGCGTCTTCGTCCGGGACCGGGGTACAGGCTTCGACCCGTCCCGGGTGGAGGAGCACCGGCATGGGGTGCGCGGCTCGATCGTCGGCCGGATGCGCCGGCACGGCGGTCGAGCCGAGATCATCAGTACGCCGGGCTCGGGCACCGAGGTCCGGCTGACGCTGCCGGTCGGGCCGGAGAGCCGGCGGCCCGGGCCGGAGAGTCCACAGCCCACGCCGGAGCGTCGGCAGCCTGGAGAGGGGCAGAGATGAGTGAACCGATCAGCCGGCCGGCGGCGGGTGGGGCACCGGGGCAGCCGGACGGACGGCGGTTGCGGGTCTTCCTGGTCGACGACCATGCGATGTTCCGTACCGGGGTCCGCGCCGAACTCGGTGCCCACGTGGATGTGGTGGGCGAGGCGAGCACGGTGGCCGAGGCGGTCAGCGGGATCGCCGCGGTCGGTCCGGACGTGGTGCTGCTCGACGTACACATGCCTGATGGTGGGGGACGGGCGGTGCTGGACGCGGTGCTACGGGGCTCCGGCGTGGCGCGGCCGTCGGTGCGGTTCCTGGCGCTGAGCGTCTCGGATGCGGCGGAGGACGTGATCGGGCTGATCCGGGCCGGCGCCCGTGGCTACGTGACGAAGACGATCTCACCGGACGATCTGGCGGCGGCGATCCAGCGGGTGGCCGACGGGGACGCGGTGTTCAGCCCTCGGCTGGCCGGGTTCGTGCTGGACGCGTTCGCCTCCCGGTCGGACGCGCCGGTGGTGGATCCGGAGCTGGACCAGCTGACCAACCGGGAGCGGGAGGTGCTGCGGTTGCTCGCCCGGGGCTACGCCTACAAGGAGATCGCCAAGGAGCTGTTCATCTCGATCAAGACGGTGGAGACCCACGTCTCCAACGTGTTGCGCAAGCTGCAGATGTCGAACCGGTACGAACTGTCCAGATGGGCGGCGGACCGCCGGCTCATCTGACCGACCAGCGGACTTGCTCTATCTCCCGGATGGTGGGAACCTGGTTGGCGTTCGTCCGCAGTCGATCATGACGGGCCTGGTTGTGGGCTCGTGATGGGTCTGCTGCGGACCGGTGTTAATCCTGAGGTTACAAGCCGGCAATTGCCGTCAATCCGGCATCCGGGCACCTCGGACAAGTGGTGACTAATCGTATTGACTTGACATCCGAACGTGATGGAGGGGTCGCGGGGAAGGTCACACGAGGGCGTTCCTACTCTGCGGTAATAAAGGTTGTACAGTGGTCCGATGCCCAGGTCAGGGCGGGTCCGAACGACGGTTGAGTGATCTTGACCGGAGTATCGGGGCCGTCCCGGCCGCGTATCACCTTGATAACGGCACCTTCACGCAACGGGCTACCTGGTGTCACAGTGTCAGTCACCTCACAACCCCCCCGTGAGCGCCCTGAGGAGGCTCTCCCATGCGTGGGAAAACCCTAAAGGTGGCGGTCGCAGCGACCGCCATCGCTCTGTTCGCCACCGCTTGCAGTAGCGACGGCGAAGACACCACGGAGAACAACAACTCCGGCGGTACGCTTCGCATCTATGCCTCGGAGCCGGCGTTCCTGCTGCCGTCCGCTGGTGACGACGAGCCGTCCATCTTGGTCCTCCGCCAGCTCTACCGTGGCCTGGTCAAGTACAACGCCGAGACCGGTGAGCCGGAGAACGACCTCGCCGAGTCGATCGAGTCCGAGGACAACAAGACCTGGACGGTCACGCTCAAGGACGGCTACACCTTCGACAACGGTGAGCCGGTCAACGCCGACGCCTTCATCCGGGCGTGGAACTACACGGCGTACGGGCCGAACGCCCAGAACAACGCGTACTTCATGAAGCGCATCGTCGGCATCGACGAGGTCAGCGGTGAGGAGCCGGCGGCCGAGGAGCTCTCCGGCCTGCAGAAGGTCGACGAGCTGACCTTCACCGTCGAGCTGAAGGAGCCGTTCGCCGGTTTCCCGGCGATCGTCGGCTACTCCGGGTTCTTCCCGATGGCCGAGGCCTGTCTCGAGGACACCGACGCCTGCAACGAGACCCCGATCGGCAACGGTCCGTACAAGATCGAGGGCAGCTGGGAGCACGACCAGCGGATCCAGCTGGCGCGCAGCGAGACCTGGGCCGGTGAGGAAAAGGGCGCGGCCGACGTCCTGGACTACAAGATCTACGCCGATGTGGACGCCGGCTACGCCGCCTTCCAGTCCGGCGAGCTGGACGTGATGTACACCATCCCGCCGGCGCGGTACCAGGAGGCCAAGCAGCAGTACGGCGACCGGATGTACGAGGCCCCCGGCGACAGCTTCACGTACGTCGGCTTCCCGACCTACGACGAGCGCTTCGCCGACAAGCGGGTCCGGCAGGCCTTCTCGCTCGCGATCGACCGGCAGGGCATCATCGACGCCGTCTTCGACGGCCGGTTCACCCCCGCTGAGGGCGTCGTGGCGCCGACCTTCGACGGCTACCGCCCGGGTGTCTGCGAGTACTGCACCCAGGACGTCGACCGGGCCAAGGAGCTGCTGGAAGAGGCCGGCGGCTGGGACGGCGAGCCGCTGGTGCTGTGGGCCAACGCCGGTGCCGGTCACGAGCAGTGGCTGCAGGCGGTCGGCGACCAGCTGAAGGCCGCGCTGGGCATCGACTACGAGCTGAAGGTCAACCTGCAGTTCCCCGAGTACCTGGCGACCGCCGACGAGAAGGAGTTCACCGGTCCGTTCCGGCTCGGCTGGGGCCCGGACTACCCGGTGGTCGAGACCTACCTCTACCCGCTCTACGGCTCCGGTTCGGACAGCAACAGCTCGGGCTACAACAACCCCGACTTCGACGCGCTGATCGCCCAGGGCGACGCCGCGGCGGACCTCGAGGCGGCGATCCCGTTCTACAACCAGGCCGAGGACATCATCGTGGAGGACATGCCGGTCATCCCGATGTGGTTCAGCAAGATCGCCGCGCTGTACGGCGAGAACGTCGACGAGTTCCACTGGAACAAGATCTCGGACGCTGAGTACGGCAAGATCACTCTGAAGAACTCCTGACCTGCGAGTCTGACTGATCAAGTCGTAACGCGACGTGGCGGCAACGGGAACTCCCACGAGGGGGCCTGTTGCCGCCACGTTTAGCGCCGAGAGGAGACCCCCCAGATGGGGCGCTACGTCATCCGACGGTTGCTCCAGTTCATCCCCACCGTGCTGGGCACCATGTTCCTACTGCACTACGTCACGTCGCTGGGCATCCAGTTCAGCGGCAACCCGGTCCGGGCGATCTTCGGCGACCGCAAGCCGACCGAAGCGCAGCTCGCCGCCATGACCGAGAAGCTCGGCTTCGGCGACCCCTGCCTGGAGCAGCCGGGCAACCCGTGCTTCGGTCTGTTCTTCGACCGCCTGCAGGACATCTTCCTGCGCTTCGACTTCGGCATCAACCTGCAGCAGGAGCCGGTCACCGAACTGGTCTCCCGGGCCCTGCCGCACACCCTCAAGCTGGTGCTCATCGCCATCGTCTTCGAGGCGGTCATCGGCATCTTCGCCGGTGTCCTGGCTGGGCTGCGTAACGGCAGCTTCTGGGACTACCTGGTGAAGATCTCCACGGTCTTCGTCATCTCCGTGCCGATCTTCGTCCTCGGCGTCGTGGTCCGCCAGTACGTCGGCGTCGAGTTCGGCAACGTCCTACGTGGGCAGGACTGGATACCGGAACTGATCTCCCGCGGCGTCTTCGGCGCCGGGTTCATCGCCGACTACCCGACCGCCAGCCTGGTCATCCCCGGCATGGTGCTCGGCGCGGTCTCCCTGGCCACCACCGCCCGGCTCACCCGGACCAGCATCATGGAGAACATCCGGGCCGACTACGTGCGTACCGCCAAGGCCAAGGGTCTGGCGAACCGGCGGGTCATCGGCGTGCACACGCTGCGCAACTCGCTGATCCCGGTGATCACGTACCTCGGTGTCGACATCGGCTCGCTGATGGGCGGCGCGGTGGTCACCGAGCGGATCTTCAACGTACGCGGTATCGGATCGTTGGTCGCCCAGGCCGCCACCTCCGGTGAAGCCTCGGTGGCGATCGGCGTGGTGACCATGCTGGTCATGGTCTTCCTGCTGGTGAACCTGCTGGTGGACCTGCTTTACGCGGTCCTCGACCCGAGGATTCGCTATGAGTGATCGCAATGGACCGAACATCCGGCCCGGTGCCGTGTTGATCCACGGCGGACCGAGCGTAGCGAGGTGCCACCATGAGTGACCCGACCCATCCCACGGCCCCCGCCGGCGGCACCGAGGTGGCACCACCGCCACCCGAACCGGCCCCGGCCCCGGCCACCACCGAACGCAACGCCAGCCTGTGGGCCGACGCCCGGCGGCAACTGCTGCGTGACCCGGTCTTCATCGCCGCGTCGATCTACGTGCTGCTGGTCGCGTCGATGGCCGCCTTCCCCACCCTGTGGACCCGGCAGGACCCGCGCGCCTGTGACGTCCAGCGGACCCGGATCGCGCCCAGCTGGGAGCACCCGTTCGGGTTCAACAACCTGGGCTGCGACTACTACTCGCACGCCATCCACGGGGCCCGGCCGTCGCTGCAGATCGCGATCTTCGCCACGCTGGGCATCGTCCTTCTCGGCGGCACCGCCGGGCTGCTCGCCGGCTACTTCGGCGGCTGGGTGGACGCGATCATTTCGCGGATCACCGACATCTTCTTCTCGCTGCCGTTCCTGCTCGGTGCGATCGTCTTCCTGACCGTGATCAAGCAGCAGAACGTCTGGACGCTGGCCGCTGTTCTGATCGTGCTCGGCTGGACCACCATCGCCCGGATCATGCGCGGCAGCGTGCTCTCCTCCAAGGGCCTGGACTACGTGCAGGCGGCCAAGGCGATGGGGGCCGGGCACGGCCGGCTGATGTTCCGGCACATCCTGCCGAACGCGATCGCCCCGATGGTCGTCTACGCGACGATCACCCTGGGTGCGTTCGTCTCCGCCGAGGCGACGCTGACCTACCTCGGTGTCGGCCTGCAGCCACCGGAGGAGTCCTGGGGCATCATGATCTCCCAGCACCAGGTCTACTTCCTGGACCACCCGTGGCTGCTGCTCTTCCCGTGCGGGCTGCTGGTCGGCACGGTGCTCTCCTTCATCCTCATGGGCGACGCGCTGCGCGACGCCCTCGACCCGAAGCTGCGGTGAGGTGAGCCATGGCGACAGACAGAGACTTCACCGCCACCATCGACGCGCTGCCCGGGCTCGACGCCAGCGCACCGCCGCTGGAGGTCAACGACCTGCAGGTCGAGTTCCGCACCCGCAACGGCATCGCCCGCGCGGTCAACGGGGTGAGCTTCTCGTTGCAGGCCGGCGAGACCCTGGCGATCCTGGGTGAGTCCGGCTGTGGAAAGAGCGTCACCGCCCAGGCGATCATGGGCATCATCGACTCACCGCCCGGGTTCGTCACCGGCGGCGAGATCAAGTACCGGGGCGTGGACCTGCTCAAGCTGCCCGAATCGCAGCGGCGCAAGATCCGGGCCAACCGGGTCGCGATGATCTTCCAGGACGCGCTGTCGGCGTTGAACCCGGTGTTCACCGTCGGCTTCCAGCTCTCCGAGTTGTTCCGCAAGCACCGGGGGATGTCCCGGGCCGACGGAAAGGCCCGGGCGGTCGAACTGCTCGACCTGGTGAAGATCCCGGCCGCCAAACAGCGGGTCAGCGACTTCCCGCACCAGTTCTCCGGCGGCATGCGCCAGCGGGTGATGATCGCGATGGCGTTGGCTCTCGACCCCGAGGTGCTGATCGCCGACGAGCCGACCACCGCCCTCGACGTCACCGTCCAGGCCCAGGTGATGGCCCTGCTCGCGGAGCTGCAGCGGGAACGCAACATGGGCCTGGTGCTGATCACCCACGACATGGGGGTGGTGGCCGACGTCGCCGACCGGATCTCGGTCATGTACGCCGGTCGGGTGGTCGAGGAGGCGCCGGTGCGGGACATCTACGCCTCGCCGGCCCACCCGTACACCAAGGCGCTGCTGGAATCGATCCCCCGGATCGACCTCAAGGGCCAGGAGCTGAACGTCATCAAGGGCCTGCCGCCCGCGTTGACGAACATCCCGGCCGGCTGCTCGTTCAACCCGCGCTGCCGGTACGCGCAGGATGTCTGCCGGGCCGACCCGGAGCCGCCCCGGTTCGCGCTGGCCCCGAGCCGGACCTCCGCCTGCCACTTCTGGAAGGAGGTCAAGGGCGATGAGTGACGTTGTCCTGGAGACCAAGGACCTGGTCAAGCACTTCCCGCTGACCCAGGGCATCCTGTTCAAGAGGCAGATCGGCGCGGTCCGCGCGGTGGACGGGATCAACCTCCAGCTGCACCGGGGCGAGACGCTCGGGATCGTCGGCGAGTCCGGCTGCGGCAAGTCCACCCTGGCCAAGCTGCTGGTCGGGTTGGAGACCCCGTCGTCCGGCTCGATCATGGTGCACGGTGCGGACATCGCCGGCCGCAGCGGCGCCGAGATGCGCCGGGCCCGGCGCAACATCCAGCTGGTGATGCAGGATCCGTACACCTCGCTGAACCCGCGGATGACGGTCGGTGACCTGATCGGTGAGCCGTTCGAGATCCACCCGGACGTGGCGCCGAAAGGCGACCGTAGCCGCCGCGTCCAGGAGCTGTTGGAGCTGGTCGGCCTCAACCCGGACCACATCAACCGCTACCCGCACCAGTTCTCCGGCGGGCAGCGGCAGCGGATCGGCATCGCCCGGGCGCTGGCGCTGCGCCCGGAGATCATCCTCTGCGACGAGCCGGTCTCCGCGCTGGACGTGTCGATCCAGGCGCAGGTGATCAACCTGCTGGAACAGCTGCAGAAGGAACTGGGGCTGTCGTACATCTTCATCGCCCACGACCTGTCGGTGGTGCGGCACATCGCGCACCGGGTCGGCGTGATGTACCTCGGAAAGATCGCGGAGATCGGCACCGAGGAGGAGATCTACGAGCAGCCGACCCACCCGTACACCCAGGCGTTGCTCTCCGCGGTCCCGCTGCCCGACCCGACGGTACGCGGCCTGCGGGACCAGATCGTGCTGGAAGGCGACGTGCCGTCACCGGCGGACCCGCCGTCGGGCTGCCGGTTCCGGACCCGCTGCTGGAAGGCGCAGGACATCTGCGCCGCCGAGGAACCGACCCTGACGGTACGGGCGACTTCGGCGCACCCCAGCGCCTGCCACTTCGCCGAGGTACGCAACGTCGTGCGGGTCACCGAGTAGTCCCGGCGCCGGCCCGCTCGTCGCCTCGCGTCACCTCGACGCACGGCCTGGGCGGGCCGGCTGGGCACCGTGCGGGCCGGTCGGCCGGCCATCGCAGGTGCCGGGTGGTGATCACAACGGGCCGCGGCCTGCCCGCAGCACCAGCAGCGCCAGCTGGGTGCCGTCGGCACCAAGCTCCGACCGGTAGCGGTCGACGATCTCACGTTCCCGGGAGAGCACCAGCCGGGTGCCGCCCGAGGCGATCCGCACCGCGCCCACCTGCTTCGACAGCTCGGCCCGTTCCTGCCAGAGCGCGATCAGGGCGTCGTCGATCTCGTTGATCCTGTTCCGGATGGCCAGGATGCGATCGGCCGCCTCCGGCGCGTCCGTCCCGGTCTGGTGCCGACCGTCGGATCGCCCCGCCGAGCCGGTCGCGCCCGGTTGGCTCGCCTCCTCGGCGGTGCCGGCCGGTGGCGTCGCGCTGCTGTCGGCGGTGTGCGCAACGGCGTTGGTCCCCATGTCCTGCCTCCTGGACTGTCCGGCCCCGGTGGACGCGGAACCCGGAACGCGAAGTGCCCCGGGCTCTCGCGAGAGCCCGGGGCACTTGTAGGTCTGATGATCAGGCGCGACCTACGGCAGCCGGACTCCCGGAACCGTAGCTAAAGAAAAATCGTGCCTGGCGGATCACGCTACGAGTATGCCCAGGCCGGCGACGCCAGCGCAAGAATTCCGCCATCCTCTGGGAAGACACCCAGCGCGCCGACGGCCTGAGCTCGGCGGGCCTGAGCTTTGCGGGCCTGAGCTTTGCGGGCCTGAGCTTTGGCGGGCCTGAGCCTGCGATCCGGGCTGGCGGCGCGGGCGGCGCAGGGCTGTCGGTCGTGCGGCATAGACTCGCCGTGCGATGCATCCACTCTTCGAAACCCCAGCGGCCCCATCCGCACCTGCCACAGATCGGGACGGTCCGTCGGCGGGACCGCCCCCGGTTGAGCCCGGTGTGGCCGGCCGAGGGCCGGTTGAGCCCAATTTGGCCGGTGCCGCGCTGCTGACCGGGCTCAACGGCCCGCAACGGGAGGCAGTCACCCACGCCGGTGGCCCGCTGCTGATCGTCGCCGGTGCCGGTTCCGGCAAGACCAAGGTGCTCACCCACCGGATCGCCTACCTGCTCGCGGCCCGGCAGACCCACCCCGGTGAGGTCCTGGCGATCACCTTCACCAACAAGGCGGCCGGTGAGCTGAAGGAGCGGGTCGGCAACCTGGTCGGGCCACGGGCCCGGATGATGTGGGTCTCCACCTTCCACTCCGCCTGTGTGCGGATTCTGCGGGCCGAGCATGAGCACGCCGGGCTGAAGTCGACGTTCTCCATCTACGACGCGGACGACTCGCGGCGGCTGATGCAACTGGTCGGCCGGGAGCTCGACCTGGACCCGAAGCGCTACCCGGCCCGAGGGCTGGCCACCCAGGTGTCGAACCTGAAGAACGAGCTGGTCGACCCGGAGACGTTCACCGACCGGGCGGCCGGCCCCAACGAGCGGGCCCTGGCCGAGGCGTACACGCTCTATCAGCGTCGGCTGCGCGAGGCGCACGCGCTCGACTTCGACGACCTGATCATGACGACGGTGCACCTGCTGCAGGCCCACCCGCACGTGGCCGGCAGCTACCGGCGGCGGTTCCGCCACGTGCTGGTCGACGAGTACCAGGACACCAACCACGCGCAGTATCAGCTGGTCAAGGAGCTGGTGGGGGACGGTTCGGACGACGTACCGCCGGGGGAGCTCTGCGTGGTCGGCGACGCCGACCAGTCCATCTACGCCTTCCGGGGCGCCACCATCCGCAACATCCTGGAGTTCGAGCGGGACTTCGCCCAGGCCCGCACGATCCTGCTGGAGCAGAACTACCGCTCCACCCAGACGATCCTGACCGCCGCCAACGCGGTGATCACCAACAACGCCGGTCGCAAGCCGAAGCGGCTGTGGAGCGACCAGGGCGACGGCGAGCGGATCGTCGGCTACGTCGCCGACACCGAGCACGCCGAGGCGGACTGGGCGGCCCGGCAGATCGACCGGTTGTGCGACGACGGCGCGGCCCGCCCGGGCGACGTGGCGGTCTTCTACCGCACCAACGCCCAGTCCCGGGTCTTCGAGGAGGTGTTCATCCGGGTCGGCCTGCCGTACAAGGTGGTCGGCGGGGTGCGCTTCTACGAGCGCAAGGAGGTCCGCGACGCGCTGGCCTATCTGCGGGCGGTGGTCAACGCCGACGACACGGTGAGCATCCGGCGGGTGCTCAACACGCCGCGTCGGGGCATCGGCGACCGGGCCGAGGCGTGCGTCGAGGCGCTGGCCGCCCGCGAACGGATCTCGTTCGGTGCCGCGCTGCGGCGGGCGACCGAGGCACCGGGGATCTCCACCCGGGCGGCGAACGCGATCGCCGACTTCGTGGCGCTGCTCGACGGGGTACGGGAGCAACTGGCCACCACCACCCCGGAGGAGGCGTTGGAGTCGGTGCTGCTGCGCTCGGGTTACCTGACCGAGCTGGAGGAGAGCCTGGATCCGCAGGACGCCGGCCGGGTGGAGAACCTGCAGGAGCTGGTCAGCGTGGCCCGCGAGTACACCGAGCGGGTCGAGGCGTCCGACGAGCCGGCGACCGTCGCCGGCTTCCTGGAGCAGGTAGCGCTGGTCGCCGACGCCGACCAGGTGCCCGACGACGACCCGGACCACCAGGGTGTGGTCACCCTGATGACCCTGCACACCGCCAAGGGCCTGGAGTTCCCGGTGGTCTTCCTGACCGGCCTGGAGGACGGCGTCTTCCCGCACCTGCGGGCTCTCGGCGACACCGGGGAGCTGGAGGAGGAGCGGCGGCTGGCGTACGTGGGGATCACCCGGGCCCGGCAGCGCCTGTTCCTGTCCCGGTCGGTGACCCGGGCCGCGTGGGGGCAGCCGGCGTACAACCCGCCGTCGCGGTTCCTCTCCGAGTTGCCGGCCGAGCTGGTCCGCTGGGAGCGGACCGAGGCGGCGTACACCTCCTGGTCGGGCACGGGTGGCGGGGTCGGTGGGCGGTCGGCCGCTGCGGACCGGTCGCCGGTCGCGCGCGGCGGCGGCTTCGCCGGCGGTACGCCGAAGGCCGCCCGCCTCGCTCAGCGGCTCGGGGTGGATCCGAGCCGGCTGAGCACCGCCAGCGAGCTGCCCACCGCGCCCAAGGTGACGGTGGGGGAGCGGGTCAACCACCAGCGGTACGGGCTGGGCCGGGTGCTGGCGGTGGAGGGGCACGGCCCGGGAGCCAGGGCCCAGGTCGACTTCGGTGACCAGACGATGTGGCTGGTGCTGCGGCACGCGCCGATCGAGAAGATCTGACCCGGTCCGTACCGAAGCGGTCAGCAGCCCAGGTCGACGCCGCGTTCGCGCATCCACGGGGCCGGGTCCACCTGGCTCCACAGCCCGCCGACGTGCACCTCGAAGTGCAGGTGCGGGCCGGTGGAGTCGCCGGTGGAGCCCTCCGCGCCGATGGTGTCCCCGGGGGCCACCTGGTCACCGACGGCGACGCTGGTCGCGGAGAGGTGCGCGTAGTGGGTGAGCACACCGCCGCCGTGGTCGATCACCACCGAGATCCCGTAGCCGGTGTACGCCCAGCCGGCGACCTGCACCGTTCCGGCGCCGGCGGCGAGCACCGGGGTGCCGGCCGGCAGGGCCAGGTCGATCCCGGCGTGCAGCACGCCCCAGCGCTGGCCGTAGCAGGAAGTGATCTGGGCGCCGGGCATCGGGGTGACCCAGTCGGCCGTGCTGGCCGCTGTACTCGGCTGCGCCGCCGCCGCGGTCGTGGCCGAGTCACTGCCGTCGCTGCCGTCGTCGTCGGTCTGCCTCGCGGCGTCGTCGGTCGACCTCGCGGTTTCGTCGTCGGTCCCGGTCGGCGCGGCGCCGTCGGCTGCTTCGGTCGGGTCCGCCGGTTGACCGGTCTCCTCGGAGCGGCTGGTGCTGCTGTCGGTGGGCGCCGGGCCGAAACCGGTCTCGTCCCCGCCGCTGTCCGGGGTGGCCGTCGGCTGACGGGTGCTCCGGTCGGCGCGTCCCGCCGAGTCGGCCCGGTTGGCGAGGGCCGAGGCCGTCGCCGGATCGGTCGCGGTGGGGTCGGGGGCGGAGTTGAGTGCGGTGGCCGCGCCGCCGATAGCGAGGGCCGCGACGGCCAGCACGGTGAGGGCGGCGGTACGGGTCCGGCGGCCGAACTCCGCCACCTGGGCGTGCTTGCCGGGCGGAACCAGCCGGTGCAGCCCTGGTGACCGACGCCGGGTCGAGGGCTCGCTGCGCTCCGTGGGCTCGGGGTGCGACACGGGGGTGACCTCCGTGGTAAGGGGGGCACGGACCCGGAAATGGTGGTGTGCCAGGCACAGAGGGTGGGTACCGGGTAGCCGGAGAAGTCGGCGCGCACCGCCCGGAGGCCGGACTTTCGTGACTCTCCGTGGTCAGATGGGGGATTTGCTGGCCCGACCGATAGTGGTACAGATCACAAGATCCAATGTGACGTAGGACATATTTCCGCTGGTGCGGGTAACCGAACTGCACAAAAAACCGCTCAGACCGTACGGTCCGAGCGGTTTTCGTCAGTCACATAGAGTGTCAGGGCTCGACGACGCCACCGTAGATCGCCTCGACCTGCAGCTTGAGGTCCACTCCCTTGCCCCGCAGCCAGGTGATCGGGTCCTGCGGCTCCGAGTCCACGTGCACCTCGAGGTGCAGGTGGGCACCGTAGGAGTGGCCGGTGTTGCCGACGTCGCCGAGCAGATCACCGGCTTCCACCCGCTGACCGGCGGTGACCCGCAACCGGGACGCATGGCCGTAGACGGCCTCGGTCCCGTCGTCGTGCTTGACGATCACGCAGTAGCCGTAGCCGCCGTTCCAGCCGGCGAGGGTGACCGTGCCAGCGTGGATCGAGTGGAACGGGGTGCCCTCGGCGGCGGCCAGGTCGACGCCGGCGTGCAGCTTCCCCCAGCGCATGCCGTACGGAGAGGTGAAGGTGTAGCCGCGCAGTGGCAGCATCCACACGTCCGGAGCGGCCTGGGTCATCGAGGTGGCCGGGGTCCGGTCGGCGTCCCGGGAGGCGCGCTCGGCGTCCTCGGCCCGCTCGCTGATCTGGCTGTCGAGGTCGAGGGCCTGGTCGTCGATCTCCAGGGCCTGGTCGCTCAGCGCGACGCTGTTCTCCAGGTCGGCCAGGGCCGACGGGCTGAGCGTCTTGGCGTCGGGCATCGCGCTGGCCCCGAGGGCGACGACACCCGCGCCGACGACGGCGGTGGTCATGACCGCCGCGTAGCGGCTACGGGGTGGAGTCGGTACGCGGCGACGACCCCGATATCGATCGGGCTCTGACGACAGGCGCTGGCGCACGCACACCCTCCATCGGCGGGTAGTTCGGCGGCGGTGCGAGCATCCGGGACCTCGTTGCGGAACCTGGGATTAACGCTCGTTGGCCGGGTTGGTTCTGGCCGGAGCCAGAGGACAACCGTGGACACGGTAGCCAACCCCTAGGGTCGCCACAACCCGACTCGCGAAAAACTGTTGACGATCTGCGACCGTCCGTTGTGTATTGCCCGATTTCGTAACCTTTTATCGGGCCACTCGTTGGTAACTGCTGGTTACATTGAGCAATACTTATCGTGCGTTCAGTCAGGGTGGATTCGGGGTTGCGGCTCAGGGGCGGCCGGGCTGCCGGCGATGTGCCGAGGTTGGTTAACCTTCGTTAAGGATCGACCGGTCGGCAGGAGGCGCGCAGCGATGGAGACTCGGATCCGGGTGGTGGTGGCGAAGCCTGGTCTCGACGGCCACGACCGCGGCGTCAAAGTGGTGGCCAGGGCGTTGCGGGATGCCGGCATCGAAGTCATCTACACCGGTCTGCACCAGACACCGGAGCAGATCGTCGAGACCGCCATCCAGGAGGATGCCGACGCCATCGGGCTCTCCGTGCTGTCCGGCGCGCACCTGACGCTGTTCCGCCGAGTGCTCGACCTGCTGGGCGAGCGGGGTGCGGACGACATCGTGGTCTTCGGTGGAGGCATCGTCCCCGACGAGGACATCGCGGCACTCAGTGCGCTCGGCGTGGCCAGGATCTTCACCCCTGGGGCGAGCACCGCCGACATCGTCGACTGGGTCCGCGGCAACGTCCCCGCCCGGTGAAGTGGCAACGTCCCCGCCCAGTGAATAAGGTGAGCGGCCCAGCGAAAAGGGTGAGAGGCCGGACGCACCCCTCACACGTCCGGCCTCTCCATGCACGATGCCCCGCCGCCACCCCTCGACCGACAGGGCATCGGCCGCTTCCGTCGGCCCCGCGCTGCGTTTCCGACACCTCACTCAACGACACCTGTCACCGGGGGTTACGTCGCCGGCACACCTTATTTTCGGGGGCGTGCCGGTGGTCGCGACCGGGTCGCCGTACGGCTGGGTGGGCGGCTCGCCGGATGTGTGCAGTTGCGCACACCGTCCGCCCGCCTACTGGCGTCCCAGGGCCGGGTGGTTAGGCTGCGCCAATGGCCGGTCACCGCTCGTGACCGGGAAATCATCTGATTCTGCACGCTGGCGGCGGCGCGACGGCGCGCCGCGGAGACGGAACGGGACGCGCAAACGTGGACCTGTACGAGTACCAGGGGCGCGAGCTGTTCGAGCGACACGGATTGCCCGTGCTCGCCGGCGGCGTCGCCACCACCCCGGAAGAGGCCCGCGCGATCGCCGAGCGCCTCGGCGGCCGTGTCGTGGTCAAGGCCCAGGTCAAGGTCGGTGGTCGAGGCAAGGCCGGCGGCGTGAAGCTGGCCGAGGACGCCGACGAGGCGGTCAGCCACGCCACCAACATCCTCGGTATGGACATCAAGGGGCACACCGTCGGCAAGGTGATGCTGACGGTGACCGCCGACATCGCCGACGAGTACTACCTGTCGTACCTGCTGGACCGGGCCAACCGCACCTTCCTCTGCATCGCCAGTGTCGCGGGCGGGATGGACATCGAGCAGGTCGCCGCCGAGACGCCGGAGCGGGTGGCGAAGATCGCCATCGACGCCAACGTCGGGGTGGACGAGGCCAAGGCCGCCGAGATCGTCACCGCCGCCGGCTTTCCGGCCGAGCTCACCAACCAGATCACCGAGATCGCGGTCCGCCTCTGGCAGGCGTTCATCGCCGAGGACGCCACCCTGGTCGAGGTGAACCCGCTGGCCCGGACCCCCGAGGGTCGGGTGCTCTGCCTCGACGCCAAGGTCACCCTGGATGAGAACGCCGGTTTCCGGCACCCCGACCACGAGGCGATGGTCGACCAGTCCGCGGTCGACCCGCTGGAGCAGCGGGCCAAGGAGAAGGACCTCAACTACGTCAAGCTCGACGGCTCGGTCGGCATCATCGGCAACGGGGCCGGCCTGGTCATGTCCACCCTCGACGTGGTGGCGTACGCCGGCGAGGCGCACGGCGGCGTCAAACCCGCCAACTTCCTCGACATCGGCGGTGGCGCCAGCGCCGCGGTGATGGCCAACGGGCTGGAGATCGTGCTCTCCGACCCGGACGTGCGGACCGTGTTCGTCAACGTCTTCGGCGGGATCACCGCCTGCGACGAGGTGGCCAACGGCGTCGTCCAGGCGCTGGCCCTGCTCGAACAGCGCGGAGAGACGGTGACCAAGCCGCTCGTCGTCCGGCTGGACGGCAACAACGCCGAGGCGGGCCGGGCGATCCTCGACTCGGCCGCCAACCCCCTCGTCGAGCGGGTCGACACCATGGACGGAGCGGCCGAGCGGGCCGCACAGCTCGCCGCAGCGGCGTCCGGCCGCCCGGAAGGACAGTGATCGAGATGGCGATCTGGCTGACCAAGGACTCCAAGGTCATCGTGCAGGGGATGACCGGCTCCGAGGGCTCCAAGCACACCCGGCGGATGCTCGCCGCCGGCACCACCGTCGTCGGCGGGGTCAACCCGCGCAAGGCCGGGCAGCAGGTCGAGTTCGGCGACACCCGGCTGCCGGTGTTCGCCAACGTCGGCGAGGCGATGAAGGAGACCGGAGCCGACGTCACGGTCATCTTCGTCCCGCCGGCGTTCTGCAAGGCGGCGGTGATCGAGGCGATCGACGCCGAGATCCCGCTCGCCGTGGTGATCACCGAAGGCATCCCGGTGCACGACTCGACCGCCTTCTGGGCCTACAACACGGCCAAGGGCGGCAAGACCAGGATCGTCGGTCCGAACTGTCCGGGCATCGCCTCCCCGGGTGCCTCGAACGCCGGCATCATTCCGGCGGACATCACCCCGGCCGGCCGGATCGGCCTGGTCAGCAAGAGCGGCACGCTGACCTACCAGCTGATGTACGAGCTGCGCGACATCGGCTTCTCCACCTGCGTCGGTATCGGCGGTGACCCGGTCATCGGCACCACCCACATCGACGCGCTGGCGGCCTTCCAGGAGGACCCGGAGACCGACGCGATCGTGATGATCGGCGAGATCGGCGGCGACGCCGAGGAGCGGGCCGCGGAGTTCATCAAGGCGAACGTGACCAAACCGGTGGTCGGCTACATCGCCGGGTTCACCGCCCCGCCCGGCAAGACGATGGGCCACGCCGGTGCGATCATCTCCGGCTCGGCGGGCACCGCCGACGCCAAGAAGGTCGCGCTGGAGGCGGCCGGAGTCAAGGTCGGCCGTACGCCGAGCGAGACCGCCCGGCTGATGCGTCAGGTGATCACCGGCGGCTGACCGGCCACAGCCGACATGGGCCGTCGACCGGGAGACCGGTCGGCGGCCGTCGTCGTGTGGTCAGCCGATCGGGTAGTTCCCGGTGGCCCAGAAGCTGGCGTTGGCGATGATGTTCAGCACGCTCAGCACGATCGCCACCCAGCCGAGCACCGGGGACTTACGGAAGCGGTTGGCGTCGCGGATCGACAGCGCGCCGAAGACGATGCCGAGGATACCGCAGCAGAGCAGGCCGACCACGATGCCGAGCACACCCCACAAGGTGCTGCGGTCGCTGCCGCCCGATGCTGCGGCCGGTGGATACTGGGTCATCTGCAGGGTCCCCCGTCAACTCGACGACCGCCGTCGTCGACGGCGCGGTCCAGCACCGAGCGTACGGCCAAATGACCGGAATGTCGGCGGGTTCGGCAGGTGACCGGCCAGGCCACGGCGATATTGCCGCCGGATCAGTGCGCCCACGTGCCAAAGTAGGCACGATGGCAGCCCACCCCCCGGATCCGCCACGGACGGCGGACGGTACCGCGTCGGTCGACGCCGTTCGGCGCCCAGGCCCCGGCCGCGACCCCGGTGCCGCCCGCCGTGGCCGGGCTCCGCTGGCCGTCGCGGCCTCGGTGACCACCCTGTGGGCCGCGGTCGTGTCCTACCTGCCGGTCGCGGTGGTGATGTGGCTGATCCGGCTCGCCGAAGGCGACTCGTCGATCCTCGGCGCGGCCCGGATCGGTCTGGCCGCCTGGCTGCTCGGGCACGGCGTACCGCTGGACACCTCGACCGGCCCGCTCGGGCTGCCGCCGCTGCTGCTCAGCGCGCTCGCCGCCTGGCGGATCTACCGGGCCGGCGTGCACACCACCCGGGCGGTCGGTGCCCGGCACCGCGGATCCGCCGGCCGGGCGATCGTCGTCGCGCTTGCCGTCGCGACCGCGTACGGCGCGCTCGGTGCCGCCGCCGCGCACGTCACCAGCAGCGCTACCACGGCGGTCGAACCGCTGCGGGCCGGGGCCACGCTGGCGGCGTTCGGCGGGATCGGCGCGTTGCTCGGAGCCGGCCAGACCACCGGAACGCTGCGCCGACTGGCGGCGCGCTGCCCCGACCTGCTCCGGCACGCGGCGCGGGCCGGGCTGGTCGCCGCGCTGCTGGTGCTCGGTGCCGGCGCCGCCGTGGCCGGGCTGTCCGTGGCGATCAGCGGTGGGGACGCCGCCGACACCATCGGGGTGTACCGGGCCGGGGTGGCCGGGCAGGCCGGGATCACGCTGCTCAGCATCGCCTACGCGCCGAACGCCACCATCTGGGCGACCGCCTACCTACTTGGGCCGGGCTTCGCGCTCGGATCCGACACGGCGGTACGGACCACCGAAGTCACCCTCGGCAGCCTGCCGGCGGTCCCGTTGTTCGCCGGGCTGCCCAACGGCCCGGCCGGCGGGCTCAGCGCGGCGCTGCTCGCCCTGCCGGTGCTGGCCGGGATGACCACCGGGTGGGTGCTGGCCCGCCGCTGGCCGGCGGGGACCGACCGGGGTGGTGCCGGGCTGCCCGGCTGGGCTGTGCTGATCGGTGCTGCCCTGATCAGCGGGCCGGTGGCCGGACTGTTCCTGGGCGGTGCGGCGGCCGTGTCCGGCGGGCCGCTCGGTGCCGGACGGCTCGCCGACGTCGGCCCGGTCGCCTGGCAGGTGGCGGTGGTGTCGAGCGCGGTGGTCGCGGTCGGGGCGGTGGTCGGCGCGGCGGCGGCGCGGGCGGTGGCGGCGCCCCCGGCGGACCGGTCCGCGCCCCGCCAGCGACGGTCCGTCGCCGCCCGGTCCGCCGCCGCCCGGTCCGGTGCCGGGCAGGGACATCCCGGCAACGACACAGGGCGCCCCGGACGATCCGGGACGCCCTGATCGGGGTCGCGTCACAGAGCCTGGCTCAGATGCTGTTGAACCCGCTGCCGAAGTCCAGCAGAACGCCGAGGATCGAGTTCGCGATGCCGAGCACCACCCCGATCGCGCCGCAGATCAGCCCGGCCATCGCCTGGCCACGGTTGTCGGCCAGGCCCTGGTCGACCTTGTTCTTGCCGAGGAAGCCGAGCACCGCGCCGGCGATCCCGGCCGGAATGCCGAGCAGCGGGCAGCACACGGCCAGCACCAGCGAGGCGATGCCGACGATCATGCCGATCAGGCCCAGGTTGTTGTTCTTCTGCTGGCCCGGCATGCCGTAGCCGCCGGCGGGGTACGGCTGGCCCGGCACCGGCTGCTGCGCGTACGGGTCACCGTAGGGCTGCCCCGGCGGCTGCTGCGGGTACGGCTGCCCCGGCGGCGGCTGTTGGCCGTACGGGTCCGAGTAGGGCTGCCCCGAAGACGGCGGCTGCTGGCCGTACGGGTCCGAGTAGGGCTGCCCCGAGGACGGCGGCTGCTGGCCGTACGGGTCGGACGGTGGCGACGAGGTCGGGTCCTGGGGCTGCTGGGGCTGCTGGCCGTACGGATCTTGGCCTGGGTAGCCGGGCTGCACAGAGAGCTCCTTCATGACGACGACGCTCAGGGCGGTCGGAGATCGTGTTTTTGCCCGAGCGTCGGGCAGCGTATCTGGTCAGCGCAAATCCTGCCGCCCGTCGCGCCCGCCCGTCGCGTTGGGCGGGACCTGGGCGGGACCTGGACGGGGCCTCGTCGGCGGCCGGGTAGGGTGCTCGGGTGACCTCGTCCCCGGCCAGACTCGTGGTGCTCGTCTCCGGCTCCGGCACCAATCTGCAGGCGCTGCTCGACGCCACCGAGGACCCCGCGTACGGCGCGGTCGTCGTCGCGGTCGGCGCGGACCGGGACGGGATCGCCGGGCTGGACCGGGCCAAGGCCGCCGGGGTGCCCACCTTCGTGGCCCGAGTCGCCGACCACGCCAGCCGGGCCGACTGGGACGCCGCGCTGACCGCCGAGGTCGCCGCGTACCAGCCGGACCTGATCGTCTCGGCCGGCTTCCTGAAGCTGGTCGGCGCGCGGTTCCTGGCCGCCTTCGGGGACCGCTACGTCAACACCCACAACTCGCTGCTGCCCGCGTTCCCCGGCATGAACGGACCGCGTGACGCCCTCGCCTACGGGGTCAAGCTGGCCGGTGCCACGCTCTTCTTCGTCGACGCCGGCGTCGACACCGGACCGATCGTCGCGCAGGTCGCGGTCCCGGTCGAGCCGGACGACGACGAGGCCAGCCTGACCGAGCGGATCAAGGAAGCGGAACGGGCGCAGCTCGTCGAGTACGTCGGCCGGCTGGTCCGGCACGGCTGGACCATCTCGCATCGAAAGGTCACCATCCGATGAACCCGAGCATCGACGGCCGCCGCCCGCTGCACCGGGCGTTGATCAGCGTCTACGACAAGACCGGCCTGGTCGAGCTGGCCACCATGCTGCACGCCGCCGGGGTGGAGATCGTCTCCACCGGGTCGACCGCGACCACCATCGCCGCCGCCGACGTGCCGGTGGTCCGGGTGGAGGACGTGACCGGCTTCCCGGAATGCCTGGACGGCCGGGTCAAGACGCTGCACCCGCACGTGCACGCCGGGCTGCTGGCCGACCTGCGCTCCGCCGACCACACCACCCAGCTGGCCGAGCTCGGCGTCGCCCCGTTCGACCTGCTGGTGTCCAACCTGTACCCGTTCCAGCAGACCGTGGCCTCCGGTGCCGACCTGGACGGCTGTGTGGAGCAGATCGACATCGGTGGCCCGGCGATGGTGCGGGCGGCGGCGAAGAACCACGCCAGCGTCGCGGTGGTCACCTCGGTGTCGGCGTACCCGCTGATCGAGCAGGCCCTCGCCGACGGTGGCTTCACCCTGCGGCAGCGGCGCGCCCTCGCCGCCCGCGCGTTCGCCGACATCGCCGAGTACGACGTCGCGGTCGCCGACTGGTGCGCCCGGACCCTGGTCGGCGCGGACACCGACCAGCCGGTGGACTGGCCGGAGTTCGCCGGCACCGCGCTGCGCCGGGCCGCCGTGCTGCGCTACGGCGAGAACCCGCACCAGCGGGCGGCCCTCTACCTGGACCCGGCGGCACCGGCCGGGCTGGCCCAGGCCGAGCAGTTGCACGGCAAGGAGATGTCGTACAACAACTACGTCGACGCCGACGCCGCCTGGCGGGCGGCGAACGACTTCACCGCCCCGGCCGTGGCGATCATCAAGCACGCCAACCCGTGCGGCATCGCGGTCGGTGTCGACGTCGCCGAGGCACACCGCAAGGCGCACGCCTGCGACCCGGTCTCCGCGTACGGCGGGGTGATCGCGGTCAACCGGCCGGTCACCGTCGAGCTGGCCAACCAGGTCGCGGAGATCTTCACCGAGGTGGTGGTGGCCCCCGGGTTCGACCCGGCCGCGGTCGAGGTGCTGGCCCGGAAGAAGAACCTGCGGCTGCTGCTCGCCCCGGCGTGGCAGCCGGCGGAGGTCGAGTGGCGGGAGGTCACCGGCGGCCGGCTGGCGCAGACCGCCGACCGGATCGACGCCGCCGGCGACGATCCGGCGAGCTGGCGGCTGGCCACCGGTGAGCCGGCCGCCGCGGACCTGCTGGCCGACCTGGGTTTCGCCTGGCGGGCGGTACGTGCGGTGAAGAGCAACGCGATCCTGCTGGCCCGCGACGGTGCCACCGTCGGGGTCGGGATGGGCCAGGTCAACCGGGTCGACGCCGCCGAGTTGGCGGTACGCCGGGCCGGCGCCGGCCGGGCCGCCGGCGCGGTGGCCGCCTCCGACGCGTTCTTCCCGTTCCCGGACGGCCTGCAGGTGCTGATCGACGCCGGGGTACGCGCGGTGGTGCAGCCCGGTGGTTCGATCCGGGACGACGAGGCGATCGCGGCGGCGAACGCCGCCGGGGTCGCCATGTACCTGACCGGCACCCGGCACTTCTTCCACTGACCGGCCGGCCGTCGTCGTGTCGCCGCAGCAGCGCGTCGAGGAGCGGATCGTCGGGGCCGACTGGGCGCTCGACGAGTTCGACCGGGTGCACTTCGACCGCTGTGAGCTCGTCGACGTCGACCTGACCGAGGCGGTGCTGACCGGCTGCGTCTTCACCAACTGCGTACTCGCGAACGTGCGGGCCAACGCGGCCCGGCTGACCCACTGCGCGCTGCTGCACTGCGTGATTCGACGGTCGTCGTTCTTCGACGCGAGCTTTGCCGACTGCAAACTGACCGGCACCCAGTTCCTCGATTGCACGCTGCGCCCGCTGCGCGTCGACGGCGGGGACTGGGGGTTCGTGCTGCTGCGCGGCCAGGACCTGACCGGGACGAAGCTGTCCGGGCTGCGGCTCCGGGAGGCCGACCTGACCGAGGCGGACCTGAGCCGGGTGGATCTTTCCGGGGCGGACCTCGGCTATGCCCGGTTGACCAACGCGAAGCTGCGCGGCACGGACCTGCGTGGGGCGGATCTGGCCGGGGTCGAGCTGCGCGGCCTCGACCTCACCGGGGCGCGGATCGACCTGGCCCAGGCGGTGCAGGTCGCGGCGGCGTACGGTGCCGACGTGCGGCCCTGACCGGCTGGTCCGCGCGAGGTGCCAATCGGGGCGGATCGGGCGACGTGAGACGATCGGTGACGTGACGGCGACAATTCTGGACGGCAAGGCGGCGGCTTCCGCCATCAAGGACAACCTTCGTGCCCGGGTCAAGGCGCTCGCGGAGCAGTCGGTGGTGCCCGGTCTCGGCACCGTGCTGGTCGGTGAGGATCCCGGCTCCCAGGCGTACGTCAACGGCAAACACCGCGACTGCGCCGAGGTCGGCATCGCCTCGATCCGCCGGGACCTGCCGGCCGACGCGACCCAGGAGCAGGTGGAGGCGGTGGTGGCCGAGCTGAACGCCGATCCGGCCTGCCACGGTTACATCGTGCAGCTGCCGATGCCGAAGCAGATCGACACCCAGCGGGTGCTTGAGCGGGTCGACCCGGACAAGGACGCCGACGGGCTGCATCCGGTGAACCTGGGCCGGCTGGTGCTCGGCTTCGACGCGCCGGTCGCCTGCACCCCGCGGGGCATCGTCGACCTGCTGCGCCGCAACGGGATCCGGATCCGGGGGGCGGAGGTGGTGGTGATCGGCCGGGGCACCACCGTCGGTCGGCCGCTGGGTCTGCTGCTGACCCGGCGCAGCGAGAACGCCACGGTGACGCTGTGCCACACCGGCACCCTGGATCTGGGCGACCACACCCGCCGGGCCGACATCGTGATCGCTGCGGCGGGCGTACCGGGGCTGGTCACCGCCGAAATGATCACGCCGGGGGCGACGGTCGTCGATGTCGGCATCACCCGGGTGCTCGGCGAGAACGGCAAGGGCCAGTACACCGGTGACGTGGCACCGGACGTGGCCGAGGTGGCCGGTGCGCTGGCCCCGGTGCCCGGCGGGATCGGCCCGATGACCCGGGCGATGCTGCTGACCAACGTCGTGGAACTGGCCGAGCGGGGCCTGGCCGGTCGGTGAACCGACCGGTGTGGCGGGCGTGAGGTGGGTCTCCGGGCGCGCCCCTGACCCGCTCAGCCGTTACCTGGCTGATACGGTCCCGTCAAATTCGCCCGGTAGCAGGGAGTGAGACGACAATGGGCAAGAAGGTCACCGTCGTCGGTGCCGGCTTCTACGGCTCGACGACCGCGCAGCGCCTGGCCGAGTACGACGTCTTCGACACCGTCGTGCTGACCGACATCATCGAGGGCAAGCCCGAGGGACTGGCCCTCGATCTCAACCAGTCGCGGCCGATCGAGGGCTTCGAGACCAAGGCCGTCGGTGCGACCACCGGGGTGGACGGCTCCGGCTACGAGGTGATCTCCGGCTCGGACGTCGTCATCGTCACCGCCGGCCTGCCGCGCAAGCCGGGGATGAGCCGGATGGACCTGCTGGAGGTCAACGCCAAGATCGTCCGTGGGGTCGCGGAGAACATTGCCCGGTACGCCCCGGACGCGGTGGTCATCGTGGTGTCCAACCCGCTCGACGAGATGACCGCGCTGGCGCAGATCGCCACCGGGTTCCCGCGCAACCGGGTGCTCGGCCAGGCCGGCATGCTGGACACCGCCCGGTTCTCCCACTTCGTCGCCGAGACCCTGGCGGTACCGGTGGCGACCGTACGCACGCTGACTCTCGGCTCGCACGGTGACACCATGGTGCCGGTGCCGTCGCGGTGCACCGTCAACGGCAAGCCGCTGACCGAGCTGCTGCCGGCGGACAAGATCGAGGAGCTGGTGGTCCGGACCCGCAACGGCGGGGCCGAGGTCGTCGCCCTGCTCAAGACCGGGTCGGCGTACTACGCGCCGTCGGCGGCGGCGGCCCGGATGGCCAAGGCGGTGGCCGAGGACTCCGGCGCGGTGATGCCGGTCTGCGCCTGGGTCACCGGGGAGTACGGCATCGACGGCGTCTACCTGGGCGTGGAGGCCGAGCTCGGGGCCGAGGGTGTCCGTCGGGTGGTGACCACCGACCTGACCGACACGGAGCTGGCCGCACTGAAGGAGGCCGCTGAGGCGGTCCGGGCCAAGCAGGCGGACGTGGCCGATCTCTGAGCCGTACCGGCGTGACGATCGGGGCGGGCATCCGGGTGCCCGCCCCGACGTGTGTCGCGCCTCGTTCGTCCCGCCCGCTGCGCACCGGGTTCGGCAATCCAGTACGCTCGTACTGCTAACACGAGTTTCCGAGAGGAGCGCCGGTCGATGGCGAAGATCAAGGTAACCAACCCGGTCGTCGAGCTCGACGGCGACGAGATGACCAGGATCATCTGGAAGCAGATCCGGGAGCAGTTGATCCTGCCCTACCTCGACGTCGACCTGCACTACTACGACCTGTCGATCCAGTACCGCGACGAGACCGACGACCAGGTGACGGTGGACGCCGCGAACGCCATCAAGCAGCACGGCGTCGGCGTCAAGTGCGCGACCATCACCCCGGACGAGGCCCGGGTCGAGGAGTTCGGCCTCAAGAAGATGTGGCGCTCCCCGAACGGCACCATCCGGAACATCCTCGGCGGCGTGGTGTTCCGCGAGCCGATCATCATGTCGAACGTCCCCCGGCTGGTGCCCGGCTGGACCAAGCCGATCATCATCGGCCGGCACGCGCACGGCGACCAGTACAAGGCCTCTGACTTCGTGGTGCCCGGGCCCGGCACGGTGACCATCACCTATACCCCGGCCGACGGCAGCGCCCCGGTCGAGATGGAGGTCGCCAACTTCTCCGGCGGCGGCGTCGCGATGGGGATGTACAACTTCGACGAGTCGATCCGTGACTTCGCCCGCGCCTCGCTGCGCTACGGTCTGGACCGCGGTTACCCGGTCTACCTGTCGACCAAGAACACCATCCTCAAGGCGTACGACGGTCGGTTCAAGGACATCTTCGCCGAGGTGTACGAGGCCGAGTTCGCCACCGAGTTCGCCGCCGCCGGGATCACCTACGAGCACCGGCTGATCGACGACATGGTCGCCGCCGCGCTCAAGTGGGAGGGCGGCTTCGTCTGGGCCTGCAAGAACTACGACGGTGACGTGCAGTCGGACACCGTCGCCCAGGGCTTCGGCTCGCTGGGGCTGATGACGTCGGTGCTGATGACCCCGGACGGCCGCACGGTGGAGGCGGAGGCCGCGCACGGCACGGTCACCCGGCACTACCGGCAGTGGCAGAAGGGCGAGAAGACGTCGACCAACCCGATCGCGTCGATCTTCGCCTGGACGCGGGGTCTGGCCCACCGCGGCAAGCTGGACGGCACTCCGGCGGTGACCGAGTTCGCCAACACGCTCGAGCAGGTCTGCATCGAGACCGTCGAGGCGGGCCAGATGACCAAGGACCTGGCGCTGCTGATCGACCGCAACGCTCCGTGGCTGACCACCGACGAGTTCATGGCGGCTCTCGACGGCAACCTGGCCAAGCGGCTGAGCGCCTGAGCAGCCGAGCGTCTGAGTAGCTGAGCGCCTGAGCTCGCGGCCGGCACCGTCACCGGTTCCTCCGGCGAATCGTTGAACAGGGTGGACGTGGTGCCAGTCGCGTCCAAGGGGATCTTCCGGTGGCGGTCGCCCTGAGCAACATGACGCCAACGGTCGATCCTCGGCTGTGAACCAGCAGCCTGCCGTCCCTTCCCTGCGGGGGGCCCTGTCCCGGGCCCCCCGCAACCATGTCCGGTCTGGTCAGGCGTCACGCAGCAGCGCCGCCGCCTGTTCGGGCCGGACGTCGTTGATGAACACGCCCATCGCCGATTCCGAACCGGCCAGGTACTTCAGCTTGTCCGCCGCCCGCCGGATGGTGAACACCTGCAGATGCAGGTAACCCAGCTCCCGTTCGTGACGTACCGGGGCCTGATGCCATGCCGCGATGTACGGTGTGCCCTGCCGGCTGTCGAAGAGCCGGTCGAAGCGGCGCAGCACGTCCAGGTAGAGCGGCCCGAAGGCGTCCCGTTCGGCGTCGTCCAACGCGGCGATGTCCGGCACCCGGCGGTGCGGTGCCAGGTGCACCTCGAACGGCCAGCGCGCCGCGGCCGGCACGTACGCCGTCCACCGGTCGTTCGCCGCCACCACCCGTACCCCGGCCGCCCGCTCGGCGGCCAGCACGTCCGCGTACAGGCTCCGCCCGCCGGTCGCCTCGGCGTGCCGTCGGGCGGCGGCCAGCATCGACCGGGTACGCGGCGGCACGAACGGGTACGCGTAGATCTGCCCGTGCGGGTGGTGCAGGGTGACCCCGATCTCCACGCCCCGGTTCTCGAAACAGAACACCTGCTCCACCGCGTCCAGCGCGGACAACTCGGCGGTCCGGTCGGCCAGCGCGTCGACGACGGTGCGGACCCGGGCCGGGGCCAGCGCGGCGAACGAGGTGCCGTGCTCGGCGGTGAAGCAGACCACCTCGCAGCGCCCGAGACCGGGCCGGGTCGGGGTGAACGGCGTACCACCGGGGTAGCCGGCGGTCCCGTCACCCACCCGGTCGCTCAGCGACGGGAACCGGTTCTCGAAGACCACCACCTCGTAGTCGTAGGCCGGAATCTCGCTGGACCGGCCGGGTCGCGACGGGCAGAGCGGGCACTGGTCGGTCGGCGGCAGGAAGGTCCGGGTCTGCCGGTGCGCGGCGATCGCCACCCACTCGTCGGTCAACGGATCGTGGCGAAGCTCCGAGGCGGGTGGCGGGGGCGGCAGCTCCCGCCGGTCCGGTCCTTCCCGGACGGCGTCGTCCCGCTCGTCGAAGTAGATGAGTTCCCGCCCGTCGGCGAGCCGTACCGCATGGCGTTTCACGACGCTGAGTTCCTATCGGTGTGGGTCGGCGATCGACAGCTCGACGCCGTGTCCGGCCAGGACGTCGCGGGCCGGTGCGGGTAGTCCGGGGTCGCTGACCACGACCTGGGCCGTGGCCAGCTCTGCCATCGAGGAGATGCCCACTACGTCCCATTTGGTGTGGTCGGCCAGCACCACCAGGCGGGCCGCCGCCGTGATCAGGGCGCGGTTGGTGTCGGACTCCATCAGGTTCGGGGTGGTGTAGCCGGCCCGTTCGCTCATCCCGTGCACACCGAGGAAGAGCAGGTCCACGTGCAGGTCGCGGAGGGCGGTCACGGCCACCGGCCCGACCAGCGCGTCCGACGGGGTACGCACCCCACCGGTGAGGATGACCGTCCGGTCGCCCCGACCGTCCCGGTAGAACACGTCGGCCACCGGGATCGAGTTGGTCACCACCGTCAGCCCGGGGACGTCGACCAGCCGGCGGGCGAGCTCCACCGTGGTGGTGCCGGCCGACAACGCCACCGCCCCGCCGGCGACGACCAGCTCGGCGGCGCGTGCGGCGATCGCCGCCTTCTCGGCCTGCTGCCGGGCGGACTTCGCCACGAACCCGGGCTCGTCGGTGGCCCCGGGATCGACCAGGGTGGCCCCGCCGTGCACCTTGGCCAGCAGCCCCCGGTCGGCGAGGACGTCCAGGTCCCGGCGGATCGTCATGTCCGAGACGCCGAACTCGACGGCCAGGTCGGTGACCCGTACCCCGCCAGCGGCCCGGACCCGGTCCAGGATCGCTGCCTGGCGCTGCGGCGCGAGCATCAGCACCACGTCCTGCTCCCACCTGCTCGCACTCAATCCAACAGATGCGAACACTATCGCGCAGGTACGGCCGAATGGAAGTACGCCCGGCCAGGTAGGCGTCTGCGTAGGGTCGGGTCAGCGGAACGCTTTCGCCACCGCGCTGCGCCAGACCGGCGGACGGCCGAGCCAGGCGGCGAGCCGCGCGTCGTGCGGGGCGTAGTGGTCGGCCAACTCCCGACGGGTACGGGCACCGGGCGGCTCGACCGGCAGGCCGTCGGACGGTGCGCCCGGTGCTCCGTCGACCAGGGCCGGCGGTTGCGTCGGCGGCGGTAGCCACGGCTCCTCGTCGAGCCTCGGCAGGCCGAGGAAGTCCAGCACCTCGCCGTACACCTTGGCCGGCGTGGTCCACAGCCGTTCGGCCTCCACCAGGCAGATCCGCTCCCGGCCAACCTGAGAGGCCAACCGGTCCAGGTAGGTGGCGTACTCGCCGCGCTGCCGGTACGCGTGGTGCTGGTGGGCAAAGCTGCGGTACCCGGCCTCCACCCCGAGGCGTTCCTCCTGCCCGCGTAGCCGGGCGGACTCCAGCGCCAGCGCCCGAGCGAACGATGGCTCCGGCTCGTGCCCGGCCAGCCGTTCCACCCGGAAGTGCGACCAGGCCCGGTCCACCGGATCGCGGACCAGCACCAGCAGCCGCACGTCCGGCAGGTCGCGGGCGATCCGCAGCGCCGCGTACGGGTGGTAGAGGTAGTAGGTGCTGGTTTCGAAGGCGCTGGCGGTGCCGCCGTGGCGTCGCTGCAACCGGCGGGCGGTGCGCTGGCGGGGGAAGTGCCCCCGGTACCAGTCGATGCCGCGCTCGTACGAGGTGTCGAAGAAGCTCACCCCGTCGCGGCGGGCCGCCCGCAGCACCAGCGGATGAGCGGCCAGCATCCGGTGCAACCCGGCGGTCCCGCACCGGTGCCCACCGCAGATCAGGAACGACGGCAGCACCCGCCTCGGGGCCGTCCACCGCCCGTACGACCAGGACCGGGTGGGCACGATCCGGCGTAGCGGCTCCGGGATCCGACTGCGTAACGGCATGTCGCCCTCTCCTGTCCTGCCTGGACGGCTGTGCTGCCGGGGTGGCGCGAAACGCTATTTACCGGATAACGCTGCCGCTACCCGGACAAGAGCGGCTTCTCGTCCGACTTGCCGTCATCTGCAGAAAAGGCGACAAAGGAGGATGTCGTGGGTCAGGCCGGCTTCAGTCGCGGCTCCACCCAACCCGTTTCGGTGAGGTGTTGCAGCACCGTCTGCACGCCCTGCTCGATGCTCATCTCACTGGTGTTCAGCACCAGGTCGGCATCAGTCGGCTCCTCGTACGGATCGTCGATCCCGGTCATCCCGGTCAGCTGACCGGCCCGCGCCTTGGCGTACAGCCCCTTACGGTCGCGGGCCTCGCAGACCTCCAACGGGGTCGCCACCCAGACCAGCAGGAACCCGGCCCCGGCGTCGTTCGCCATCTGCCGGGCCACCGCCCGGGCCTGGGCGTACGGTGCGATCGGGCAGCAGATCGCCACCCCGTGGTGCCGACCGACCTCGGACGCGACCCAGCCGATCCGACGGACGTTACGGTCCCGGTCCGTCTTGGAGAACGTCAACCCGGCGGAGAGCTCGCGGCGCACCACGTCCCCGTCGAGCAGCGTGACGGTCCGGTCGCCGCTCTCCCGCAGCGCGTCCGCCACCCCCCGGGCGATGGTCGACTTGCCGGAACCGGACAGCCCGGTGAAGAACACCACCAGGCCACGATGCCGGCGCGGCGGCCGGGCCCGGGCCAGCTCCCGCGCCACCGCCGGCGGGGTGTGCCACTCCGGTAGCGGAAAACCCCGGTCCAGCAGGTCGTCGATCTCCTCCTGATCGAGCGCCAGCCGCCGGTTGCGCGGCGGGATGTCGTCGCGCCAGCGCCACTGACCGTCCCGGTTGTCGTAGGCCAGCTCCCGGGGCACCAGCACCCGTGGACCGCCGCCGGAGAGCATCTCGCCGGTGGACAGCAGGTGGGTGACGCCGTACGCGGCCGCCACCCGGGCCCGCAGCAGCGCGTCGCGGATCTCGTCACCGCGCCGGGTCAACGGCACCGCGACCAACGTCGCCGGCGGCATCCGGTCCCGGGCCGCGAAGACACTGCGGACCAGCACCTCCGGCGGCAGCCCGCTGACCCCGCCGTCGGCGACCGGGATCAGGATCAGCAGATGCGCGGCGAGGGTACGGGCGGCGTGCGCGATCTGGGCCAGCTGCGGGCGGTGCAACGGGCGGTCGGCGATCACCCCGAGCACCCGGCCCGGGGGCAGCAGCGCGCGTACCTCCGCCGGGCTGCGACGCAGCCGCTGGAACGGCCCGCCGGTGCCGTCGCCGAGCCGGCGCACCCGGCCGCCGACCGCCGAGAAGCCGTCCCGGCTCGGCCAGGCGTCGACGATGTCCAGCGCGGCCACCGGAGCACCCTCCGGGTCGGTGAGCACCAGCACCCGCAGCAGCGGATTCGTCAGGTCGAGCCCGGCGACCAGGCCGGCCGGCACCTCCAGGGTGACCGGCACCGGCCAGGCGGTGCCGTCGGCCAGCCGGCCGCGACTACGCAGCGAGGCAAGATCGGCGCGGGTGTGGAAGCCGGTCAGCGGGGCGTACGCCTCGGACAGGATCAGCTCAAGGTCGGCCAACTCGAACGGCCGCGGCGTGTACGCCGGCGCGTCCCGCAGCACGTCGTCAGGCAGCACCCAGCCGTCGGTCATCACACCCCCCAATGGATCGAACTCACAGTTTCGCAGCCGGCCGGCCGTCGGTCGAGACTGGCACGGCGAGTTCTGCCACCATCGCGGGATGTCGACCATCGTCGCGCGATGTCGACGTCTCGTCCGGGGCCGAACCAGAGCAACGCTTGCTTCCGGGGCCGGCGGAGTCACCCCTAATGGCAGGGCATGGGTCGCTACTCAGGGAACCTCCAGGGGGAAACCCCATCCCACGACGTGCCGGCAGTCCATACGCTGACCGGGTGACTCTCATCGCAACCGATGCGCTGACCAAGACGTACGGCGGGCGGGTGACGGCCCTGGCCGACCTGACCGTCGAGGTCCAGCCCGGCATCGTCGGCCTTGTCGGGGCCAACGGCGCCGGCAAGTCGACCCTGATCAAGATCCTGCTCGGCCTGCTCGCCCCGACCAGCGGACAGGCCCGGGTGCTCGGACTGAACCCCACCACCGACGCCGACGCGGTCCGCGCCCGGGTCGGCTACATGCCGGAGAACGACTGCCTGCCGCCGGACCTCAGCGCCGCCGAATTCGTCACCCACCTGGGGCGGATCAGCGGTCTGCCGCGCGCGGCGGCCCGGGAACGGGCCTCCGAGGCGCTGCGCCACGTCGGGCTCTACGAGGAGCGCTACCGGCAGATCGGCGGCTACTCCACCGGCATGAAGCAGCGGGTCAAGCTGGCCCAGGCGCTGGTGCACGACCCCGACCTGCTGCTGCTGGACGAGCCGACCAACGGCCTGGACCCGGCCGGCCGGGACGCCATGCTGGCCCTGGTGCACCGGATCGGCGCCGAGTTCGGCATCTCGGTGCTGGTCTGCTCGCACCTGCTCGGCGAGGTGGAACGGATCTGCGACTCGCTGATCGCCATCGACGGCGGCCGGCTGCTGCGTTCCGCCCAGCTCTCCGACATGACCACCGCCAGTGACGTGCTGGCGATCGAGGTCAGCGAGGGCACCGAGGCGCTGGCCGCCCGGCTGGCCGCGGCCGACCTGCCGGTCAGCCGGGAAGGTCAGCTGCTGCTGGTGCCCGCCGAGACCGGCTCCGACGTGTACGACCGGATCCTCACCGCGGTCGTCGAACTCGACCTGCCGCTGCACCGGCTCGACCAGCGCCGGCACCGGGTCGCCGAACTCTTCGCCACCACGGAGGACTCCCGTGTCAACGTCTGACCAGCTCACCGCCGCCCGGGGCACCGGGCCGACGCCGGCCGACCCGGCTGTCGCGGGCACCACCTCGAACGGCGCGCCGGGCGGCGTCATCCACGACATCGGCTACCAGCGCTACACCGGGGCCCGGCTCGGTCGCCGGCACGTCGTCGGCGCGCTCTACGCGCACAGCCTGCGTACCGCGTTCGGGCTCGGCCGCAGCGCCAAGGCCAAGATCTTCCCCTGGTTCATCGTCGGGGTGGTGGTCGCCGCCGCCGCCGGCCTGGTGGCCGTCCGCGCCCAGATCGGCCAGGTGCTGCTCAGCTACGCGCAGTTCGCCGACACGATGAGCTGGCTGGTGATCTTCTTCGTCGCGGTGGTCGCCCCCGAACTGGTCTCCCGCGACCTCGGCAGCGGTGTGCTGCCGCTGTACTTCTCCCGGCCGCTGCGGCTCGTCGACTACCCACTGGCCAAGTTCGCCGCCCTGGCCACCGCCGTGTTCATGCTGCTCGGCGCACCACAGCTGGTGATGTTCCTCGGCGGCGCGTTCACCACCGACGCCGGCTGGTCCGGGGTGTGGGACGAGGTCACCGACCTCGCCCCAGGCCTGGCGTACGCCGTGCTGTGGGCCGGTGTGTTCAGCGCCATCGGGCTGGCGGTCGCCTCAGTCACCGGCAAGCGGGCATTCGCCGCCGGTGGGATCGTCGCAGTCTTCCTGATGACCACCCCGATCGGCGGGGTGCTCTCGGTGCTGCCGTCGGTCACCGCCAACCAGCTCGCCGGTCTGGTCGCCCCGTCCAGCCTGGTGCAGGGCACCGGAATCTGGCTGTTCCGGGACGCGCTGATAACCGAAGCCGGCACCGGTCTGGACACCGGCGGCTTCGGCCCGCTGTACGGGCTGGTCACTGTCGTCCTGATCGCCGGCTGCATCGCCGCCCTGATCGCCCGCTACCGGAAGGCGGCCCGTCGATGACCACCTCGACCTCGACCCCGAGCTCCACCCCGGCCGCCGCGGCCCCGGTTACCTCCGGCACCGGCACCGCCGGCACCGCCGGCACCGCCGGCCGCCCCGCCGCGATCGAGCTCGCCGGGGTGTCCCGCTGGTACGGCAACGTCGTCGCGGTCAACGACGTCAGCATGGCCCTCAACGCCGGGGTCACCGGCCTGCTCGGCCCGAACGGCGCCGGCAAGACCACGCTGCTGCACATGATGGCCGGCTTCCTGCCGCCGTCGCGGGGCACCGTCACCGTCGACGGCGAACCGACCTGGCGCAACCCGGGCGTCTACCACAAACTCGGGCTGGTCAGCGAACGGGAGGCGGTGCACGGCTTCCTCACCGCGTACGAGTTCGTGCTGGCCAGCGCCCGGCTGCACGGGTTGCCCGACCCGGCTGCCGCCGCCCGGCGGGCGATCGAGCTGGTCGAGATGACACCGGCGCAGGACCGGCGGATCGGCACCTACTCCAAGGGGATGCGCCAGCGCACCCGGGTCGCCGCCGCGCTGGTGCACGACCCGACGGTGCTGCTGCTCGACGAGCCGTTCAACGGCATGGACCCGCGCCAGCGGATGCACATGATGACGCTGCTGCACTCGCTCGGCGACGCCGGCCGGACCATCCTGTTCAGCTCGCACATCCTGGAGGAGGTCGAGCAGGTCTCCGGCACCGTCCAGGTGATGGTCGCCGGCCGGCTGGCCGCCTCCGGCGACTTCCGCAGCATCCGGCGGCTGATGACCAACCGGCCGCACGTGTTCGCCGTACAGTCCAGCGACGACCGGGCCCTGGCGGTGGCGCTGCTGCGCCACGACTCGGTCACCGGCGTCGACCTGCCCAAGGGCGGTGGGATCACCGTACGCGCCGGCGACTACGGCAGCTTCACCCGCGCCCTGCCCCGGATCGCGCTCACCGAGGGGATCCGGGTGCACCGCCTGCTGCCGTCGGACGAATCCCTGGAGAGCGTCTTCTCCTACCTCGTGGAGGCCTGAGAGCCGTGAACTCGACCGTCATGTGGATCACCGCGCGCGGGCTGTTCGGCCGCCGCCGGTTCCTGCTTTTGCTGCCGCTGCCGGTGCTGGTGATCGCCCTCGCCGTGCTGTGCCGGTGGCTCGGCGTCGCGCCGGGCAACTGGGCCCAGCCGGTCCTGATCGCGCTCGGCCTGGCTGTGGTGCTGCCGGTGGTGGCGCTGATCGTCGGCACCGGGGTGCTCGGTTCGGAGATCGACGACGGCACCATCGTGCACGTACTCAGCAAGCCGCTGCCGCGCTGGCAGATCGTGCTGCCGAAGCTCGTCGTCGCGTTCGGCGTCACCACGCTGACCGTCGCGGTGCCGCTGTACGTCGCCGGGGTGCTCGCCGAATCGGTACGCCTCGGCCTCGCCCTGGCCGCCGCGAGCGCCGCCGGAGCGCTGGCCTACTCGGCGCTGTTCGTGGCGCTGAGCCTGGTCACCCGCCGTCCGGTGCTGCTCGGCCTGGTCTACGTGCTGATCTGGGAAGGGCTGCTGGGCAACATCGTCTCCGGCACCCAGGTGCTCTCCGTCCAGCAGTACGTGGTCACCTTCGCCGACCGGATGGCCGCCACGACCCTGTTCGACGGCCAGGTGTCGGTCACCGTATCGGTGATCATGACTGCGGTGATCGCGGTGCTGTTCACCCTGCTCGCCATCGACCGGCTCCGTTCGTTCAGCGTGGCCGGCGAGACCAGCTGACCCGACCGTACCGATCGGCTCGCATCGGGGGGTGCCCGTGCCGGCCGACCAGTCTCCCCGCTGGTCGGCCGGCCCGGCTGCGTCAGCCCGTGGGCCCGGTCAGCCCGTGTTGCGCATGCCGGCGGCGATGCCGTTGACCGTGGTCAGCAGGGCCCGCTCCAGCGCGGTGTTGTCGCTCGGCGCCCGCCGGGCACCCGGCGCGGTCGCCACCGTCCGGGTCGCCGCCCCCGAGTCGCGGTACTGCCGCAGCAACGCCACCTGCAGGTGGTGCAGCGGCTCCAGGTAGGTGTCCCGGACCGCGAGGGTGCGCTGCAGCACGTTGTTGTTCTGCAGCAGGCTCGACGACCCGGTGATCGCCAGCACCTCGCGTACCGTCCGCTCGTACTCCTCGGTGATCTTGTCGAAGATCGGCTGCAGCGGACCCGGCACCAGCGTCTCCACGTAGCGCCGCGCGATGCCCAGGTCGGTCTTGGTCAGCATCATCTCGACGTTCGACAGGAACGTGCGGAAGAAGTGCCACTGCTCGAACATCTCGCCGAGCACGTCGGACAGGCCGGCCTCACGGGCGGCGGCCAGCCCGGAGCCGACCCCGAACCAGCCGGGCACGATCTGCCGCGACTGGGTCCAGCCGAACACCCACGGAATCGCCCGCAGCCCGCCAAGCCCGGCGCCGGTGTTCGGCCGCTTCGCCGGCCGGGAGCCGATGTTGAGCGCGCCCAGCAACTCGGTCGGGGTCGCCGCCCAGAAGTACGCCGGCAGGTCCGGGTCCTCGACCAGCGAGCGATAGCAGCGGAACGCCGAGTCGGACACCACGTCCATCGCCGCGTCCCAGTTTTCCAGCAGCTCCAGCGGCTGGCGCGGCTCGGTGTGCAGCAGCGTCGCCTGCAGCACCGCCGCCACGGTCAGCTCCAGGTTCTCCCGGGCCAGGGCGGGGATCGTGTACTTGTCGGAGATCACCTCGCCCTGCTCGGTCACCTTGATCGAACCGTCCAGGGTGCCGTACGGCTGGGCCAGAATCGCCTCGTGCGTCGGCCCACCGCCCCGGCCGACGGTGCCGCCTCGGCCGTGGAACAACCGCAGGCGTACGCCGTGCCGGGCCGCCACGTCCCGCAGCGCCCGCTGCGCCCGGTGGATCTTCCACTGGCTGGTGGTGATGCCGGCCTCCTTGTTGGAGTCGGAGTAGCCCAGCATCACCTCCTGCACCTCGCCGCGCGCGGCAACGATCGCCCGGTACGCCGGCAGCGACAGCAGCTCGTCGAGCAGGTCGCCACCGGAATCCAGCTCGGCCGGGGTCTCCAGCAGCGGCACGAAACCGACCCGGGCCAGCCCGTTGTGCACGTCGACCAGGCCGGCCTCGCGGGCCAGTACCGCGGCGGCCAGCACGTCGTCACTGCCCAACGTCATCGAGATGATGTACGACTCGACGACCTCCGGACCGAACCGCTGCTGCGCCTCGCGGATCGTGCCGAAGACGTTGAACGTCTTGCGCGCCGACTCGGTCAGCGGAGCGTCCATGCTGGACAGCGGGCGGCGGCCGGTCAGCTCGTCGGCCAGCAGCTTCGTCCGCTCGGGGCGGCTCAACGAGTTGTAGTCGGTCACTTCGCCGACCCGGGCGTACATCTGGGCCAGCACCGCGTGGTGCGCCTCGGCATGCTCGCGCACGTCCAGCGTCGCCAGGTGCAGACCGAACGCCGACACCGTACGGATCGCCGACGCCAGCTTGCCGACCGCGGTCAGCTGACCCGAGTTGCGGGCCAACGACGCCCGCATCAGCTCCAGATCGGACAACAGCTCGTCGGAGCCACGGTAGTCGCGGCCCGGCACGTGCGCGGTGCCCCGGTTGAGTCGCAGCCGGGTGTTCGCCAGCTTCGCCTTCACGCACCGGGCCTTCAGCCGGTACGGCTCCTCCGCGTTGGTGCGCCGGAACCGGGGCGCCACCTCCGGCAACGCGTCGAGGTCCTTGGCCAGGCTGGCCGACAGGTCCAGCGAGACCCCGCGCAGCCGCCGGGACACCGACACCTCGTTGATCAGGGCGTCCATTGCCTCGTCGGTGGCCTGGATGCCGTGCTCGTGCTGGATCATCAGCACGTCGCGGGTCACCGCCGGGGTGACGTACGGGTTACCGTCCCGGTCGCCGCCGATCCAGCTGCCGAAGGTCAACGGCCGCGACGTCGGTGAAGTTTCAACGCCCAATTTGCGCAGCGTGTCAGCGAGATCGTCGAGCACCTGCGGGGCGGCGTCGGCGTACAGGTCACGCAGGTAGTAGACGGCGTTACGGGCTTCGTCGGTCGGGTCCGGGCGGTCCAGCCGCAACTCGTCGGTCTGCCAGAGCAGATCCAGCAGCTCCGCCAGCCGGCGGCTGCTCGCCGAGGCGTGCTCACTGGCCCCGTACAGCACCGCTTCGGACATCTCCACGTCGAGTTCGTCGGCGACCGCCCGCAGCTTCGACAGGATCGACCGGCGGGCCGCCTCGGTCGGGTGGGCGGTGAACACCGGGCGTACCGCGAGCCGGCGGGCGGCAGCGGCGATCTCGTCGGCCGACACCCCGCGAGCGGAGATCAACGTCGCGGCCTTGTCCAGCCAGCCACCCTCGGTGGCCCGGCGGCGGCGCAGGTCCCGGGCCCGGTGCACCTGCTCGGTGATGTTCGCCAGGTGGAAGTAGGTGGAGAAGGCGCGGGCCAGCTTCGTACCCGTGGTGACGTCCATCGCGGCGAGCCGGGCCGCGGCGGCCTCGGCGTCACTGCGTACCTGGGTACGGATCTCCTCGACCAGGTCGAGCAGCGGCTGGCCCTCCTGCCGGGCCAGGGTCTGGCCGAGCAGGGTGCCGAGCCGGCGGATGTCGGACCGCAGCGCCGCGTCCGGCCCGTCCTGATCCTGACCGCTGCCAGCAGCATCGGTCTGCACGGTGCCGGCCTTCGCGTTGCCGGCCTGGGCGGCACCGTCCTGCGCGTTGCCGGCCTGGGCCTTGTTGGCTTGCGCGGCGTCGGGTTGCGCGGCGTTTGCGGGTTGGGTGGCGGCGAGTTGCTGGGCGTCGGGCATCGGGTTTGCGGACAGCTCAGTCACTGGGCGCTCCTCACGCGAGTACGAAGGACGGCGCTGTCCGACAACTTGGATGTTATCGGCCGTCCCCCCGGCCACGGGGAAACTGGTGAGTCTTGTCTCAACGTTCGGCGTACCGTCCCGGAATGTCTCTTTCTGGGGTGGCCCGCCCAACCGGCGATGCCCCCTTCAGGGGCGGCGCCCACGCAGCGAGGGGAGCCGGTCACCCCCACCTGCTCAGCGAGGGAACCTACATTGTCGTCAAACCCGCCGGGTGACAACAATGTAGGTTCCCTCGATCCGATCACTGGCGTTGCTCGGCGATGGCCTGCCGGACCATCCGGGCGAGTTGTCCGCTTTGCCGGAGGACGTCGTCCGCAGTGAAGCGCAGTACGAGCCAGCCGGCGGCCCGCAGCGCGTTGTACCGACCCACGTCACGGCGGAACGTCGCCCGCTCCCGATGGTGGTCACCCTCGTACTCGATGGCGATCCGCCACTGCGGGTAGGCAAGATCGACCCGAGCAATTAAGCGACCCCGGCCGGCACCATCCGATGCCTGTCGTCGCGATGTCGTATGCCGTTGCGGCCTCGCCTGCGGCGGCCTCGCCTGCTGCGCCGGCCGGCGTACTTCGTACTGCACTGTCGGGCGGGGCAGGCCGGCATCGTGCAGCACGAGCCGGAGCCGCGACTCCATCGGCGACTCGGCCAACGGCTCGGCGAGCGTGACGAGTTCGCGCAGTTGGGCGATGCCACGTCCGCCGGTGTTGGTGTCGAGGTAGCCGGTGAGGGCTTCAGCGCGCAGCAGACGGCGGTGCAGCATGGCGTCGAGTGCGGCGAGCGCGTCGGCCCGGGGCAGCAGACGGCCCAGGTCGAACGCCGTGCGTATCTCGGTGGTCAACGCGATACCGCCGAACGAAACGGTGATGTCGGTCGGGTCGAGCGCGCGACGGGAGACGGCCAGCCGGGGGTGCGCGCCGAGTCTGGCCGAGCGAGGCAGGGTGACGTGCACCGGGCTCCTACGGGGGAGCAGGCCGACACCCCACAGGTACGCGGCGCTCAGTCCGCTGATCGCCCCGCCGACGGGCAGCTTCACCGCCACCGCCTCGCACCACATCCGGTGGTCGTCGGGGTCGAACGCCGCCGCCTCCACGTAGACGTCGGGAAGCAGCCGTTGCCAGGCAGGGCCACGGAGCATCTGCCAGGTGGCCAGGCCGGCAGCCACCGCTCGGCTACCGGAGAACGGGGCGAACCTCAACTCGCGAGGGACTCTGGCGGCGACAGACATCGGCAGAGCCTGCCCGACAGGCTTCACTGACCGCTGCCCCAGCGACCGGTTGCGTCACCGATCCGACTGCTCCTGTACGAAGACGCCTTCGCACCACGAGTGACCGGGCTACGTTGACCGCGATGGCAGGGGGCACTTCGCCCCAGCTGGACGCGCCGTGGACGGGGGTACGGTGATGCGCGGCTGGCTCGGAAGATCCTGGCTCTTGTCCCCCCGCGTCTGGTGGGCCCGCTTGGTTCGTCGAGCCGAGATAGAGGTGGAGTACCAGTCTCGGCCCCTCCTGCAGCGTGCCGTCGAGCCGCGGCAGACCGACGCCCGCCCGTGGCACCGAACCCTGTGGTTTGCCCTCTGCCGAGCGGCATTGGTGCTGATCGCTTTAGTCGTCGTGATCTTCCAATTGTTGGTTCCCCTTTACAGCATCTTTTCGCGCTGGCATGACTGGGACAGGCTAATTCCGCCATGGTCGTACCAATGGCTGCAGTGGAGCCCAGCCACGGCGTGGGGTGAGATGAAGACCGTTCTCGGTCCGATTATCAGCATCGCCTTCGCCTTTGTCGTCTACTACATATTTGCGCATTGGCGAATCATCCGCTTCTATCGGAAGAAGGCGCATGATTCGCCGACGGAACTCGTGGAGACCGCAACAAAGATTATCGATGACGTGCCTGGTCGCCGGGAGTTGTGTGAGGTGCTGATCGAGCGAATTCGGGATCCGGCGACTCGGTCTCCGATGGTGCTCATCGGTGGGGTGGGTGCCGGAAAGACTGCAACGCTGGTCGAGCTGACCCGGAAGTTGGCTGCACAAGATATCGTGCCTATCCCGATCCGGCTACGGGACACGGCTGGGAAGGAAGAACTCAACTTCAAGGAGCTGGCTAGAGAGAAGTTCAAGAAGGAAGTCGATTCGAAACTGTTCAGTGACGGCCACATGGAGCGGCTCTGGCGGGAGCTCTTCCGCTCCAACGAGGTGGCTATCCTCGCGGACGGACTCGACGAGGCAATTCAGGGAGCGCCGGCTAGGGATAGTGCGATCCGGGAAGCTATTCAGCAGGCCGTCCATGACGGTCTGCCGTTGGTGATCGCTTCCCGCCCTTACGATCCGCTACGCGGTATGAAGTCGACGGTCATCGCGTTGGAGCCGCTCGGTGAGGGTGCCGCCATCGAATATGCGAGTAGATCCGGCTCCCGATCGAATCAGTCGATCGCCGATATCGCGACTCTTGTGCACGCAGCGGACGTCGCGGAGTCGCCGATGTTTCTGCGCATCATCCGTGATCTGGAAGTTATAGATCAGTTGCCCAATGAGCTAAGTGGTGGCACTGGTCTTGATGCCAAGAGTTCCTGGCGATCAAGGGACCGTGCTCACGTTCGACTCTCCCTGCTGCGAAAATGGTGTGAAGCGCTTTGTGAAGGCACCTTTCGTGTGGATTACGCTCACACGAAGGAAGAGCGTAGGATCACTGAGGAGATCCTCCAGGCATTCGCTTGTCTTGGTCTCGGCCTCGGACAGCAATCACCGCAGTTCGTACGCTTCGACGATCTTCACAAAGACGAGTTGCGCTTCGATGATCCCCATAAAGATAAGGGGGATGGCAAATTTGCCAAAGTCGTCAGGGGGAGTCTGAGTGATCGACTGAGGAAACATGTTTCGAGTAACCAAGTTGACATCAATAACAGGGATGATGTCGTTATCGCCACCCAGCGAGGTGAGGCGCTGGGGTTCGTGCACGAAGCAAGTGGTGGTGTGCGTTTTCAGTATGGCGACCTTCAGGCGTACCTTGCCGCCGAATTCATGATTGGCCTCCGGCCTGATGATCTTCAGCGGGTAATGGCTAGGTTTGGGTTGCCAGCTAGCGGCGAGGGTCGTCCTGATCATCGCCAGCCGAGCCGGGAGCTACTGGACTCGTTGATAACAATGTCGCGAATTTCGGGCGAGGAATTGAATAGGTGCGGATTCTCTCCGGACGGGGTTGTGGAAATTCTTCGCGCAGAGGCGGGCAAGGCTGATGGGAAAGGACGGTTAATTCCATGTTGGCGCCTAGAGATGTATGCTGCGGCATTGGAGATCGATGTCATCTGCGAAAACCCGCTACAGCGTCGGATAATTGGGCAACTGCTCAAGCAATGGGACAACTTCCGAGAGGAAGAAACCGCACCTGATCGACCACTGGACGAAGCGAAGCTCCATCTGGTGCGGCGAGCCGGTGATGCTGCGCGAATACTGCATGATCGAGCCGTCGTCGGTGAGGTGCGCAGTATGATGATGCCGTACGACCGGTTGTTTGAGATCGCGATTAAGGAGAACTCGTACCGTGTTCGGCTGGCAACCGCTCGCGAGGTTGGTCTCGGCGGAGTTGACGCGACCCGGCAGTTGTGCGTGGGAGATCTGCTGGCACCGCCACCTTTGACGAATGCTGATCGAGGGCCGGAGACCGTCCATGCGGCGGAGGTGACTGCTAGCCGCAATTCGTTTCTCCGCTGGCGGTCCCTGCATCGGTCAGGTCGGAAGGTCGCAGGGGAAGATACCTCTTCCTTCACCGTACGTGCGGCGGTCTCTGCCAGAAATTTGCAGTTAGGGACCAGTGCAGAGCCAACCGGCCTGCCGGTCCGTGAGGCGGAGACTTCGCAGGGGGCGCGAGAATGAAGACCGCTACCAGATCATCGGATGGATGCTACCGCTGCTCTGCCTTTCTGTCAGTCTGGAAGAGCAAAATTCTCAGGAAACCGACAGCAAAACCAGGTCGGCCAAAATTCCTGTTTCCAGATGTAACAAAATTCTCACCGAGAAGCTCGACCAGTGGCTGTTTGCGTTGCCCAAGCGGGATCCCGCCCAACCCTATGTGCGTTTTCCGATCCGGGCGGAGTTGGCGCTGGCGCAGGGCTTCCGGCTCGCTGCCAACCTTCGTCGCCTGCCCCGAGGCTCCCGAGTGCGAGACCGCAGCTTTCTGATCGAGCGGGCCGAGTTGGCGCTGCGCAACTCCGGGTTCTGGTACAGCCAGATCGCTCTGATCCAGGCGCTCACCCTGCTTTCGCTCCCCGATGATCCGAATGCGTCGGCTCCGCCGGGCGGGCATGTTGCCGATCCCTGGGCCCAGGTCCAGTACTGGATCGGTCTGGCCGGCAGCGCCGTTCCAGGTGGCGAGAGGGGCAAGGCACATCCATTTGTCACCGAGGTCGGTCGCTTTTGTTTGTCTGCGCTGCTCACCATGCGTCCCGAACGTTACATCTGGATCGACGAGAGCGAGACAGCAAGCAGGGTCGGTGCGTGCAGCCCGTCGGAGGATGTCCGGTGGCACCAGACGTCGTGGATCCCGGATTCGATGGGCTGGAGTCTGCTGGTGCCCCGAGCGCAGCGTCTGCTGGCCGACGTCATGCTGCTCTACAACCTTGCCGACCGAGGGGAGAGCCCGGACCGCCGGGAGGTGCGGCTGGCCAGGTCGGACCGTAACGATCTGCCGCCTTGTATGACGAGTGACCGCGAGGCATTGCAGGCCAAGCGGAACCTTGACCTCAAGGAACGTGGCGAACCGGGCAAGACCTGCCTGCACGGCTGCCCGTTTCGACTCTGCCCGCTGCCAGCTCGAGGCGAACGCCTGACGTATCAGTTGGACCAGAGCTTCTGTGCGCGCCAGGCGGACCTGGCCAGCACGATGAGGGTCGATTTCTGGCACAGCGATTTCTGGAAGTCAGGCTATTGGCGGTACGGCCCGTGGCGCCCAGAATTATGGCGAGCCTGGTTCGTCAACCGGGCAACCTGGCAGGCGGTGCCCCGCTCGGCGCTGAGCCGGTTCTGGCGGCAGATGTCAGAGCGTGACCTGCCCGACGACCGCTGGTAGTGAGCGCCTCGGGTCTGCCGGATCGTCATCGATCCGACTGCTCCCGCACGAAGACACCCTCGCCTTGGCGGCCTTCGATCAGACCTTCGGCCTTGAGGATCAGCAGAGCCGTCCGGACCGAGCCGTACGACACGCCGTAGTGCTCGATGAGCCCCTGCGTCGTCGGCAGCTGGTCACCGGGTCGTAGCTCGCCTGAGCGAATCTGGGCTCGGATGGCGGAAGCCACCCGTTCGTACTTCGGCGTGGTCATGTCGGTTGGTCTCCCTGGCTCGCAGCGCCAAGTAGACCACCGAAGATCGACAGCGTCTATTACGTCGACAGTGTCGACAATGTCGACCCTCTGTCGTAACCTCGGTACTGCTCTCCTTGGCTCGCAACCGGGTGGAGCAGGACTTGTAGGCGGCCCGGGTGGAGTTGGCGCTCCAGGATCCCGGGCCTTGACCGGGAGAGGACCCCGGCCCATGAGCAATCTACCGAAGCGTGCCCACCCGCCGTGGTGCCTGCGCGGCGCCGACTGCGCCACTACGCCCGACAGTGCCGCCTGGCACTCGTCCCGCCTGCTGCGAGTCGCCGCGACCGACGTGCACCCGTGCGTGGACGTCGCCGTCGGCCGCTGGCAACTCGATCCGGCCGAACCAGCGCAGGCGGCCCGAAGGCAGCCGACCGGCGCGACCGGTACGGCGGCGCTGCTGGCTGGCGGCGTACTGCTGGAATTTCGGCTCGGTGACGACGTCGACCAGTGGCCGGTCGACCGGGCGCAGGCGCTCGCCCTGACCTGGCTCATCGCGCGACTGCTGCGCGACGACGTCCCGTCCCGACGCCGCCGCGCAGTCTGACCGCGCCGGCTGCCGGTCGAGGCCGGCGCGTCGCCGGTCGGCGACCGTAGGTTCAGTGCGTTCAGTCGACGATGGCGTACGCGCGGACCGGCGCGGTGTCCAGCCCGGCGAACATCGGCGGTACGGCGCTGAACCGGAACCCGTACGCCGGTAGCTCGCCCAGCCCACGTAGGTGCTCGACGATCGGGATCCCGGCGGCCAGCAGGATGCTGTGCGCCGGCCGGGCACCGTTGGCCGAGGGCGCGGTGTCGTCGATGTTGATCGAGTCGATGCCGACCAGGGCGACTCCTGCCGAGACCAGCAGTTCCGCCCCGTCTGCCGTCAGGTACGGGTGGTCCGGGGCGGCGTACCGCTCGGTGCCGAAGTGTGCCGACCAGCCGGTGTCCAGCAGCACCGCCCGTCCCGCCAGCGCCCCGCCGGCGGCCGTGCCGTCGCCAGCGGCCGTGCCGCCGACGACCGTGCCGTCGACGACGGCTGCCCCGGCCAGGTGCGGGCGCAGCAGCGCGGCGTCCACCGCTCGCGTGGCGGACGGCACCCGGACCACCACGCCGGGCAGATCAGCCAGCTTTTCCAGCGGCAGCCCGGCCAGGTCCGCCCCGTCGGACCAGCGGTGCGACGGGGCGTCCAGGTACGTTCCGGTGTTGCCGATCATCGTGATCTGGTTGATCCGGAACGTGGTGCCGGCCGCGTACCGCTCGGCCGATGCCTCCCGGCTGAGCCACTCGGTGATCGCCGGGGCGGGTAGCCCCGGATAGGTGACCATGCCGTCCCGGACGACGTGGCTGAGTTCGACGAACCGTTTCTCGGTCGGTGTGCCCATGTCCGGCGAGGTTAGTGGGTGAGGGCGGATCAGCGGGCGGATAGGCTGGTAGGCCTGACCCCCCGCCCGGACCGGGCGTGGGGTTGTCGTCGCGTGTGCGCCCTAAGCGTGCACCGCCGCACAGCAAGGCGTATCCCACCGCGAAGGTTGTGACCATGACCGCGCTCGCCGGCCTGCTCAATGCCGCTCTCGCCGATCCCGCCCTGACCCGGGTACGGGATCTGGCAAAGATCGCCACGCCAGAAAAAGACGGGCTGGACGTCACCGCGCCGCCGGCGCTGCGCCCGTTCACGGTCGCGGCGGTGGCCGCCGAGACGCAGGCCGGCGGGGCGGGGCGACCGGTGCTGGCGGTCACCGCGACCAGCCGGGAGGCCGACGACCTGGCCGCCGCCCTCGGTGAGCTACTGCCGGCCGGCCAGGTCGCGGTCTTCCCGAGCTGGGAGACGCTGCCGCACGAGCGGCTGTCGCCGCGTTCGGACACCGTCGGGCGGCGGCTCGCCGTGCTGCGCCGGCTGGCGCACCCCGACGCGGACACCGGACCAACGGCCAGCGACGGCAAGTCCGGCGACGGTACGCACGGCGAGCGACAGCGGCAAGGGCCGCTGCGGGTGGTCGTGGCGCCGGTCCGCTCCGTGCTGCAGCCGCAGCTAAGAGGGCTCGGTGACCTGGAGCCGGTCCAGCTGACCGCCGGAGGCAACTCCGGCGGCCTGGAGGAGGTCGTCGACCGGCTGGTCGCGATGGCGTACGCACGGGTCGACCTGGTCACCAAGCGCGGTGAGTTCGCGGTACGCGGCGGCATCCTGGACGTGTTCCCGCCGACCGACGAGCACCCGTCCCGGGTCGAGTTCTGGGGCGACGACGTCGAGGAGATCCGCACCTTCGCCGTAGCCGACCAGCGCACCATCGAAGCCGTCGATCGGCTGTGGGCACCGCCGTGCCGGGAACTGCTGCTCACCGACCCGGTACGCCAGCGGGCCGCCGAGCTGGCCCAGCAGCATCCCGAGCTGGGCGAGATCCTGGACAAGCTGGCCGAGGGCATCCCGGTCGAAGGCATGGAGTCGCTGGCCCCGGCCCTGCTGGACGGCACCGACAGCATGGAGCTGCTGCTGCACTGCATGCCGGCCGGCACCCACGTACTGCTCTGCGACCCGGAGCGGATCCGTACCCGGGCGCACGATCTGGTCCGTACCTCGGCGGAGTTTCTCGAGGCCAGCTGGGCCGCGGCCGCCGTCGGTGGCCAGGCCCCGATCGACCTGGGCGCGGCCGCCTTCCGCACCCTCGCCGAGGTACGCGCGGTGGCCGCCACGCTCGACCAGCCGTGGTGGACCCTGTCGCCGTTCGGCCTGGCCGAAGCCGACGCGGACACCGCAGGCGCAGCAGCAGGCGCGCAGCCGTGGGAGGATGCCCCGGCTCCGGTGAGCGTCAGCCCGGACGCCGGGGACGCGGTGGCGCTGACCGCCGCCCCCGCGCCGCTCTACCACGGGGAGACCGCCCGGGTCGTCGACGACCTGAAACGCTGGACCGGCGACGGTTGGTCGGTGGTGCTGGTCTTCGAGGGGCACGGGCCGGCGCAGCGGTCGGTGGCCGTGCTGCGCGACGCGGGGCTCGGCGCGACGCTCGTCGAGAACGTGCCGACCGCCCCGACGCCCGGCGACCTCGTCGTCACCTGCGGCAGCCTCGGCAACGGCTTCGTCGCCGAACGGGCCCGGCTGGCGATCGTCACCGGCGCCGACATCAGCGGCGGCCGGGGCGCCTCCACCAAGGACATGCGCAGGATGCCGAGCCGGCGGCGCAACACCATCGACCCGCTGGAGCTGCGCGCCGGCGACCACGTCGTGCACGAGCAGCACGGCATCGGCCGCTACGTCGAGCTGGTGCAGCGCAAGGTCAACGGCGCCGACCGGGAGTACCTGGTCATCGAGTACGCGCCGGCCAAGCGCGGCCAGCCCGGCGACCGGCTGTTCGTCCCGACCGACCAGCTGGACCAGCTGTCCCGCTACGTCGGTGGGGAGCAGCCGACGCTGCACAAGATGGGTGGCTCGGACTGGCAGAAGGCCAAGACCCGGGCCCGCAAGGCGGTACGGGAGATCGCCGCCCAGCTGATCCAGCTGTACGCGGCCCGCAAGGCAGCCAAGGGGCATGCGTTCGGCCCGGACACCCCGTGGCAGCGGGAGCTGGAGGACGCCTTCCCGTACACCGAGACCCCGGACCAGCTGGCGGCGATCGACGAGGTCAAGGGCGACATGCAGCAGTCGACCCCGATGGACCGGCTGATCTGCGGCGACGTCGGCTACGGCAAGACCGAGATCGCGGTACGGGCGGCGTTCAAGGCGGTGCAGGACGGCAAGCAGGTGGCGGTGCTGGTGCCGACGACGCTGCTCGCCCAGCAACACTTCAACACGTTCGCCGAGCGGATGGCCCAGTTCCCGGTCGAGATCCGGCAGCTGTCCCGGTTCGCCACCCCGAAGGAGACCGAGCAGACGCTGACCATGGCCGCCGAGGGCACCGCCGACATCGTCATCGGCACCCACCGGCTGCTGCAGTCGGCCACCCGCTTCAAGGCGCTCGGGTTGATCATCGTCGACGAGGAGCAGCGGTTCGGGGTGGAGCACAAGGAGCACCTGAAGTCGCTGCGTACCTCGGTCGACGTGCTGACCATGTCGGCGACGCCGATTCCGCGCACCCTGGAGATGGCGATCACCGGCATCCGGGAGATGTCGACGATCGCCACCCCACCGGAGGAGCGCCATCCGGTGCTGACCGCCGTCGGGGCGTACGACGACAAGCAGGTCGCCGCCGCGATCCACCGCGAGCTGCTCCGCGACGGCCAGGTCTTCTACCTGCACAACCGGGTCGAGTCGATCGACAAGGCGGCGCGGCGGCTGCGCGAGCTGGTGCCGGAGGCGCGGGTCGCGGTGGCGCACGGCCAGATGGGTGAGGACGCCCTGGAGAAGGTGATGGTCGGCTTCTGGGAGAAGGAGTTCGACGTCCTGGTCTGCACCACGATCGTCGAGTCGGGCATCGACATCCCGAACGCGAACACGCTGATCGTGGAGCGGGCCGACCTGCTCGGCCTGGCCCAGCTGCATCAGATCCGCGGCCGGGTCGGCCGGGGTCGGGAGCGGGCGTACGCCTACTTCCTCTACCCGCGCGAGAAGCCGTTGACCGAGCACGCCCACGAGCGGCTGGCGACCATCGCCCAGCACACCGAGCTGGGCGCCGGCATGTACGTGGCGATGAAGGACCTGGAGATCCGGGGCGCCGGCAACCTGCTCGGCGGCGAACAGTCCGGCCACATCGAGGGCGTCGGGTTCGACCTGTACGTGCGGATGGTCGGCGAGGCGGTGCAGAACTTCAAGGGCGAGGCGCCCGACGACGCCGAAACCGCCGAGGTGAAGGTCGACCTGCCGGTCGACGCGCACCTGCCGCACGACTACATCGGCGTGGAACGGCTGCGCCTGGAGATGTACCGCAAACTTGCCGGGGCCCGCGACGCCGCCGCGCTGCAGGAGATCGTCGCCGAGATGACCGACCGGTACGGCGAACCACCGGCGCAGGTCGGCAACCTGGTGGCGGTGGCGCGGTTCCGGCTGCTGGCCAAGGCGTACGGGCTGACCGACGTGTCGATGCAGGGCAAGCATGTCCGGTTCGCCCCGCTGGTGCTGCCCGACTCGAAGCAGCTGCGGCTCAAGCGCTACCACCCGGACGCGGTCTACAAGTCGGCCGCCGACCAGGTCAGCGTGCCCCGGCCGACGACCCGGCGGATCGGCGGCGAGCCGCTGCGTGACCAGGCGCTGCTGGACTGGTGCGCCCAGCTGCTGCGCGACCTGCTCGGCGACCCGCCGACCACGGGTTCCGCGCCGTCGACGGACAGTGCACGGGTCGGTGCACCGGCCGGCAGGGGTGCGTGAGAGAGTGTCGACCATGCAGCGTGTCCGTCGCCTGGCGTCGATCACCGTCATTGCCCTGGTCGGGGTCGCCGCACTGTCCGCCTGCCGGTCGCAGCCCGGGGTCGCCGCCTACGTCGGCGACGAGCAGTACACCGAGGAGCAGGTGACCAGCGTCGTCGACGACCTGAGCGACCAGCTCGGCGAGCAGGCCGGTGAGCAGGGTGCCCCGCCGCTGCCGACCCGGCAGCAGGTGGTCAGCGCCCTGGTGCTGGCCGACGTCTGCGCGCAGCTCGACGTGCCGGGTGGTGCGCAGCCGATCTCCCCGGAGCAGTACGCCCAGCAGTTCGGTCTGCCGCCCGACTCGGAGTACGTGCGGGCGGCGGCGCAGGCCTGGACCTGCATCACCGGCCTGCAGGCCGGCGGCCAGGTGCAGCCGACCCAGGAGGAGCTGTTCGACCTGGTCGACCGGGGCCGGGCCGCCGGGGTGATCCCGGAGGACGTCACCGACGAGGAGGCCGCCGGTCAGCTCGACGGTGAGCAGTTGCGGTCCGCGTTGGCCGCCCGCGACGCGATCGCCGACGCGGTCGTCGAGCAGGACGTCACGGTCAACCCGCGGTACCGTCCGCTGGAGTTCCCGGTGCTCAGCTTCCAGACGGCCCAGGGCAACGTGGTCGCGGTCGGCATCCCGCTGGGTGGCGGCGACTCGGGCACGGTCTCCGAACGGCAGTGACCGCCCGGATCGTCCTGCTGGTCACCTCGCCCCGGCTGCCGGCCGGGCTGCTGACGGCGCAGGCCTGGGACGTCGTACGCCGGTTCCCGGTCCTCGCCGGTGCGGACAGTGAGCTGACCACGGCGATCCGCGTCGCCGGCGGCACGGTCACCGTGCCAGTGCCAGTGCCAGTGTCGGAGTCGGAGTCGGAGTCGGTTGAGCAGACGCTGTTGACGGCGGCGGCCGAGCACGGCACCGCTGTGTGGCTGGCCGGTCCGGCCGGCGACGAGGACCTGGCCCGCCGGCTGGGGCTGCGGCTGGCCCGCGAGCCCGGCCTGGCCGAGCTGGAGCTGATGTACGGCTCCTGGGATCCGCCCGGTGCCCGGCTGCTCGACGCGGTCGAGGTCATGGACCGGCTCGTCTCGCCCGGTGGCGACCCGTGGAAGCGGCAGCAGACCCACGACTCGCTGGCACGGTATCTGCTGGAGGAGAGCTACGAGGCGTACGACGCCATCGCGGCCGGTGACCTGACGGCATTGCGCGACGAACTGGGTGACGTGCTGCTACAGGTGGTGCTGCACGCCAGGCTCGCGCAGGAGTTGCCGGACGGCGAACGTTGGGACGTCGACGACGTGGCCGGTGGTCTGGTGGCGAAGATGATCCGCCGTAACCCGCACGTCTTCGCCGGTGTCGCGGTGGCCGACGTCGATGAGATCGTCGACAACTGGGAGCAGATCAAGGCCGCCGAGCGGGCCGCGTCGGGTGCCGCCTCCGGCGCGGGCGACAGCCCGTCACCGATGGACGGGATCGTGCTCGCCCAGCCGGCGCTGTCGCTGGCCGACAAGGTGCTGCAGCGGGCCGGGCGGGCCGGGGTCGACGTACCGCTGCCGGAGCCGGACCCGGCCGTGGACCTGCAGCCGGACGGTGTGGTGGACCCGTCGACGCGGCTCGGCGCGCAACTGCTCGCGCTGGTCGCGCAGGCCCGCGCCGAGGGCCTGGACGCCGAGGGCGCGTTACGCCGTGCCACCCTCGCGTACGCCGCCGCCGTCCGCACCGCCACCACCGACTGACGTTTCCGATTCGCCGGACGGCTCCGACGAATCGGATGAATCGGATGATTCCGGCCGGAGCCGGATGCCGAGCAGTTCCAAGGTGAGGAACGTGACGACCCCGAAGAAGAGCGCGATGTCGGCGACGTTGCCGATGAACCAGTCGAAGTAGGCGATGAAGTCGACGACGTGGCCCTGCCCGAACGACGGCTCGCGGAACAGCCGGTCCAGCAGGTGGGTGAACGCGCCGCCGAGTACCAGGCCGAGTGCGGCCGCCCAGGCCCGGGAGCGGGCCCGCCACGCGAACCAGGCGGTCACGCCGACACCGATCGCGGCCGCGATGGTGAAGACCCAGGTGGTGTTCTCGCCGAACGAGAACGCGGCACCCGGGTTGTAGATCAACTGAATGCCGAGGGCGTCGCCGATCAGCGGGGTCCGCTCGCCGCGGGTCAGCGTCGCCTCCGCCCACAGCTTCGTCAACTGGTCGACGACGAGCACCGTTGCGGCGATGCCGAAGGCGAGCCACGGAGCGCGGCGGGTCCACCGCTGCTGCCGGGGCGCGCGTGCTGCCGTACCGCCGTCGGTCGGTTCGTGGGCGGTCTCGTCGGTGCCGTCCTGCTCGCTCATGATCGGTGATTCTCCCACCGCTTCCGGGCAGCCCACAGCCACGTCGTCCGCCCGGTGGCTCATGCTTGCCGGGCGTCTGGTCGGGGCGCTGTGTAGTGACGGAGCCCGAGCTTGGCGTATACGGCGGTCGGCGGGGTACGGGCGGCGCGACCAGCGAGGTCCTCCAGATACCGCCAGGTCGCCGCGCCGGTCTTGGCCCGCTCGGCGAGGACGAAGGGCGCGACGCACTCCCAGACCCGGCGGATGGCGGTGCCGTTCGACCCGATGATCAGCTTCTCGTCGACGATGCCGTGCGCCACCAACTTCCCGAGATCGTCGTAGCGGCCGGCGACGGTCCGGACCCGCATCCGCACCCTGCCCGGCAGGTCGGAGTACGCCACCGGCGGGTCGTACTCCTGGTTCAGCCGGTCGAAGATGTACTCGCGGGCGTCGAAGAACTCCTGGGTGCGGAACTGGTCGAAGATTTCGAGGACGACTGGCAGCGCGTAGCCGGCGGACGCCGTGCGGTTCTGCCGGACGGCGAGCACCACGGAGACGGTGAGCGAGACGACCGAGAGCACGATCGCCGCGAGATTGGTAAGGGTCTCGACCGGCACCACCCAAGCCTAGGTGGACAGTGCAAGCGGTCTCATCCCTTGCGTGATCGACGTGCGTGGACCATTCACGTTTCGCCGGACGAACTGGAGTCGGCGGTCCGGATACTCGCCGGGTTGATCGACGCATGGCGTCGGTGGGATGGCCTAGGGTCGGTGGCATGGCGTCGTTCGTACCTCTGGCTGAACGCATCATCGACGCGCTGCTGGCCAGCGATCCGGCCCTGGCGTCGTCGGCCGGTGACCACCGCCACGACGACCGGTTGCCGGACCTGTCCGTCGACGGCGTCGCCGCCACCGCGACGATGCTGCTGGACGCCACCAACGCGCTCGCCGAGGTGGACGCGGACGCACTGTCCACCCAGGAGCGGGTGGATCACGCGATCCTGTCGGCGATCGTCGACCGGCGGCTGTTCGAGCTGACCGAGGTGCGTGCCCGGGAGTGGAATCCGCTGGTCTACAACCCGGGGCCGCTGCTGCACGGGTTGATCGCCCGCCCGTTCGCGCCGGCCGCGCAGCGGCTGACCAGTCTGGCCGGACGGCTCGGCGCCGTACCGGACGTGCTGGCCACCGCGCGCGACACGCTGCGCGGCGTACCGGCGATCCACGCCGAGACCGCCGCCGGTCAATTCGCCGGCACCGCCGCGCTGGTCCGCGACCAGGTGCCGGGGCTGCTGGCCGAGGAGCCGGGACTGCGGGACAAGGTCGAGCCGCTGGCGGCCGAGGCGGCGTTCGCGTTGGACGAGTTCGCCGGCTGGCTGCGCGACAGCCTGGACCGCGACGTCGACCGGCGGGACCCACGGCTGGGCCGGCGGCTGTGGGAGGCCCAGCTGTGGCACACCCTGGACACCGAGCTGACCGCCGCCGACGTGCTGGACCGGGCCTGGGCGAATCTGGAGCGGGTAACCGGCGAGATCCGGGTGGCGGCGGCCGAGCTGACCGGTGGGCCGGCCACCGACGACACGGTACGCACCGCGTTGGCCCGGCTGGCCGCCGAGCATCCGGACGACTCGTCCATCGTGTCGCTGGCGCAGACCGCGATGCGGGAGACCACCGAGTTCGTCGCCGCCCACGATCTGGTGTCGATGGTGGACGACCGGTGCGTGATCCAGGAGATGCCGGAGTTCGCCCGGGGCGTCGCGGTGGCCTACTGCGACCCGCCCGGGGTGCTGGAGCGGGCCGACGTTCCGACGTTCTACTGCATCGCGCCGACGCCGACGGATTGGCCCGCCGAGCGGGTCGAGTCGTTCTACCGCGAGTACAACGACCACATGGTGCGTAACCTGACCGTGCACGAGGCGATGCCGGGGCACTTCCTGCAGTTGGCGCACGCCCGCCGGTTCCTCGGCACCACCCGGGTGCGGGCGGTCGGCCGGTCCGGGCCGTTCGTCGAGGGCTGGGCGGTGTACGCCGAGGAGATGATGGTCGACGCCGGGTTCGGTGGCCTGCCGGTACGGCTGCAGCAGTTGAAGATGCAGCTGCGGATGACCATCAACGCGATCCTGGACCAGCTGACGCACTGCGCGGAGCTGCCGCAGGCCGAGGCGATGGCGCTGATGACCGGTCGGGGCTTCCAGGAGGAGGGCGAAGCGGCCGGCAAGTGGCGTCGGGCGTTGCTGACCTCCACCCAGCTGTCCACGTACTTCGTGGGCTACGCCGAGGTGGCGCAGGTGGCGGCGGCGCGGCCAGCCGGCGTACCGGCGCGGCAGTGGCACGACGCGATGCTGGCGCACGGCTCCCCGCCGCCGCGGCACCTGCCGGCGCTACTGCCGATCTGACCGGGCTGTTGAGGCCCGGCCTTGCTGGGCTGTTGAGGCCCGGCCTTGCTGGCCTGCAAGGCCCCGACCGCCCCGCTGGTGTTCGATCAGCCAGCGGGAGATCGAGTACGTTGCCGGCAGCTCGGCCGGCAGGTCGTCCAGGGCGAACCACCGGGCCTCGGCGATCTCCCGGCCGTCGACGACCGGTTCGGCGTCCGGCCCGGCGCGGGCGGTGAAACCGGCGAGCACCACGCCGGGGCCGGACATCGCCCACGGCTGGCTGCCGAAGTAGTCCACCTCGTGCACGTCGAGGCCAACCTCCTCGGCGACCTCGCGGTGCACCGCCTCCTCCAGCGTCTCGCCGGCCTCGACGAACCCGGCGACCAGGGCCCAGACGGCGGTCGGCCCGTAGGTGTGCCGGACCAGCAGCAACTCGTCACCGTCGGGGCCGGGGCTGCGGGTGATCGCGGCCAACACAGCGGGGGAGAGCTGCATCGGTACGTACAGGTCGCAGCCGGGGCAGCGGCGGGCGTGCTCGCCGGGCACCTCGGCGAGTTCGGTGGCGCAGGCTCCGCAGAACCGGTGGGTACGCCGCCAGGTGATCACCTGCAAAGCGCGTCCGGCGAGCGCGGCGAGTGGCTCACCCAGCTCGCCGGCCATCGCCGGCCAGCTCCGCCAGCCGCCGAGCTGGTCGTCAACGGCGGGCAGGCCGGCTGCCCACACCCGGGTGCCGTCCAGGCTGCCCAGCGGCACCCACTCGGTGCTGGCCGGTAGATCGGCCACCGACGGTAGTCCGCCGTCGGCGCTGACCAGCAGTCGGCGGCCGGCCACCACCAGGCACGGATCGGCCGGGTCGGCGCCCCGGCCCACCCGGGCGTCGGGAACGAATCTGCTGGGCGGGGCCGGATCGCTGGGCGGGGCCGGATCGGCCACGGACGGCCCGTTACGCGGGGCCGGGTCGACGGTCGACGGACCGTGCTCCGTGGGGGAGCGTGAAGGCGGTCTCGTCGGCAGTGTCACTGTACCGGCTTATCGCGAATTCGACGGTCTGTCCATCGACCACCCCGGTGAAGCTGCCCAGCGCGCCTTCGGTGGTGACACACACGTCGAACTGGGACGCCGCCGCCCCCTGCACCTGGCTGACCTGCACACAGGTGGCGTGTCGGCCGGCGATCGTGGTGTCGTTCTGGCTCACCACGGCCGCCGGATCCAGTGCGGTGGCGTTGAGTAGCGTGATCACCACCGGTGGGGTGACCAGGCCTCCGGCGTTGGCGTCGGTGAACAGCTCCGGATCGGGTTGGGCGGACGGGGACGGCCCGCTGGTCAGGGTGCAGACCGGCGGGGAGTCGTCGGTGTCACACTCGGTGGTGGTCTCGTCGGTGACGATCAGCTTGCCGCCCGGGTAGACGTACGCCGTACGTTGCGGGGTCTGTGCCTGCACGATGCTGGCACTGGCCCCGCCGACCAGCTGGTACTCGGCCGAGTAGGTCAACGCCCTGGCCCCGTCGAGTCGGGCGGCCAGCTCGTTGACCAGGTCGGCCGGCTCGATGGTCTGGCCGGCGTCGGCGATGGTCTGGCAGCCGGCGACCAGCAGCAGCGTGCCGGCGGCGGTGGCCGCTGCGGCGCGGCGGAACCGGTTCTCCGTTGCACGCATGGTGACAGGGTGACCGATCCTGTCCACCCACCGCAAACCGATTGCCATCAATGTCAGTAAATGGGATCGATGCCGGATCCGGGTGGTTCCCGACGCGTACATCCCGCGTTTCGGAAGCCAGCGCCCGCAGCGTCACCGTCGCCCGATACGCTGCCACCGGAACGGTCGGCCGCACCGTCGCGGCCTTGCGGGACTTGATCACGAGGAGCGACACAGTGGCTACCATCGAGGGAATCGTCGCCAGGGAGATTCTCGATTCGCGCGGCAATCCGACCGTCGAGGTCGAAATCGGGCTTGACGACGGCACCATCGCCCGCGCTGCGGTGCCGTCCGGCGCGTCCACCGGGGCCTTCGAGGCGATCGAGCTGCGTGACGGCGACGCGGACCGCTACTCCGGCAAGGGCGTCGAGCAGGCGGTGGCCAACATCGAGGAGCGCATCGTCGACCAGCTGGTCGGTTTCGAGGCGAGTGAGCAGCGGCTGATCGACCAGAAGATGCTGGATCTGGACGGCACCGCGGACAAGTCCGGGCTGGGCGCGAACGCCATTCTCGGCGTTTCCCTGGCGGTCGCGAAGGCCGCCGCGAACAGCGCCGAGCTGAGCCTCTTCCGGTACCTCGGCGGGCCGAACGCCCACCTGCTGCCGGTGCCGATGATGAACATCCTCAACGGCGGCGCACACGCCGACTCCAACGTCGACGTGCAGGAGTTCATGATCGCCCCGATCGGCGCGCCGACCTTCCGGGAGGCGTTGCGCTGCGGTGCCGAGGTCTATCACAAGCTCAAGTCGGTGCTGAAGAAGAAGGGCCTGGCCACCGGCCTCGGTGACGAGGGTGGCTTCGCCCCGGACCTGCCCACCAACGCCGCCGCGCTGGACCTGATCGCCGAGGCGGTCGGCGCCGCCGGCTACCAGCTCGGCACCGACATCGTGCTGGCGCTCGACGTCGCCGCCACCGAGTTCTACCGCGACGGCGCGTACGTCTTCGAAGGTGCCGGCAAGACCTCCGACGAGATGGTCGCCTACTACACCAAGCTGGTCGGCGAGTACCCGATCGTGTCCATCGAGGACCCGCTGGGCGAGGACGACTGGGCCGGCTGGTCGGCGATGACCGCCGCGCTCGGCGACCGGATCCAGATCGTCGGCGACGACCTGTTCGTCACCAACCCGGAGCGGATCGCCCGGGGCATCGCCGAGCAGGCGGCGAACGCCGTTCTGGTCAAGGTCAACCAGATCGGCTCGCTGACCGAGACGTTCGACGCGGTCGAGCTGGCCCACCGCAGCGGATTCCGCTGCATGATGAGCCACCGGTCCGGTGAGACCGAGGACACCACGATCGCCGACCTGGCGGTAGCCACCGGCTGTGGTCAGATCAAGACCGGCGCACCCGCCCGCTCCGAGCGGGTGGCCAAGTACAACCAGCTGCTGCGGATCGAGGAGGAGCTGGCCGACGCGGCGCGCTACGCCGGGGCCGGCGCGTTCCCGAGGTACCGTTCCGCCTAGCGTCCCGCCGGTTCGACCGGCCCGGTCCTGGTGACCGGGTCCGGTCCGACCGGTCCCGGCGCGCCGACGGTTCGACCAGCCGTCGGCGCACCCGACCGGTCCCGTACAGCCAACCGCCCGGGGAGGGGTGTGACGACGGTGCCGCAACGGCGCACACCGAGTGGTCAGGGCCCGGCCCGCCGGCCGGGACAGCCCGGCCGGTCCGGCTCGCGCGGGCCACTGCGGCTCGCCGGCCGCGATACCGCTTCCGACGGCGGCTCCCGGGCCGACCAGCGCGGCAGAGCGTCCCGGCCGGCGGGTGCCGACCGGGTCGCTGCGCCCCGCTCCGGCGCGCCCCGCTCCGCTGCGGGCCGCTCGGGCGACCCGGGTCGCCCGGCCAGCCGGCCGGCTGCCGGCCGCCGGGTGCCCGGCGGCCCGGTCAAGCGGACCACCGCGCCGCAGCCCAACCGGTTCACCGGCCGGGCGACCGTGCTGCTGGTGGTGCTGGTCGCCCTGGCGCTGGCGTACACCTATCCGGTGCGGGTCTACCTGGCCCAGCAGTCCGACATCGCCCGCATCGAGCAGGCCCAGCAGGCCCAGCGCGAACGGATCGCCGAGCTCAACGCGCAGGCCGAGCGCTGGCAGGACCCGGACTTCATCCGGATCGAGGCGAAGCGGCGGTTCTACATGGTCTACCCGGGTGAGGTCCCGCTGCTGGTACTGCACGATCCGGACGGTGCCGCCCGCGACTCGGGCGAGCCGCTCGAGCCGGCCGGTGAGCGCGACGGCCCGGCCGGCCCGTGGTACGACACGCTCTGGTCGAGCGTGCAGGCCGCCGACGCGGAGGGCATCCCCCGGTGAGTGAAGCAGCCAATGGCGGCGACGGCACCGTGCCCGACCTGGCCACCCGCGAAGCAGCCGACGAACGCGATTTTGCGGCGGTCGCCGCGCAGCTCGGCCGGCCGCCGCGCGGCACCCGGGCGGTCGCCCACCGCTGTCCGTGTCAACTGCCCGACGTGGTCGAGACGGTGCCCCGGCTCGCCGACGGCACGCCGTTCCCGACCCTGTTCTATCTCACCTGCCCCCGGGCGACATCGGCCTGCAGTCGGCTCGAATCGGCCGGACTGATGCGTGAGTACGCCGCCGAGCTGGCCGAGGATCCCGAGTTCGCCGCCGACTACCGGGCGGCGCACGAGGACTACCTCGCCCGGCGGGAGGCGATCGGCCACGTCCCGGAGATCGCCGGAGTGTCGGCCGGCGGCATGCCGGGCCGGGTCAAGTGCCTGCACGTCCACCTGGGTCACGCGCTCGCCGTCGGCCCCGGCGTCAACCCGATCGGCGACCGGGTGCGGGAGCTGATCGGCCCCTGGTGGGCCGGCGGCCCCTGCGTACCGCCGCCGGAGTCGGACTAGGTGACCGGCGTGACGGATCCCGGATCCGACGCCGGCCTGGTCGTCCGGCGGGCCCGGACCCGCGACGTACGGGGCATCCGCCGGCTGATCGACCTGTACAGCCCCGACCGTCGGCTGCTCAGCAAGGCCACGGTCACGCTGTTCGAGGACGTCCAGGAGTTCTGGGTCGCCGAGCGGTCGGCGGACGGGGCGATCGTCGGCTGCGGCGCGCTGCACGTGATGTGGGAGGACCTGGCGGAGATCCGTACCGTCGCGGTCGACCCGCAGTGCCGGGGCCGGCGGATCGGGCACCGGATCGTGACGGAGCTGCTCGCCGTCGCCCGTCAGCTGGGCGTGGCCCGGGTGTTCGTGCTCACCTTCGAGACCAGGTTCTTCGCCAGCTTCGGCTTCGTCGAGATCGACGGGGCCCCGGTGCCGGCCCAGGTCTACGAGCAGCTGCTGCGTTCGTACGACGAGGGCGTCGCCGAGTTCCTCGGGTTGGAGCGGGTCAAGCCGAACACGCTCGGCAACACCCGGATGCTGCTGCACCTGCGCTGACGTGCTGCTGCACCTGCGCTGACGTGCGACGCACCCGCGCCCGACGGCGTCGGCCGCCGGCCCGGCAGCGGCTGCGCACCCGGTACGGTGTCCGGTGTGGCGACGCGGGTGGCGGGCATCGACTGTGGCACCAACGCGGTTCGGTTGCTGATCGCGGACCTGCCGGACCCGTGGCAGCCGGCAGAATCCGGGACCGGCCCGGTCACGGGGGCCGGCCCGGTCACGGAGGCCGGCTCGCCGGTCGGGTCGGTCGCCGCGCCGCTGACCGACGTGGTCCGTCGGATGGAGATCGTCCGGCTCGGGGAAGGCGTCGACCGGACCCGCCGGCTCGCCTCGGCGGCCATCGAACGGACCCGGCAGGCCCTCACCGGGTACGCCGCCGAGCTGGCCGCGCACGGCGTCGAGCGGGTGCGGATGTGCGCCACCTCGGCCAGCCGCGACGCCGACAACGCCGACGAGTTCGTGGCGATGGTGCAGGCCACCCTCGGAGTGACCCCGGAGGTGGTGACCGGCGACGAGGAGGCCCGGCTCACCTTCGCCGGGGCGGTCGGTGGGCTGGCCGCCACCGCGCCGGCACCGTACCTGGTGGTGGACATCGGCGGCGGGTCGAGCGAGTTCGTCGTCGGCACCGACACGGTGCACCGGGCGGTGTCGGTGGACGTCGGCTGCGTACGGATGACCGAGCGGCACCTGCGTGCCGATCCGCCGACCGCCGCCCAGATCGCCGCCGCCGAACGCGACATCGCGGCGGCGGTCGACCGGGCGCTGTCGGTGGTGACGGGGCCGGACCGGTCCGGCCCGCCGCCGACGCTGGTCGGGCTCGCCGGGTCGGTGACCACGGTGGCCGGGATCGCGCTGCGGCTGGACAGCTACCGGGCGGACCGGCTGCACCACGCCCGGATCAGCTACGACCAGGTGGCCGAGGTGACCGCCGACCTGCTGGCCATGCCGGTCGGGCAGCGGCTGCGGATCCCGGTGATGCACCCGGGCCGGGCCGACGTGATCGCCGCCGGCGCCCTGGTGCTGCGGATCGTCATGGAACGCGCCGACGTGTCGTCGGTGGTGGCCAGTGAGCACGACATCCTGGACGGGATCTGCCTGAGCTTGCGGTGACCGGCAGACGTACCGCAGCTCACCAAGAGGCGTACGCCACCCTCCGCGCGCCTTCCCCGGCCCCACGGCGCGTGTCAGGCTACCCGGACACGTGCCCCACTGCGCGCCAGCCAACGATGACTGACCGACAGGAGGACCCCCATGGGCGAGATGGTGAGCTACCGCAGCAACGGCGGGACCAGCGAGGGATACCTGGCCCTGCCACCGGCACCCGGGGAGGGCGGCGCGGCGGGCGCCGCACCTGCGGTCATCGTGATCCAGGAATGGTGGGGGCTGGTGCCGCACATCACCGCGGTCGCCGACCGGCTTGCCGAGGCGGGGTTCGTGGCCCTCGCTCCCGACCTCTACCACGGCGTACAGGCGACCGAGCCGGACGACGCCCGCCGGCTGCTGATGGGCCTGGCGATGGACCAGGCGGCCAAGGACATCGCCGGCGCCGCCGAGTACCTCGCCGGTCGGGCCGAGTCGGCGGGCGACACCGTCGGTACGGTCGGCTTCTGCGCCGGCGGCAGCCTGGCGCTCTGGTCGGCCACGCTGACCGGGCGGATCGTCGCCACCGCCGGGTTCTACCCGGCGCTGCCGTGGGAGCGGATGCGTCCCGACTGGGCGGGCTACGCCGGCAAGTCGGCGATGATCCACTGCTCGGAGCAGGACGGCACCTCCGCCGCCGACGGGATCCAGCAGGCCAAGGGCTACATCGAGGCGGCCGGCGGGGGTTGCGTGGTCTACGACTACCCTGGCACCCGGCACGCGTTCTTCAATGACGACCGGCCGGAGTCGTACGACGACGACGCGTCGACGCGTGCCTGGGCGCGGACCTTGGAGATGTTCCGGACCCGACTCGGCTGACGCCACGGCCGGCCGGTCTCGGTCTCGCGGTGCGTCGTCCGCTGGCCGACCGACGTCGGAAGGAGCCGTGGTGACCGGTACCGCAGCCGACATGACCAGCGCGGCCGACGTGACCAGCACGGCGGCGCGGGTACCGGACCTGCCGGCACTGGACCACGCGATAGCCGGCTGCCGGGCCTGCCCCAACCTGGTGGCCTGGCGGGAAGAGGTCGCCGCGACGAAGCGGGCGGCGTTTCGTGACCAGACCTACTGGGGCCGTCCGGTCCCCGGCTTCGGGCCGCCGGACGCCCGGATCGCGATCCTCGGGCTGGCGCCGGCGGCGCACGGCGGCAACCGCACCGGTCGGGTCTTCACCGGCGACCGCTCCGGCGACGTGCTGTTCGCCGCCCTGCACCGCGCCGGGCTGGCCAACCAGCCGACCAGCGTCGCCGTCGATGACGGTCTGCGGCTGTCGGACACCCGGGTGGTGGCCGCTGTCCGCTGCGCCCCGCCGGCGAACCGGCCCACCCCGGCCGAACGGGACACCTGTGCGCCCTGGCTGCACCGGGAGATCGCCCTGCTGAGACCGACGCTGCGGGTGGTGGTCGCGCTCGGCGCGTTCGCCTGGGCCGCGTGGTGGCCGGCGATGACCCGGGTGTACGGGCGACGACCGCCCACACCCCGGCCGGTGTTCGGCCATGGGGCACACTGGTCGGGCGGCGGGGCGGTGCCCGACGTGCTGGGCTGCTACCACGTCAGCCAGCAGAACACGTTCACCGGACGGCTCACTCCCGCCATGCTCGACGAGGTGTTCACCGAGGTGAATCGCCTGGCGGGGCGGATTTGATCGGGCCGAGACGACCACTGGAGGACTCGAGGGGGCACCCGCCGGCAATGGATTCCGCGGCTATCCGCAGGCTGTGGCCACTCGCCGCCGTCGCCGTACTGCTCGCGCTGACCGCGGTCGCGGCGGCGAACTCCACCCTGCCGGTCGGTCGCACCGACGCCACCGTCGAACGGGACATTCCCGCGCTGCCGGACTACCAGCAGCCGCAGACGGCACCGACGTACCAGCCGCCGCCGGACGACTTCGCCGCCGCCGACCAGCAGCAGCTTCCGTCCTGGGTTCCGCTGCTCGCCGGGGCGCTGTGCGGCCTCACCGTGCTGGTCGTCGCCGGCTTGCTGCTGTGGACCCTGCTGCGTGACGTGGTGCGGCGCCGACCCCGGTCGACCCCGGTCGGTATCCGTCGCCGGAGCACCGCAGGGCCCGGCCCGGCCAGCACCGCCGAAGTGGTCGCCGCCGTCGACGCCGGCCTGGTCGAGCTCTCCGCCGCCGACGCCGACCCGCGCCGGGCGGTGATCGCCTGCTGGGTACGGCTGGAGCAGGCCGCCGCCGCGGCCGGCACCCCCCGCCAGATCGGCGACACCCCGACCGACCTGGTCACCCGGCTGCTCGCCGGGCACGAGATCAGCGCCGAGGTGCTGTCGGCGTTCGCGGGCGTCTACCGCGAGGCCCGCTACGCCCGGCACGACGTCGACGAACGGACCCGGGAGCAGGCGCGGTGGGCGCTGCGCCGGCTGCGTACCGAGCTGACCGCCGCAGTCGGCCCCGGCGAAGGCGAAGGCGGGCCGGCCGGTGAGTGACCCGCAGACCAGCATCGACGACCTGCTCTACCACGACGAGGAGGCGCCGCCCCGGGAGCGTCGCGCACCCGGCCGGGTCCGGTCCTGGCTGACGGCGCTGGCGCTGGCCGCCGCCGGCACCGCTGCCGTCCTGCTCGGGCTGCGGCTGTTCGGCCTGACGGTGCCGGTCGAGGCGGTCTTCGCCGGCTGCCTCGCGCTGGTGGTGCTGCGCCGCACCGTACGGTCGGTCGCCGCGCCGCCCCCGGTCAAGCTGCGCCGGGTCGGCTCCGACCCGGAGGACGGCAGCTACGTCTTCGGCAGCGAGGACGGCCTGCGGGAGGCGGTCGGCCGGTGGGAGCGCCGGCTGCGGGCCGGTCAGGGCGACGCGGGCCGGTTCGCCGAGGTGACCCTGCCGGCGCTCGGCGAGCTGGTCGACGAGCGGCTACGGCACCGGTACGGGCTGACCCGGGCCACCGACCCACAACGGGCCCGGGAGATCTGCGGGGACGAACTGTGGAACTTCCTGAACACCCCGGCCCGGCGTAAGCCGTCGGCCAAGGACTGCGCGGTGTTCGTCAGCCAATTGGAGATGATATGAACGACGTGGTGGCAGCCCCGACCACCGAGGTCAGCCGGCTCGCGCACGCCGTACTGGACTCGGTCGGCACCGTGCTGGTCGGCAAGCGGGACGCGCTGGAGCTGGTCCTCGCCGGCATCCTCGCCGGCGGGCACGTGCTGCTGGAGGACCTGCCCGGGCTGGGTAAGACGCTGACCGCCCGGTCGTTCGCCCAGGCGTTGGGGCTGGACTTCCGTCGGCTGCAGTTCACCCCCGACCTGCTGCCGGCCGACGTCACCGGTTCGTTCCTCTACGACCAGCGCAGCGCCGACTTCACTTTCCGGGCCGGTCCACTGTTCACCAATCTGCTGCTCGCCGACGAGATCAACCGGACACCGCCGAAGACCCAGTCGGCGCTGCTGGAGGCGATGCAGGAGAAGCAGGTGTCGGTCGAGGGGGTCACCTACCGGCTTGAGGCGCCGTTCCACGTGCTGGCCACCGCCAACCCGATCGAGTACGAGGGAACCTACCCGCTGCCCGAGGCGCAACTCGACCGGTTCCTGCTGCGGGTGTCGTTCGGCTACCCCAGCCACGAGGAGGAGTGGGAGGTGCTGCGTCGGCGCATCTCCCGCCGCCAGGAGGAGACCGAACTGGCCGCCGTGGTCGACGCCGCCGGGCTGCGGGCCATGCAGGCGGCGCTGGAGAACGTGGTGGTCGAGGACTCCATCGGCCGGTACATCGTGGCCCTCACCGCGGCCACCCGGGAACACCCGTCGGTCCTGGTCGGAGCGTCGCCCCGGGGTTCGCTCGCGCTGCTGCTGCTGGCCCGGGCCAAGGCGGTGCTCGCCGGCCGGGACTTCGTCGTGCCGGAGGACGTCAAGGAGGTCGCCGCCCCCGTACTGGCACACCGGATCACCCTGCGGCCGGAGATGTGGCTGCGCCGGGTGGATCCGTCCTTCGTGGTCGGCGAGGTGCTGGCGCAGACCCCGGCCCCGGCCAGCGGCGCGCTGCCCAGCTACGGCGGCGGGTTCGGCCCACCGGGCAACGCGGCGGCCGGCCGCCGCGCGGCACCGTGACCGGCGGCGGCGTGTCATGACCGCCACGCAATGGCAGCCGACCCGGGCGCTGGGCCGGGCGGTGCTGATCACCGGCCTGCTGCTGATCACCGGGGTGATCCTCGGTCGGGTCGATCTGGTCGCCCTGGCCACCCCGTTCGCGCTGGGCACCGCGTACGCGCTGCGCCGCCGGCCGGCCGCCGCACCGGTGCTGGACCTCGGGGCGGTCGACGCCAACCTCGTCGAGGGCGGCCAGGTCGGTGCCCGGGCCGCCGCCGCCAACCCGGCCGACGCCGACTACGACCTGGTGGTGGTACGCGCGTTGGTGTCGCCGTGGCTGCGCATCGACGAGGTCGGGGTGCTGGCGCCGATCTCGATCGACGGCGGTCGTTCCGGTAGTGGACGGGACGCGGAACCGGGCGACCCGTCCGCCGACCCGCCTGCCGGTGGTGGCCAACTGCTGGTACTCGAACGGTTGGCGGCGGCGGCCCGTCCCCGGCCCAGTGGTGGAGTGCCGGACCGCCCGTTCGGCCTGGCGGTGCCGACCGGCTCGGCGGCCGGTTTCGAACTGTCCGGGGTGGCGCTGCGCTGGGGCCGGCAGCCGGTCGGGCCGGTCGCCGCGCGGGCGATCGCCTGCGACGGGCTGCTGTCCTGCCGGCCGGTGGTCGCCGAACCGGTCCGGGTGCCGGTCTACCCGGTGATCGACCCGTTCAACGCCGACGAGGCGATGCCCCGCGCCGCCGGGCTGGTCGGCGGGCACCGCTCCCGCCGGCCGGGGGAGGGCGGTGAACTGGCCGGGGTGCGCATCTTCGGCCCCGGCGACCGGCTGCGCCGCATCGACTGGCGGGTGTCGCTGCGGGCCCGACAGCTGCACGTCGCCGCGACCCTGTCCGACCGCGACGCCGAGGTGGTGCTGCTGCTCGACGTCCTCACCGAGGTCGGCCGCTCCGGTGGGGTGTCCGGCGGTGCGTCGGTGCTGGACACCACGGTCCGGGCGGCGGCCGCGATCGCGGAACACTACCTGCACCGCGGTGACCGGGTGTCGATGCTGGAGTACGGCCCGACGGCCCGCCGGCTCCGTCCGGCCACCGGCCGTCGGCAGTACCTGACGGTCCTGGAGTGGCTGCTCGACGTCGAGGTGCGGCCCACCCCGTACGAACCGTACGACCAGGTCTTCGGCCCGCAGCTGCTCTCCTCGGACGCGCTGGTCGTGGTGCTGACCCCACTGGTGGACCCGCGTTCGGCGGAGATGCTGGCCCGGATGGCCCGGTCGGGGCGGATCGTCGTCGCCGTCGACACGCTGCCCACCACGGTGGCGCCGCCGCCCCGGCAGGGCCAGTGGACCGAGGTGGCGTACCGGCTGTGGCGGCTGGACCGGGAGAACACCGTCGGACAGTTGCGTGAACACGGCGTACCGGTGGTGAACTGGGCCGGGGCTGGAAGCCTCGACCAGGTGCTGCGGGACGTGGCCCGGCTGGCGTCGGCGCCGAAGGCGGTGCTGCGATGATCACCGCGATCCGGGACCGGGTGGCGGCGGTGCGCACCGGATTCACCCGGGTCACCCTCGCGCCGGTGCTGCTGCGGGGCGTGGTGGCGGTCACCGCGCTGCTCGCGTTCGGGCTCGCGTACCCGGCCGAAGTCTTCCTCGGCCGGGCCGGCCCAGCGCTGCTCGCCGTCGCGCTGCTGCCGGCGTTGGCGCCGCGCGGGCACGCGCCGACGGTGACGATCCTGGTCGGGATCGGCGGCTGGGTGCTCGCCACCACCTGGTACGGGACCCCGGTGCAGCTGTGGCGGCTGTTGGCGGTCGGCGCGCTGCTGTACCTGACCCACAGTCTCGCCGCGCTGGCCGCCGCCGTGCCGTACGACGTGGTGCTGGCCCCCGAGGTCGTGGTGCGCTGGTCGACCCGGGTGGCGGCGGTGCTGCTCGCCTCGGCGGTGCTGGTGGTGCTGCTGATCACCGCCGCCGGCCGGACCGCCGGTCAGCCTTTCCTGCTCGCGGTGCTGGCCGGCTTGGCGGTGGCGGTCGGCGCGGTCGCCCTGCTCGCCGCCCTGGGCCGGCGCCGCTGACCGTCCGGCGTCGGCGTGGTCGGCCGGCGTGCGGCGGCTCACACGGGCGTGCTCGGTCACATATCTGGCTTTCGAGGCGGCGTCAAGAGGCAACCGGGAGGAAGATGGGGTGCGTGAACAGGCAACGGATCCTTGTCGTCGGTGCCGGGCATGTCGGTCTCTACGCCGCCCTGCGCCTGTCCCGCAAGATGCGTCGGGGCGAGGTCGAGGTGATCGTGGTCGACCCGCAGCCGCACATGACCTACCAGCCGTTCCTGCCGGAGGCGTCGGCGGGCAACATCTCACCCCGGCACTCCGTCGTGCCGCTGCGCCGGGAGCTGCGCCGCTGCCACGTGATCGCCGGGGCGGTGACCAGGATCGAGCACGCCCGCAAGGTCGCGGAGGTGCAACCTATCGTCGGGCCGCCCCGGGAGATCAGCTACGACCATGTGATCGTCGCCCCCGGTTCGGTGTCCCGCACCCTGCCGATCCCCGGTCTGCGCGAGCACGGCATCGGGTTCAAGACCATCGGCGAGGCGATCTACCTGCGCAACCACGTCCTGGAACGGCTTGATGTGGCGGCGGCCACCGCCGACGAACAGGTCCGCCGGACCGCGTTGACGTTCGTCTTCGTCGGCGGCGGCTACGCCGGTATCGAGGCGCTGGCCGAGATGGAGGACATGGCCCGGGACGCGCTGCGCTACTACCCCGAGCTGAAGCCGACGGACATGCGCTGGGTGCTTGTCGAGGCGACCCAGCGGGTGCTGCCCGAGGTCGACCGGGACATGGGCGCCTACACGGTGCAGCAGCTGGTCAAGCGGGGGATGGACATCCGGTTGGACACCCGGCTGGAGTCCTGCGTCGACGGGCTGGTGCGGCTCTCCGACGGCGACAGCTTCCCGGCCGACACGATCGTCTGGACCGCCGGGGTGAAGCCGTCGCCGATGCTCGACGCCACCGATCTGCCCCGCGACGAGCGGCGGCGGATCAGCTGCCGGCCGACGCTGCAGGTCGTCGACGGCGACCGGACGGTCGACGGCGCGTGGAGCGCCGGTGACTGCGCCGCGGTGCCGGACCTGACCGGCCCGCCCGGGGCGTACTGCTCGCCGAGCGCCCAGCACGCGGTGCGCCAGGCCCGGACGATGGCCGACAACATCCTGGCGGTGGTCCGTGGGCAGCAGCCGGTCGAGTACCGCCACAAGCACGCCGGCAGTGTGGCCAGCCTCGGCCTGCACAAGGGCGTCGCCCAGGTGTACGGGATCAAGATGACCGGGCTGCCGGCCTGGTTCATGCACCGTACGTACCACATGAGCCGGATCCCGTCGCTGAACCGCAAGGTGCGGGTGATCGTCGACTGGACGCTCGCGCTGGTGCTCAAGCGTGAGGTGGTGGCGCTCGGGCAGCTGCACGACCCGCGCGAGGAGTTCCTCGGGGCGACCCCGCAGCTCGACCAGCCAGGTGCCGCGCCGGCCCGGGTCAGCTGACCGGCCAGGTCCAGGCGTCGGCCACCCGCTGGCCCGGCCCGAGCAGGTCCTCGGTGGTCTGCCGCAGCTCGGCAGCGTGCGGGGTGTCGTCCACCAGCACCACGCAGTCGGCACCCCAACGGGTCAGGTCACGACGGGCCCGGGCGCGTTCCTCGTCGGTGATCTCCGGCACCTCGCCGGTCCGGGCCACCTCGGCGAGGATCTTCGACGTCGGCAGCTTGAACGTGCCCATCGAGGCGTCGCCCCCCGGGGCGTACGGGCCGATGAAGAACCCTTCCGGCATGCCGAAGTCGACCGTGGTCGCGGTGGCCCAGGCCATCGGCCACGGCTGCGGCGGGGTGGCCGGCGGCACCGGCACCAGCACGCCGCCGGACGGTACGCAGCTCCGCCAGTGACCGCCGGCGATGAACTCCGGCAACTGGTCGCGGTCCATCGCCGGCAGCGGGGCCGGCACGACCGGGATCAGCGCCACTGCGACTGCGGCTGGGACGGCCAGCCGGGCCGGTCGCCAGCCGAGCCGCAACGCCCGGTCGACGGCGAGGGTCAGGATGACGGCGATCAGCGGGATCACCGCGAGGGCGAACCGCATCGGCAGCGCGCCGTCCACCACCGGCATCCCGTCGAGCAGGGCGTACGGCCCCGGGACGTCGGACTTGGCGCCGTCGACGACGATCCGTGGGCCGAGTGAGAGACCCGCCATCAGCAGCGTCCCGGCGGCGCAGGCGACGACCACCGGCCGCCGGATCAACCAGGCGGTGGCGGCGGCCGTGACCAGCACCAGCGGCCAGCCGAGGAAGGTGTTGTACTCGGCCGGTCCGGTGGTCAGCTCGGCGGCGGCCGCCGAACCGGCCACCGACAGCTCGGACACCGCCGGCCAGCTGGCCAGATCGGCCGAGAAGTACGCCGGGTCGAACACGCCGTCGGAGACGCTCTGCGGCCCGGCGAACTGGAACCACAGCGGATACCCGAGCAGCACCACGCCGACGGCCACGGCGACCAGCATCCCGGCGACGAAGTTCGGCAGGATCCGCCACGCGTACCGGGGTCTGGTCGCGGCGAACGCCGCCGCCATGATGATCAGCGTGACCGCGGTGAGGAAGAGTACCTCCTCGCCGACGAACACCTGGACCGCGACGACCACCCCGAGCCAGCCGCCGGAGGTGACGATCCGGCGGCGGTCGGGCCGGCCGGCCGGCCCGAGGATCCGCCCGTCGGGTGTCGAGCCGGTCGGGTCGGCGGCCCGCATGATCCGGATGAGCAGCCACATCATGACCGGGATCAGCCACAGCGCGGTCATGTGCAGGTGGCTGTTGCTCTGCGAGACCATCCCGGGGGCGAACCCGCAGAACGCGCCGCCGGTCGCGGCGGCCAGCCGGTGCGCGCCGAGGGGCCGGGAGAACAGGAAGTAGAACGCGATCGCGCTGGCGGCCAGGTTGCCGGCGACCAGCAGCGCGAAGCTCACCGGGGCGCCGAAGAGCACGGTGACCGGGGCCATCAGGAAGCCGAGCGCGATGACCGTCGTGTTGGCCATCAGATTCACCCCGTCGGGGGCGTTCAACCGGTCACTGAGCAGGCCGAAGTCGCCGAACAGCAGCCGCGCGTCGCTGGCCAGGAACCACTCGTACAGGGTCTGGTCCTCCGGGTTGAAGGCCAGCAGGTGGGCACCGGGTGCGGGCCAGAGCCGGTGGGTCAGCACGCCGGCGAACAGGACGAAGAACAGGCACACCACGGCGTCCACCCGGTGTCCGCGAGCCGCCGCGGCGATCCGGGACCACCGGGAGCCAGCCGTCGAGGGTCCGCCGGGCCGGGGCGGAACGGGGCCGGTGTCCTGCGCTGCGGTTGCTGAGCGGCTCACGGTTCGCACCCTAGTGCCGTGGGCCGGCCGGGCTGCGTCCGGCTGGGCGCGACCCGCTACCGTGACATCTGCCGTCGCGTACCAACGCGTGGCGTGTCGGCGATCGGTCCGACCGGGCGCAGCCCGGCCGACCCGCCGGCCCGGGTGGTGGAATGGCAGACACGGCTGCCTTAAAAGCGGCTGCTGAAAAGCGTGCGGGTTCGATTCCCGCCCCGGGTACCTCGCGGTGTCCCCTGGCGCCCCCCTGGTGCCGTTCGAGGCCCAGTGCCACCGGCCGGAGTCCGCCCGTTCCACCGGACCCAGTCCGCCGGTGACCGGCGGTCCTGCACAGCGTCGATCGAGCCGTCTACCCTTGACCTCACACCATCGTGTGACAACCCCCTGAGGGAGGCTGGACAGTGAAGACATCCAACCCGGTCCTGGCCCGGCTCGGCCAGGCGGCCGAGCGGGAGCGGGCCACCGGGTACGCCCCTGCCGGTCCCTACGGGCAGCCCGGCACCGGGCAGCCATATCCGACGCAGGCCGGTTACCCGGCCGCGCCACCCACCGTCGCGCCGATGACGGTCGACGACGTCGTCGTCAAGACCGTCACCCTGCTCGGCATCACCGGGCTGTCGGCGGCGGCGGCCTGGATCCTGGTCCCCGACTCGCTGCTGTTCGGCGCCTGGATCGGCGCCGCGATCGTCGGTCTGGTACTGGGGCTGGTCATCTCGTTCTCCCGGGTCGCGAACCCGGCGCTGGTGGTCACCTACGCCGTCGTCGAGGGTGTCTTCGTCGGCCTGGTCAGCAAGTTCTTCGAGGTGGTCGCCGGCTATCAGGGCATCGTCCTGCAGGCGGTGGTAGCCACCTTCGGCGTCTTCTTCCTGATGGCCGCCCTCTACAAGATGAAGGTCATCCGGGCCACTCCGAAGTTCACCCGTGGCCTGATCGCCGCGATGGTCGGTGTCTTCGCGGTCATGATGATCAACCTGGTGTTGTCGCTCTTCGGCGTCGACACCGGGCTGCGTAGCGGCGGTCCGGTCGCCATCATCTTCAGCCTCATCTGCATCGTGGTCGCCTCGCTGAGCTTCGTGTTGAGCTTCCACGAGGTCGAGGAGGGCGTCCGGCTCGGCCTGCCGCAGCGCTACTCCTGGACTGCGGCGTTCGGCATCCTGGTCAGCCTGATCTGGCTCTACATCGAGATCCTGCGCCTGCTCAGCTTCTTGCAGGGCGACGACTGACCGTCCGTCCGCGCCGCGCCGCACTGTCGGCGCGGCGCGGCTGTCGTCCGCCGGCACTAGACTGCGGCGGTGGCCGCAGCGCACCTGACCCGCCTGGTCGACCTCCTGGTCCGGCAGGTGGCCCACTGGGAACAGCCCCGATGGGCGGCGGGTGACGGCCACCGAGCGGACGAGTTCCATGACCTGGTGCAGTACCTTGCCGACTTGGGCGCGGCCGCCGAAGGGCGGCCCGGCCGGCAGGTACCCCGGCTGAGCCGGGACACCGCGCTGCCCGACCAGTTGCGGGTGGTCGCCGCCGACCTGATCCGGGCGGCACCCGACCCCGCGGTGCTCGAATCGGCGGCGGTTGCCGCGCAGCGGCTGCGCGGCCGGCTCGAAACGCTCTGACCCGCCACCGGGGCCACCGGCAACGGCCCCGTCGGCCGCCGACCGGCCCGGGCCGGTGCGGTCAGTGGTACGCGGTGGGTCAGCGGTGCGGGGCGGTGTTCGCCGCCGCGAGTACCGCCGGAAGCAGCGCGTGCGCCCAGATCCGGTACCCGTCGGCCGACGGGTGGTAGCCGTCATGGCAGTAGGTGTTGGGGTCGGCACGGAACACCGCCCCGGTCTCGCCGGCCAGGTCGACCACCCTGGCGCCGGCGTCCCGGCCGGCGCGGGCCTGGGCCCGGGCGGTCCGTCGCCCGAGCAGCCCGGCGAGCTGACGCAGCGGCGGCGCGATCGCCCGGGCGGCGCCGAGATCCGGGCAGGTGCCGACCACCACCTCGGTCCCGGCGCCACGTAGCCGACGTACCGCTGCGGCGAGATGAACCGCCGACTCGCCGGGCCGACGCAGCGCGGCCGCGTCGTTGGTGCCGATCAGAACGACCGCGACGTCCGGTCGTTCGCCCAGCAGCGCCCGGGCGACCTGGGTGGCCAGGTCCCGTGAGCGGGAACCGGCCACACCGACGCTGGACAGCAGGACCCGACGCCCGGTGACCGCCGAACCGCCCTCGTGCTCGGCGAGTAGCCGGGCCAACTGGCCGCCGACCGTGTCGGCCACCCGGTCCACTCCCACTCCGAGGGTCACCGAGTCGCCGAGCAGCACCAGCCGCAGCGGCGCGCCGCCGGCCGGACCGAGCGCCACCCGTACGGCCAGGCCCAGCTCCGGCTGGGCGTACCGGCGGTGACGGGCCAGCACCGCCTCCCCGACCAGCAGCGCGGCGCTGCCCACCGCGCCGGCGACGACCGCGGCGGCGGTGACCTGGCCCATCCGTACAGCGATGTTTCTCGACGTCACGGCGGTCACCTTCCGTCGGTACGGTTGCGGTCGCGCACGGCTCAGTCCTGCGGTCCGGCGGTGGACAGGCCCACCCGCTGATCGGAGGATACGGCCGACTTGCGGTGGTCGCCGTCCCGATCGCCGCCCGGCGGACCGAACAACCAGTTGAGCGCGGCGGTCTGCCAGGATCGGCCGGCGAACCTCGGCCGACGTCGCAGCCGGGCCCAGCGGCCGGCCGGACCGCGTTCCCGGCCGGCCACCCGGGTGCCGCGGACCTCGGTGCCGGCGTGGCGGACGGCCTCGTGCGCGGCCTGGGGCAGCGTCCGCACCTTCTCCCGGCCGGCGACGCCACCACGCGAGGCGGTGCTGGCACCGAGCGCGCCGAGTGCCGCCGGCAGCAGGACGGCGGCGGCCATGGCGTACCCCTCTGCCGAGGGGTGGAACCGGTCCCAGGAGTAGAGCCGGCCTGGTTCGGCGGCGAACCGTGGACCGAGCAGGTCGCCGAGGGAGACCGTCCAACCGCCGGCCTCGACCACCGCGACGGTCTGCGCCGCGGCGAGTTGTCGGCTCCACCGACGGGCCAGCCAACGTAGCGGCGGTTTGATCGGCTTGATCGCGCCCAGATCCGGGCAGGTGCCGACGACCACCTCGGCCCCGGCCGCGCGCAGTTGCCGTACCGCGTCGACGAGGTGCCCGACCGCGACCTCGGGCGGGGTGCGGTGGGTGACGTCGTTGCCGCCGATCAGGATGACCGCGAGGTCCGGCCGCAGCTCCAGCGCCGCCTCCACCTGCGGGACCAGGCCGACCGACCGGGCACCCACCACCGCCAGCCGGTGCAGCCGGACCGGTCGCCGCTGCCGGCGGGAGATGCCGGTGGCCAGCAGCGCGCCGGGGGTCTCCCGGGGGCGGTGCACGCCGTAGCCGGCGGCCGACGAGTCGCCGAGCACCACCAGGGTCAGCGGCGGTCCGGGCAGCCGGGAACCGTACACCCCGTCGCCGCGTGGCGGCGGCGCCTCGGCCAGCGGGATGATCCGCCGGGCCTGCTTGGCCTGCCCGTAGAGGGTGCCGGCGGTGGCCACCGCGGCCGCTGCGGCGGCACCTGCTCCGAACGCCGCCAGCCGGACGGCCCGCGTAGCCACGGTCCAGTCGGTCGGACGTGTCCCCGCGCCACCCGTGCCCATCGCGCCCCCCGACTGCGATCCGCTGCTGCCGTCGTGCTAGGTCCTTCGAGATTATCTCGGCCCGCGGTACCGGGCTCAGCCCGATTCTGGCCGGGGTCCACCGGCCTGGGGACGCGTGTCCGGCGACAGTTGCCGATCCCGGGCATCATGGAGGGCAGGGCACCACGGGTCGACGACCGGAGTACGGTCGGCGGCCGGTGGGCACACATACATCCGGCAGGCCCGGTGACGAGGAGGTGGCCGCGATGGCCAGGACACTCAAGCGGGCGGCGGCGTTCGCGGCGCTGGGGCGGGCGCTGACCGCAGGCGCCCGCGGTGGTCCCTCACTGGGGCGGCGGCTGGCGGCGCTGCCCCGGATGATCCGGGCCACGATGCGCGGCGAGTACGACGGCGGCCTGCGGCTGGCGTTGATGACCGCGGCCGTGGCCTACGTCGCGTCCCCGTTCGACCTGGTGCCGGAGGCGATGCTGCTGATGCTCGGCATCGTCGACGACGCGCTCGTGGTGACCTGGCTCGCTGGCAGCGTGCTCGCCGAGACCGAACGCTTCCTGGACTGGGAGGCCCGGCGCGAGTCGGTGGTGCCCGGTCAGGTGGTCGGCTGACCGGCCGTGCACCAGTAGGCTGACCCCGACATACTCCACCGCCGGCAGCGGGCTGTTGTCGGCTGACGACCTCAACCCGACGATGGCGCCTCGCCGGCGTCAGCAGAAGGGCACAACGAGGTGCGTTACCACGACAGCGTTGTCGATCTCATCGGCGACACCCCGCTGGTGCGGCTGCGCAACGTCACCGCGGGGATCTCCGCGACGGTGCTGGCCAAGGTCGAGTACTTCAACCCGGGCGGCTCGGTGAAGGACCGGATCGCGCTGCGGATGGTCGAGGCCGCCGAACAGGCCGGGCTGCTCCGTCCCGGTGGCACGATCGTCGAGCCGACCAGTGGAAACACCGGCGTCGGTCTGGCGCTGGTCGCGCAGCTGCGCGGCTATTCGTGTGTCTTCGTCTGCCCCGACAAGGTCAGCGAGGACAAGCAGAACGTGCTCCGGGCGTACGGTGCCGAGGTGGTCGTCTGCCCGACGGCGGTCGCGCCGGAGGACCCCCGCTCGTACTACCAGGTGTCCGACCGACTGGCGGCGGAGATCCCCGGCGCGTGGAAGCCGGACCAGTACGCGAACCCGGCGAATCCGCAGTCGCACTACGAGGCCACCGGGCCGGAGCTGTGGACACAGACCGAGGGACGGATCACCCATTTCGTCGCCGGGGTGGGCACCGGCGGGACGATCTCCGGGGTGGGCCGCTACCTGAAGGAGGTGTCCGGCGGCGCGGTGCGGGTGGTCGGCGCCGACCCGGAAGGCTCGGTCTACTCCGGCGGTTCAGGGCGGCCGTACCTGGTCGAAGGGGTGGGGGAGGACTTCTGGCCGCAGACCTACGACCGGTCGGTCTGTGACGAGATCGTGGAGGTCTCCGACCAGGAATCGTTCGAGTTGACCCGCCGGCTGGCCCGGGAGGAAGGGTTGCTGGTCGGTGGCTCGTGCGGGATGGCCGTCGCGGCGGCGCTGCGGGTGGCCCGCCGGGCCGGGCCGGACGACGTGGTGGTGGTGCTGCTGCCGGACGGCGGACGCGGCTACCTGTCGAAGATCTTCAACGACGAGTGGATGGCCCGGTACGGGTTCCTGGGGGTCGAGGCGGCTGAACCAACCGTCGGTGACGTGCTGGCGGCGAAGCCGGGCGGCCTGCCGGAGCTGGTGCACGTGCACCCGACCGAGACGATCCGCGACGCGGTCGACTACATGCGCGAGTACGGCATCTCGCAGCTGCCGGTGCTCAAGGCGGAGCCGCCGGTGGTGACCGGCGAGGTGGCCGGGTCGATCGCCGAACGGGATCTGCTGGACGCGCTGTTCAGCGGCAAGGCGCAGCTGCACGACACGATCGAGCGGCACATGGCGCAGCCGCTGCCCATGGTGGGCGGTGGCCAGCCGGTACGCGAGGCGGTGGCGCTGCTGGCCGGCACCGACGCCGCTCTGGTGCTGGTCGACGGCAAACCACGTGGGGTGATCACCCGTCAGGACCTGCTGGCACACCTGGGAAAGTCCGGCCGATAGTCGCACAGTGTGTCCGGTTGATCGCTGGTAGCTGGGGTTGACTAGGGCCATGGAAGCGCTGCCCCGGCACGGTTCGCCACCGGGGCAGGCGACCATGGTGCTTCACCACCGCGGTGACCCTGGGCGCCCGCCAGCATCCCGGGGTCCCGCACTGTTGCCCGCCCACGCCGATCAACCGGCACGCCTCCGCCGGTTGAGCGCCTTCGGCCAGGCGTTTTCCCCCGGTTAGGGCGGGCAGTGCCGGGCGAGAGTGCGGGGCTGGACGGAACCCCCGCAGCAGCGGTCCCGTACTCTCGCCCGGCCGTCAAGCCCTGTGCGGCGGCGCGGCGGTCAGACCTGTGACGCTCAGACCTGTGGCGCTCAGCCCTGTGCGGCGGTCGGTGTCGCCGGCTCAGCTGCGGCGACCGTGAGGTCGAGCGCGTAGCGCAACTGCGGAGTCGGCACCGGCCCGAGCCAGCCGTCCCGGCCGACCCCGTCCGGGCGCCAGCCGCCCGCTTCGTAGAAGTCTCGGGCCCGGTGGTTGGCCGCGTACACCCAGAGCACCGCGCGACGGCACCGGCGCTCGCGCATCGTGCCGAGCGCGTCGCGGATCAACGCCCGGCCGACGCCGCGGCCCTGGTGCCCGGGATCGACGTGGATCGCGTACAGCTCACCGGTGGCCGGCTCGCCGTCCTCGTGTGGCCCGACGTAGGTGAACCCGATCAGCCGCCCCTGGTGTTCGGCGACCGTCAGCCGGTGCGTGTCACGTTCGTGGCTCCACCGCTCGACCCACCACCGCGCCGCGGCGTCCGCCCCGTAGGTGTCCAGCGCGGCATCCGGCACCATGCCCTGGTACGCGCTGCGCCGGGACCGGTGGTGCAGGTGACCGACCGAGGCGATGTCGTCGAGGATGGCCGTGCGCAGGGTGACCGCCACCCGGCCGAGCCTACCGGCATGAAACGACCCCCGGGGCTTCCGCGTCTTCGACGCGGGCCGGCTGGACTGGGCCGGCACCCCGGGGGTCGGGTGGCTGTCGTGGATTCGCCGCACCGCTGCCACACGGTCTCGACGATCGGAGCTGTCAAGGACAGCGGCTAGCGGGCAGCCACCTCACGAGTCCTATAGCTATACAACGCTGGACCACCTCCTTTCCCGTGTACGGCCACGCTAGCCGGCGGCTACGGCCGCCGGCAACGATTTTTGTCGCAGACCGGGGTGCCGGCGTGGACCGCCTGGCCGGGGTGCCGGCGTGGACCGCTCGGTCGGGGTGCCGGCGTCGACCGTCGGCGCGGCTCGCGGGCCAGTCCGGTCGGTGGAACCGGCGGCCGGTCGCACCCGGCTGGCCCACCACCCGAAGGTGACGAATAGTTACTTTGCCCTTACTTTGAGTGGTTAATGACAATGATTGATTAAGGTCTTAGTCTCGTCTGGCCTCGGGTATCGCGCCACTGGAGATCGGATGAAGTCTGCTCGGACTTGTCCAGCACGGCTGACATCTGCCATCGTCTTTGCCGGATGGTGTACCTACCCCTAGAACGTTGGTGTACATGGTGGCCTGTCGCTGGCATGCTGGTCGATGGGCCGCGAGGTCGGCGGGCCGTTACGCCGAGTCGGTGGAGGTTCGGTCCAACGCGTCCACGCGCCATCCCCGCGGCCTCTGACCAATAGCGTCACGGGCAGTCGAAGGTCAGGAAAAGCGCGTTGGGTTTTCAGCAGGTCTTCAATACAGGTGGGCAGGCGGAATATGAGCGATACGGGTGAGACCCTGAGGAAGGCCCGGGAATCCGCTGGTGTCAGCCTGGCGAAAATGGCCGCGCTGAGCCACTTCAGCAAGGGTCATCTGTCGAACGTCGAGGCGGGGCGGCGGACAGCGACGGCCGACGTGGTGACCGCCTACGAGCAGGTCTTGGGGGACCATATGCAACGTCGGGGCCTGATCACCGGGCTCGCCGCCGCGGTGGTGGCACCGGCCGCCGTCTCCGAGTTGATCCACCGCGGCTTCACTGCGGCGCTCGGCGACCCGGCGGCCGAGGAACAGTGGCAGGAGCGGGCCGGCAATCTCGGGCGCGACTACATGTCCGTCGGAGCCGGTGAGCTGCAGGACCGGCTCGCCAGCGACCTCGTCGTGCTGCAGCAGCAACTCGGGTCCCCGGTGATGTGGGGACTGGCCGCCCGCTTCCTCAGCGTCTACGGCAAGACCACCGGGGAGGCGCAGGAGGCCGTCCGGTGGTACCGGTTGGCCGCGGTCAGCGCGGACCGCAGCGGCGACCGGAGCGTGCGGGTCTGGGTCCGGGGCCGCGCCGCGCTCGCCCTCGGCTACGAGGGTGCCGCCCTCGCGGTCGCGCAGGACCTGGCCGACCAGGCCCTCACGTTGACCGACCGACCGTCGCTCGGGCGGCTCAACGCGTTGATGGCCAAGGCGCACGTCGCTGGCGTCCGTGGCGACCGTACCGCCGCGCTGGCGCATCTGGACGCGGCCCGCCGGGTCTTCGACCAGACCTGCTCCGCCGAGCAGATCTCCGACTTCGCCGTGCCCGAGTGGCGGATGGCGACCTTCACCAGCATGCTGCTCGCCCGCCTCGGCGACCCGGCTGCGGTCGACGCCCAGGAGTGGGCGGACCGGACCCGGCCGGCCAGCCTGGCCCGGTTCGCCACCCACATCGAGCTGCACCGTGGGCTGATGCTGGTCAAGTCGGGTGACCGCGTCGAAGGGCTGCGGTACGCCCGGTCGGCGCTGGCGAGTCTGCCATCGGCCAAGCACAGCCAGTCGCTGCGGTTGATGCTGCGGGAGGTGGAGCGGGCCGCCGCCTGATCGGCGACGGCCAGCTTCCAGGTCGGTATCGGCGACGGGCCGGTTCCGGGTCAGTCGGCGCTGCGCGCGACGCCCACCGGGCAGGTCATCCCGTTCGGCCCGTGGTTGCAGTAGCCGCCCGGATTCTTGTGCAGGTACTGCTGGTGGTAGCCCTCGGCGTAGTAGTACTCGCCGAGCGGCCGGATCTCCGTGGTGATCCCGTCCCGGCCGGCCGCGGCCACCACCGGAGCGAACGCGGCCCGGGACTCGGCGGCCTCGGTCGCCTGCTCGGCATCGGTGGTGTAGATCGTCGACCGGTACTGCGTACCGACGTCGTTGCCCTGGCGCATGCCCTGCGTCGGGTCGTGGTTCTCCCAGAACACCTTCAGCAGGTCGGCGTAGCCGATCCGGGCCGGGTCGTAAACCACCTGGACGACCTCGGCGTGCCCCGTCCCGCCGGAGCACACCTCCTCGTACGTGGGGTTCGGCGTCTCGCCGCCGGCGTACCCGACCGAGGTCGACACGACCCCGGGCAGTCGCCAGAACAGCCGTTCGGCCCCCCAGAAGCAGCCCATCCCGAAGACCGCCACCCGGGTACCGGCCGGCCACGGGCCGGTCAGCGGCGTACCGAGCACCGCGTGCCGGTCCGCCACCGGCATCGGCCGGTCCCGGCCGGGCAGGGCCTGCCCCGGTTCGGGCAGATTCGCTTTCATCGGTCGCAGGAACACCGTGCGACTCCTCTCGTTCGTGGCCTCTCGGACAACACCGGTGGGGGCCAGCTCGTTCCCGCCGGGGTACCCGCAGGTCGGGCGGGCATCCGTCCCACCGGCGGTGGCGCTCGGACCGATGGCCTAGCCTCGTGCCATGACATACGGGTTCGACACGGTCGCCATCCACGCCGGGCAGGAGCCGGAGGCTCGGACCGGAGCGGTCGTGCCGCCGATCTACCAGACCAGCACGTACGCCCAGGACGAGGTGGGCGCGCCCCGGGCCGGGTACGAGTACAGCCGGTCGGCCAACCCGACCCGGGACGCACTGCAGGAATGCCTGGCCGCGATCGAGGGGGGCCGGGTCGGGCTCGCCTTCGCCAGTGGTCTGGCGGCTGAGGACACGCTGCTGCGTACCGTCTGCCGGCCCGGCGACCACGTGATCATTCCGGACGACGCGTACGGCGGCACGTTCCGCCTGTTCGCCAAGGTCGCCGAGCGTTGGGGACTGGCCTGGACCGCCGCGCGGATCTCCGACGTCGACGCGGTCCGGGCAGCGGTACAACCCGGTCGTACCCGGATGATCTGGGCGGAAACCCCGACGAACCCGCTGCTCGGCATCGCCGACATCGCCGGGCTGGCCGCCCTGGCCCGTGACGTCGCGGCGCGGCTCGTGGTGGACAACACCTTCGCCTCGCCGTACCTGCAGCAGCCGCTGGCGCTCGGCGCCGACGTGGTGGTCCACTCCACCACCAAATATCTCGGTGGACACTCCGACGTGGTCGGCGGCGCGCTGGTCACCGACGATCCGGAGCTCGGCGCCGAGCTGGCCTTCCACCAGAACGCCATGGGCGCGGTCAACGGACCCTTCGACGCCTGGCTCACCCTGCGCGGGATCAAGACCCTGGGCGTACGGATGGAACGGCACTGCGACAACGCCGAGCGGATCGTCGAATTCCTCGACCACCACCCGGCGGTACGCCAGGTGCTCTATCCCGGACACCGCGACCACCCCGGCCACGAGACAGCGGCCAAGCAGATGCGCCGGTTCGGTGGGATGGTCTCGTTCCGGGCAGCCGGCGGTGCGGCGGAAGCGGTGCGGATCTGCAACCGGGCCCGACTGTTCGTACTCGCCGAATCGCTCGGCGGGGTCGAATCGTTGATCGAACATCCTGGACGGATGACCCACGCGAGCGCCGCCGGCTCGCCTCTTGAAGTCCCCGGCGATCTCGTGCGACTGTCTGTCGGAATCGAAACCGTGGACGACCTGCTGGCCGACCTGGATCAGGCGCTCGGCTGAGGATCCGTCGGCGAGATCCGACGGGCGGGCCCACTCCGGGCCGGCCCGACACCCGGGCGGGTCCGGCGACGGGTCCGCACAGCGACGCGAACCGCGTACCGGCTGCCTGGAGGTGCCGTGCACGACATCGTACCGACCTGGGTCGGGACCACCGCCCGGCAGATCGCCCGGGCCGTACGCCGGGGTGACACCTCGGCGACCCGGGTCGTTGCCGACCATCTCGACCACATCGCCCGGGCCGACCCGGAGCTGTCCGCCTTCCGAGCGGTCCGTGGCGGCGAGGCCATCGTCGAAGCGGAGAAGGTCGACGAGCAGGAGGACCTGGCGAACCTGCCGCTGGCCGGGGTGCCGGTGGCGATCAAGGAGAACACCCCGGTCGCCGGGCTGCCGACCTGGCGCGGATCGGCCGCCGCGCGGACCCCGGTCGCCGAACACGACCACGAGATCGTCCGCCGGATGCGCGGTGCCGGCGCGGTCGTCGTCGGGGTCACCCGGATGCCGGAGCTCGGGCTCTGGGCGACCACCGACGACGCCACGGCGACCAGCCGCAACCCCTGGCAGCTGTCGCGTACCCCGGGCGGTTCCTCTGGTGGCGCGGCGGCTGCGGTGGCCAGCGGCATGGTGCCGATCGCACACGGCAACGACGGATTCGGCTCGATCCGGATCCCGGCTGCCTGCTGCGGCCTGCTCGGGCTCAAACCGGGCCGCGACGTGGTTCCGCGACAGCTCGGCACCGAGGACTGGTTCGGCCTCACCGAGCACGGCATCCTGACGACCTGCGTGGCGGACGCCGCGACCGGCTTCGCGGTGCTCGCTGGCCGGCGACCGGAGAAACTGGTCCAGCCGGGCCGGCTGCGGGTGGCGGTCTCGCTCACCTCGCCGGTGGCCGGGCTGCGGGCAGATGCGGCCAACCGGGACGCGGTGGCGGCGACGTCGCGCCGGCTCACCGAGGCCGGGCACGACGTGGTCGGCACCGAGCTGCCCTATCCGGCCTCGCTGGGGCTGCGGGGACTGTCCACCTGGTTCGCCGCCGCGGCCGAGGACGCCGCCGCCGGCCGGGCCGGCGGCCGGGAACTGCAACCACGGACCCGTCGGCACGTCGCGCTCGGCCGGTGGGCACAACGGCGCGGGTACGTCCGGGAAGCCGACCGCACCGCCTGGCGGGACCGGATGACCGGGTTCTTCACCGACCAGCGCGCCGACGTGCTGCTGACGCCGGCGCTGGCCGGTACCCCGCCGGCCGCGACCAGCTGGGCGCGCCGGTCCTGGACGGCGAACATGTGGAGCTGTGTTCGGTACGCCCCGTACGCCGCGCCGTGGAACATGGCCGGACTGCCCGCGTTGGTGGCGCCGGCCGGGCTGCGCCCGGACGGCTTGCCGGTCGGGGTCCAGCTGGTCGGGCCGCCCGGCTCGGAGCTGCTGCTGCTCGCGGTGGCCGGCCAGCTGGAGATGATGGCATCGTGGCCCCGGCACGCCCCGTCGTGGCCGAGAGTGGACAGCCCGGTATGACGGAACTGGTCGGACTGCCGGACGTCCTCGCCGCCCGGGACGTCCTGGCGGACGTGGTACGGGTGACTCCGCTGGAGCCGTCCCGCCCGTTGACCGCCCTGCTCGGCGGGCCGGTCTGGTTGAAGTGCGAGAACCTGCAGCGGGCTGGCTCCTACAAGGTACGCGGCGCGTACCTGCGGATCTCCCGGCTGACCGAGCAGCAGCGCCGGCGCGGGGTGGTCGCGGCCAGCGCCGGCAACCACGCCCAGGGCGTGGCGCTCGCCGCCGGGCTGCTGGACATCGGCGCGACGGTGTTCATGCCGACCGGCGCTCCGTTGCCGAAGGTCACCGCGACCAGAGGGTACGGTGCCGAGGTCGAGTTCGCCGGCACCACCGTGGACGAGGCGCTGGACGCGGCCCGGGAGTTCGCCGACCGGACCGGTGCGGTGCTGATCCACCCGTTCGACCATCCGGACGTCATCGCCGGTCAGGGCACCGTGGCGCTGGAGATCCTGGAGCAGTGCCCGGAGGTCACCACCATCGTCACTTCGGTGGGTGGCGGTGGGTTGATCTCCGGAATCGCGGTGGCGGTCAAGGCACTGCGCCCGGACGTACGGGTGATCGGCGTGCAGGCGGACCGCGCGGCCGCGTACCCGCCGTCGCTGGCCGCCGGTGCCCCGGTGCGGTTGGCCGACTACCGTACGATCGCCGACGGCATCGCCGTGGGACGCCCCGGTGACCTGACGTTCGCGCACGTCAGCAAGTTGGTCGACGAGATCGTGACGGTCTCCGAGGAGGACCTGTCGCGGGCGCTGCTGATGCTGCTGGAGCGGGGCAAGCAGGTGGTCGAACCGGCCGGCTCGGCCGCGGTGGCGGCGCTGTTGTCCGGCGCGGTGCGGCCGGCCACCCCGACGGTCGCGGTGCTCTCCGGCGGCAACATCGACCCGTTGCTGCTGTTGCGGGTGATCGAGTACGGCCTGGCCGCCGCCGGCCGGTACCTGCGGTTCACCGTACGGTGCGGCGACCGGCCCGGTGAGCTGGCCGCGCTGCTGGCGCTGATCGCCGAGCAGCGGGCGAACGTGGTCGACGTCGATCATCAGCGGCGCAACCCGCATCTGCGGTTGGGTGAGGTCCAGGTCGGCCTGTCGGTAGAGACCCGCGGCCCGGAGCACTCGACCGAGCTGGTCGAGGTGCTCCGTGATCGCGGCTACCAGGTGGCGTTCGCCGCCGCTGACTGACCCGCCCTCGCTGACTGGCCCACCGCTGCTGACGGACCCACCGCCGCTGCGGCGGCCGCAACTCAGCCGGCGAAGGGCTCGAACTTGTCGACAGTGACCTTGATGTCCGCGCCGCTCGGCGCGGTGTAGGTCACCGTCTGACCCTGTCGGCTGCCCAGGATGGCCTGACCGAGCGCGGACTCCGGGCTGTAGACGGTCAGCTCGGTCGTCGAGGAGATCTCCCGGGAGCCGAGCAGGAAGGTCTCGGTGTCGGCGGGGTCGTCGTCAAAGTGGATCGTGACGACCGTGCCGGGCGCGACGCTGTCCGCGTCCGGTGCCTCGCCGACCTTGGCGGTACGCAGCAGCTCCTGCAGGTAGCGGATCCGGGCCTCCTGCTTGCCCTGCTCCTCGCGGGCGGCATGGTAGCCGCCGTTCTCCCGCAGGTCGCCTTCCTCCCGACGGGCATTGATCTCGGCGGCCATCGCCGTCCGTCCGGCGATCAGCTCGTTGAGCTCGGCCTGGAGCCGGTCGTAAGCGTCCTGGGACAGCCAGGTGGTGGGCGCCTCGCGGTCGGTCGTGGACACAGACGATCTCCTTGTGGGCTTGCGGGCGGTCGAGGTCGAACTACCAACGTACCAGCGATCCGCACCGAGGTGCCGGGGTTGCAACGGCCCGGGTGTGCCGGCCGCCGGATCGCCACCCGCCTCGGCGGGTGTGGCGAGGGTCACGGTCGGCTGGTCAGTCGGCGGGTCGGCAACGTGGCACCTCGCCCAGGAACGCGACCCGTTCGGTGGCCAGCCGGTACGTGGTGCGGACGTGTCGTTCGCCCGGTTCGGCCCGGACGGTCACCTCGGACCGGCCCACCTCCGCCCCGTCCCGCGACCGGGCCCTGACCAGGCAGGTCGTCGCACCGCCGGGGGGCACCGTGACGGCGAAGTCGATGGTGATCCCGTCCTCGGTGGCCTCGGTGTAGGTGATCACCTCGGGCTGGTGCAGCGGGTCGCCGTAGAGCGTGTAGAGCCGGCCGGCGATCGCCGTCCCGACCAGCACCGCCACCGCCGTGAGCAGCGCGACGAGCCACGGCCGGCGCGCTCGGGGCGCGCGTCGTCGTCCGTACCGCCCGGGTGGGAACATGGCGGCGGTCGGTGCGGTTGTGGCGGACGTGTCGGTCACCCGGGACGGAACTCCTTGGCGGACGTGTCGGTGGGGTCGGCGAGAATGGTCGACGGGCCCCATTGTCGCAGCCGGGCCCGGACGCCGCCGGCAGGGGATGTCAGGCACGGGATGAGGGAGCGTTTTCGTTGGCTGAGCAACTGCGTCTGATGGCGGTGCACGCCCATCCTGACGACGAGTCCAGCAAGGGTGCCGCGACGATGGCTCGGTACGTCGCGGAAGGTGCCCAGGTGCTGGTGGTGACCTGCACCGGCGGGGAGCGGGGCAGTGTGCTGAACCCGAAACTCGACCGGCCGGACGTGTGGGAGAACATCGCCGAGATCCGCCGGGCCGAGATGGACGCCGCCCGGGCGATCCTCGGCGTCGAGCAGGCCTGGTTGGGTTTCGTCGACTCGGGTCTGCCCGAGGGCGATCCGCTGCCGCCGCTGCCGGACGGGTGTTTCGCCCTGGAGCCGCTGGAGGAGGCGGCCGGGCCGTTGGTGCGGTTGATGCGGGAGTTCCGTCCGCACGTGGTGACCACCTACGACGAGGACGGCGGTTATCCGCACCCGGACCACATCATGTGCAACCGGGTGAGCGTCGCCGCGTTCGAGGCGGCCGGTGACCCGGCCCGCTACCCGGGTGTCGGTGGCGAGCCGTGGCAGCCGTTGAAGCTGTACTACTGCATGAGCTTCACCAAGGCGCGGATTCTCGCGCTGCACGAGGGGATGCTCGCGATCGGTCGGGAGTCGCCGTACCAGGAGTGGATGGACCGGTGGGAGGAGCGCCCGGACAAGGGCGACCGGATCACCACCCGGGTCGACTGCGCCGACTACTTCCCGGTCCGCGACGACGCGCTGCGCGCGCACGCCACCCAGGTCGATCCGGACGGCTTCTGGTTCCAGGTGCCGATGGAGGTGCAGCGGCAGGCCTGGCCGACCGAGGATTTCGAGTTGGTCCGGTCGTTCGTCGATAGCCCGAAGCCGGAATCCGACCTGTTTGCCGGGATTCGCGAGGGGCTCGGCCACTCCTGATCCGCCGGGCGTAACGTGTAGTCGACGTCAGCGACGCAGAGGGGTCCGATCGTGCTGAGTGCTGTCCATGTCCTGGCGGTGAACAACTTCGGGGACACCCGCAGCGGTGGTCTGGCCGGGCCGATGGGGCTGTTCCTGCTCCTGGTGCTCGCCGCCGCGACGGTGTTTCTGATCAGGAACATGAACGCCCGGCTGCGTCGGCTGCCCGAGCGGTTCGACGACGCGGCGCCGGGCAGCGGGTCGGCGGCGGCCGAACGCAATGTCCTTGATCCGACAGAAGGCGACTCGCGTCCCGGATCCCCTTTGTAAGCGCTTGCATGCGCTCTCACCAGGGACTTTTCTCCCCTCCAGTGGGCCTCCGCCGGTAAACCGGCCCAGTGGCCCCTGTTGCCGGAATCGGCTTTGGCTTAGCCTTCCGCCGGGGACCTTCAGTTCCTCCGACCGCGCGCGGAAAGGGGCGACCATGGATCGCACAGCTGTCGTCCCTGGTCGTACGGAACGGACGCGAGGGATGCTCATCATGGTCGGTCGTCCGCGCCGGGCGTCGGTCCACGGCCCGGCGGTCACCGGGAGTGACCCGTGACGCCGGCGCGGCCGGAACCGGCTGCGACCGCGGACCAGGCGACGACCGAAACCCTGGACGGCGGGGGCCAGTGGCGGCTGCCCGTCTTCACCGTCGCCGTCGGTGTGGCCGCCGTCGCCACCATCGCCATCGGGCTGCTCACCGGGTCGGCCCCGCAGACGTCGGCGCTCCCGCCCCCGGCCGGATTCGCGATCGTCGCGGCGCTGCTCGGCGTCGCGCAACTCGCCCGACTGCGGTTCCGCATCGGAACCGGCACGGTCAGCTTCACCTGGGGCGAGGCCGCCCTCATCGTCGGGCTCTACGTCCTCCCGGCCGGCTGGCTGCCGGCCGCCGCCGCAGTCGGCGTGGGCATCGCCTGGACCCTGCTGTCGATCTTCTCCGAGCCCCGTACCGTGCCGGAGATCCTCCGGGTCACCGCGTCGTTGACCGTCGCCGTCGCGGCGGCCGGCGTCGCCGCCCGGGCGGTCGCCGACCCGTACGCCCAGCAGCTCACCCCACTGCTCGCCGCCGCCATGCTCCTCGGCGGGCTGGTCTATCTGCTGATCACCGCCGCCCTCGCCACGGTCGCCCTGTCACTGCGGCACGGCCGGCCGTTCGGTGCCACCCTGCTGCACGCGCTGCGCAACAAGCTGCTGATGTTCGTCGGCAACGTCCTGGTCGGGCTGGTCACGGTCGGGATGCTCGGTCACGATCCGCGTTGGCTGCTGCTGCTGCCCCCGGTGCTGTGGCTGCTGCAGCAGACCTACGGCCACCGGCTGCGGGTTGAGGACGAGCGTCGGGCCTGGCAGGAGTTCGCCCGGGCGACCCGGGCGCTCAACCAGCTCGACGAGCCGGCCGTCGTCGGTGCCGGGGTCGCCGGCGGGCTGGCCCTGTTCGGTGCCGAGCGGGTCGAGATCGACGTGCGGCAGGTCGACGGCAGGCTGTGGCGCTACGTCGGCGACGCCGACGGCGGGTTGCGCCGATCGGAGCCGCCGGCCGATCCCGTCGACCCCGTCGCGGCGGCTGAGGACGTCGCGGACGATGCTGCGGACGACGCCACCGACCAGATGCTCGTCCACCCGCTCACGGTCGGCCGGACCGGCGTCGGTGAGCTGCGGATCCACCTGCCGGCCAGCACCATGCCGAGGTCCCGGGACCGCAACGCGCTCTCCGCCTTCGGTGACGCGCTCGCCGCAGCCCTGCACGACGCGGCGACCGAGCGGGCACTGCGCCACCTCACCGACCGGACCATGCACCGGTCGATGCACGATCCGGTGACCGAGCTGCTCAACCGGGCGGCGCTGCTCACCAAGGGGGACGCCGCTCTGCACCGGCTGGAGCACGATCATCCGGTCGCTCTGCTGCTGCTCGACATCAAGGGCTTCAAAGAGGTCAACGACACCCTGGGCAACGCCGCCGGCGACGAGCTGCTGCAGTCCGCCGCTCGGCGGCTCAGCGACCGACTCCGCCCCGGCGAGCTGCTCGGCCGACTCGGCAACGACGAGTTCGCCCTGCTCCTGACCTCGCTGAGCCCGGCGGCGGCCGGTTGCGTCGAGCGGACCTCGCCGACCGGGGTGGCGATGCGCCGGGCCCGCGAGATAACCGCGATGCTGGCCGAGCCGACCGAGGTCGCCGGCGTGCGGATGTCGGTCGAAGGCGCACTCGGCGTGGTGGTCGCCGGTGCCGGCACCGCCGACATGAACGAACTGCTCCGCCGGGCGAACATCGCGATGAGCCAGGCGAAGGCGATCGGCGGTAGCGTCGCCGGCTACGACAGCGCGAAGGACGCCGCCAACACCGACCAGTTGGCACTACTGGCCGAACTGCGCGCCGCGCTGGACGTCGACGACCAGCTCGAACTGGCCCTGCAACCGGCGGTCGACCTCGCCACCGGCGGGCCGACCGGGGTGGAGGCGCTGATCCGGTGGCGGCATCCGCGCCGCGGCCGGCTCACCCCGGTCCACTTCGTCAGAGCGGTCGAGGGCAGTGAACTGCTCGCCCCGTTCACCCGGTACGTCGTCGACCGGGCGTTGTCGGCCGCCGCCGAGTGGGCGGCGCACGGCATCGACGTACCGATCTCGGTCAACATCTCGGCCCGGAGCCTGCTCGACCCGCAGTTGCCGGCCGAGATCGGCGAGCTGCTGCGCCGCCACCAGGTCCCGGCCCACCGGTTGGTGCTGGAGATCACCGAGACGGTGGTGATGAGCGAGTTGGAGATCATCGACGAGGTGCTGGCCAGCCTCCGGGAGATGGGCGTCCAGCTCGCCGTCGACGACTTCGGCACGGGGTTCTCCTCGCTGGCCTTCCTGACCCGGGTCACCGTCGACGAGTTGAAGGTCGACCGGTCCTTCGTGGTCCGGATGGCCGACTCGCCACGCGACGCCGCCATCGTGCGACACACCGTCCGGCTGGGCCGGGAGATGGGCCTGCGGGTGGTCGCCGAGGGGGTGGAGACCGCCGACCAGCGGGCCACCCTGGCTGCCCTCGGCTGCGCCGCCGCCCAGGGCTACCACTTCTTCAAGCCGATGCCCGCCGACAAGGTGCTCGCGGTGCTCCGGTCCCTGGCGGACTCCGCGCAGGCCCAGATCTACCCGCTGCGCGCGGACGGTGCGTCGTGACCGGCGGGCCCAGCGGTGCCGTCCGGGACTGGCTGGTCTTCGACTACGGCCAGGTCATCTCGCTGCCGCAGCCGTCGGCTGCGGTGGCCGCCATGGCCCAGCTGGCCGGCCTGCCGCAGGCCACCTTCGACGAGGGGTACTGGCGGCACCGGGACGCCTACGACGCCGGCTGGCCGGCCGACCGCTACTGGAGCCACGTGGTCGGTCGGCCGCTGTCCGCCGACGATCCGCTCGTGGCCGAACTGGACCGGGCCGACATCGCCAGCTGGTCGCAGCTGAATCCGCGTACCGTCGAACTCGTCACCGGCCTTGCCGCCGACGGACACGGCCTGGCGCTGCTGTCCAACGCCCCCGAGTCCATCGCCACGGCGATCGACTCGGCCGACTGGGCGGCGGTGTTCCACCACCGGCTGTTCAGCTGCCGGCTGGCGTTGACCAAACCCGATCCGGCGATCTTCGCGGCGCTGCTGCACCGGCTCGGCGCGCCTGCCGACCGGGTCACCTTCGTCGACGACCGCCCGGAGAACGTCCAGGCCGCCGCCGAGGCGGGCCTCACCGCGCTGCGATACCCGGACGTTCCGGTGCCGACCCGGCGGTGAGCCGCCCACCGACTGGCTATGGTCGGAACGTGCGACCCCACACCGTCGGAGTCGTGCCACGACCCCGAGGAGCGACCCAGCGTGAACCGGCTCGGTGAGGCGACCAGCCCGTACCTGCAGCAGCATGCCGACAACCCGGTCGACTGGTGGCCGTGGTGCCCGGAGGCGTTCGACGAGGCCCGCCGCCGGGACGTGCCGGTGCTGATCTCGGTCGGGTACGCGGCCTGCCACTGGTGCCATGTGATGGCGCACGAGTCGTTCGAGGACGACGCGGTCGGGCAGTTGATCAACGACAACTTCGTCGCGATCAAAGTGGACCGGGAGGAACGCCCCGACGTGGACGCGGTCTACCTGGCCGCGACCCAGGCGATGACCGGTCAGGGCGGCTGGCCGATGACCGTGTTCGCCACCGCCGACGGCACCCCGTTCTTCTGCGGGACCTACTTCCCGCAGGCGAACTTCGTCCGGCTGCTCCACTCGGTCGGTGCCGCCTGGCGCGACCAGCGCGACGCCGTGCTGCGCCAGGGGGCCGCGGTAGCCGAGGCGGTCGGCGGCGCGCAGGCGGTCGGCGGGGCGACCACGCCGTTGACCGCCGACCTGCTCGACGCCGCCGCGGCGACGCTGGGCAAGGAGTACGACCCGACGCACGGCGGGTTCGGCGGGGCACCGAAGTTCCCCCCGCATCTCAGCCTGCTCTTCCTGCTGCGGCATCATCAACGCACCGGCGCCGCCGACAGCCTGGAGATCGTCCAGCACACCTGCGAGGCGATGGCCCGGGGCGGCATCTACGACCAACTCGCCGGGGGCTTCGCCCGGTACGCGGTGGACGGCACCTGGACGGTGCCGCACTTCGAGAAGATGCTCTACGACAACGCGCTGCTGCTGCGGGTCTACACGCTGCTGTGGCGGCTCACCGGCGACCGGATGGCCGGTCGGATCGCCCGGGAGACGGTCCGCTTCCTCGCCGAGGCGCTCGCCGTACCCGGTGGTGGCTTCGCCTCCGCGTTGGACGCCGACACCGGCGGGGTCGAAGGCGCCACCTACGTGTGGACTCCGCAGCAGCTGATCGAGGTCCTCGGCGAGGCCGACGGCCGGTGGGCGGCCGACCTGTACGGGGTGACCGGCGACGGCAGCTTCGAACACGGCACCAGCGTGCTGCGGCTGGCCCGTGACGTCGACGACACGCCACCGCAGCAGCTGGACCGGATCCGGGCGGCGCTGCGCCGGGCCCGTGCCGGCCGGCCGCAGCCGGCCCGCGACGACAAGGTGGTGACCGCCTGGAACGGCCTGGCCGTCACCGCACTGGTCGAGTTCGCCACCGCCGCCGACGCCCTGACTGGTGCCGACGCCCTGGCCGGTGCCGATACCCTGGCCGGTGCCGCGGCCGGCACCGACGGCGACGTCGAGCTGGCCACCGAGTTGGCGGTTGCGACCGGGGCGCATCTGGCCCGTACCCACCTGGTCGGCGGGCGGCTGCGCCGGGTCTCCCGGGACGGTCTGGTCGGCGCGCCAGACGGGGTGCTGGAGGACTACGGCTGCCTCGCCGAGGCGTTCTGCTCGCTGCACCAGCTCACCGGGGAACGCCGATGGCTGGACCTCGCCGGTGAGCTGCTGGACGTCGCGTTGGCCCGGTTCGCCGCCGACAACGGCGGCTTCTACGACACCGCCGACGACGCCGAACAGCTGGTCGCCCGGCCGGCGGACCCGACCGACAACGCCACCGCGTCCGGGCTGTCGGCCACCGCCGCCGCGCTCACCGGGTACGCGGCGCTGCGTGGCGCCCCGCAGTACCGGGCCGCCGCCGAGGCCGCGCTGGCCACCGTCGCGCCGGTGGTCGCCCGGCATGCCCGGTTCACCGGCTACGCCGCCGCCGTCGGCGAGGCGCTGCTGTCCGGTCCGTACGAGATCGCCGTGGTCACCGAGGACCCGACCGGTGACCCGCTGCTACGGGCGGCGCGGCGGCACGCGCCGCCCGGTGCGGTGGTGGTGGCCGGCCGTCCCGACCAGGCCGGCGTACCGCTGCTGGCGGACCGGCCGATGATCGGCGGGGCGTCGACCGCGTACGTCTGCCGGGGCTTCGTCTGCGACCGGCCGGTCACCTCCGTCGCGGACCTGGTCGCGCAGCTGGGTTAGGCTGTCGCCGCCATGGATACCCGTACCGGACTGCCCGTCGTCGGCATGGTGGGTGGTGGGCAGCTCGCCCGGATGACCCATCAGGCCGCGATCGCGCTCGGCCAGTCGCTGCGCGTGCTGGCCCGTACGCCGGAGGACGGCGCCGCCCTGGTCGCCGCCGACGTGCAGTACGGCGAGCACACCGACCTCGCCGCGCTGCGTACCTTCGCCAAGGGCTGCGATGTGGTCACCTTCGACCACGAGCACGTGCCGGGCGAGCACATCCGGGCGCTGGCCGCCGACGGGGTGCGGATCCACCCGGGCGCCGACGCGCTGCGCTGTGCCCAGGACAAGGCGGTGATGCGGCAGCGGCTGACCGAGCTGGGTGCCCCGGTGCCGCGCTGGCGGCGGATCGGCTCGGTCGACGAGCTGGCCGAGTTCGGCGCCGAGGTCGGCTGGCCGGTGGTGGTCAAGACCGCGCGCGGCGGCTACGACGGCCGCGGGGTGTGGTTGCTGGACACGCCGGCCGAGCTGGTCGCCGCCGGGCTCGACCCGGCCGGCCCGTCGGCCGACCCGGCGGTGGAGCTGATCGCCGAGGAGCGGGTGAAGCTGGTCCGCGAGCTGGCGGTACAGGTGGCCCGCTCGCCGTTCGGTCAGCTGGCGGTCTACCCGGTGGTGGAGACCGTGCAACGGGACGGCATCTGTGTCGAGGTGCTGGCGCCCGCGCCCGCCCTGCCGCAGCCGCTCGCCCTGGCGGCCCAGCAGCTGGCCATCGACCTGGCCAGCGCGCTCGACGTGGTCGGGCTGCTGGCGGTGGAGCTGTTCGAGGTGACCGGTGGCGGTGGCCTGGTGGTCAACGAGCTGGCGATGCGGCCGCACAATTCCGGGCACTGGACCATCGAGGGGGCCCGTACCTCCCAGTTCGAGCAGCATCTGCGGGCGGTCCTGGACTATCCGATGGGTGACACCGGGCTGACCGCCCCGGCGGTGGTGATGGCCAACGTGCTGGGCGGCGCGGATGGCGGGATGGGCATCGACGAGCGGCTGCACCACCTGTTCGCGACCGACCCCGGCGCCAAGGTCCACCTGTACGGCAAACAGGTCCGGCCGGGCCGCAAGATCGGCCACGTGACGGTGCTCGGCGAGGATCTGACGGACGTCCGGAACCGGGCCGCCCGGGCCGCCCGCTGGCTACAGGAGGGTCGATGATCGGCGTCATCATGGGCAGCGACTCGGACTGGCCGACGATGCGGGCCGCCGCCGAGGCTCTCGCCGAGTTCGACGTCGAGCACGAGGTGCGGGTGATCTCGGCGCACCGCACCCCGCACGGCATGCTCGACTATGCCGGCACCGCCGCCGACCGTGGCATCCAGGTGATCATCGCCGGGGCGGGCGGCGCGGCGCACCTGCCGGGCATGGTCGCCTCGGCGACGCCGCTGCCGGTGATCGGGGTGCCGGTGCCGTTGAAGCACCTGGACGGGATGGACTCGCTGCTGTCGATCGTGCAGATGCCGGCGGGCGTGCCGGTAGCCACGGTGTCGATCGGTGGCGCCCGCAACGCCGGTCTGCTGGCGGTGCGGATCCTCGCCGCCACCGACCCGGGGCTGCGCGCCCGGATGCTCGCCTACCAGCAGGAGCTGGTCGAACTGGTCGCCACGAAGGACGCCGCGCTGCAGGCGTCACGCGGCGGTACCACCTAGCCCTGGCCGGATCTGCCCGGCCGAGTCGGCCCGGCCGGGCCGACCCGGCCAGGGCTAGGCGGCCGGCCTCAGCGCATGCCGCGCAGGGCGCCCCGCACCCGCTCCTGGGTCTGCCGGCGCCACTCGCTGCTCGCCCCGAGCGCCAGCAGCACCAGACCGACCGGGATCAGCACCAGCCACGGCCCGAAGAAGGTCAACGCGTGCAACGCGGTCACCGCGCTGACCACCGTACCGACCACCACCGGGGCCTGCTGCTGACTCATCGCCCCGACCAGCAGGGTGCCGACCGCGCCGAGCAGCAACAGGACCTGCCGGAAACTGTTCTCCCCCGAGCTGATCACCAGTACCAGGGTGGGCAGGAACGCCGCGGCCAGTGCCGGCCCGTACGCCGTCCAACTGCTCAGGTCCGGCCGGTGCCGCAGCTCGAGCACCCCGACTAGCAGGGCGAGGACGGCGAACGGCAAGGTGTACGCCTCGGTGAGCGCCACATCGGTGATCCGCATCAGCATCCACCAGGCGGTGATCTCGCAGCCGACCGCCAGCCAGAACAGCACCCGGCGCTCCATCGCGCGGCGGCCAGGCCGGGTGGCCGTCACCCCGAGCACCGCACCCCAGGCGGCCAGCAGCCCGGCCAGATGCGCGGCCGAGTCGTACGCCAGGGCCAGTGCGAGCAGCGCGGCCGCGTAGCTGCTCCACTCGACCACCGCCGCCTCGCGTACCGCCTCGGGGTGGCTGAGCCGGGGCAGCCGGGTCGCGGACAGCAGCAGGCCGGCACCGACGGCGAGTACGCCGAACGCCGACCAGCTCGGCGGAAGGCCGGCGACGAGGCCCATGGTCAGCACGAACATCTGCGCCATCACCGAGGCGAACAGCCAGCCGAGGATCCGGGCCGGCTGGCTGCGCCCGGCGTACGCGGACACCGCTCCGACACACACCGAGCTGCCCAGCGTGAAGACGGTCAGTTGATCGTTGGCCAGCGCCCCGGCGAGTCCGGCGCCACCGGCGGCGAGGCCGATCAGGAACAGCAGCCGGCGGGCGATGCGCAGCGGCCGGTGCCGCTCGGTGTCCGGCGGCGGTTCGGTCAACGCCAGTCCGACCATGGCGACCGCGAAGACCAGCAGCGCCGCCATGGTGCCCGCCGGCCAGCCGACGCCGAACGACATCGGGGTGATCAGCAGGGTGATCGCCACGCCGGGCAGTACCACCGGAACCGCCTGGCCCGGCTGGCCGGTGTTGAACCCGGTCGCGGCCAGCGCCGCCGCGACGGTGAGCAGCAGCGCCGCGAGCACGTTGGTCGGGTCCACGGCGGCGGCCGGCGGATCGAGCAGCCCGGCCGGTGGTCCTTGCCAGATCGCGGTCAGGGTGCGGTACGGCTCGACCAGTGCGGCGGTCAGCGTCGGCGCCACCGCCGCGACGGCCAGCGCGGTGGGCAGCGCGGCGGCCGCCAACGCTCCCTTGACCGGGCTGATCGCCCACTCCTGGCCGATCTCCAGCGGCCCCGGCTGGCTCCACCGGCCGCCGAGCCCGGACCATCGGCGACTCGGCCGGGACAGGTCCACCGGCGGTGGGGTGGCGGCCCGGAGCAGTTCGGCGAGTACGCCGAGCAGTGCGGCTCCGGCGGCGTACATGCCGGTCGGCAGGCTGGTCGGGAGCGAGGCGAGGGCGGTGACCGTCGCGCCGGCGGCCAACCCGACGGTGGCGTACGGCAGGTAGTGCGGGACCCGGCGGCGGACCATGGCCAGCACGGCGACGCCGAGCGCCGAGGCGGCCAACGCCCCGGTCAGCACGATCTCCGTGGTCCAGCCGAGCGCGGCGGCCAGCGCGGCGACCGCTCCGGGCAGTGCCAGCAGCGCGGCCCCGGTCGCCGCGCCACCGATCTTCGACAGGTGCGCCGGCATCGACTCCCGGTTGGGGACGGGCGGCCCGCTACCTGCCTGGTCGACCTGGTCAGCCTGAGCAGTTTGGTCGGCCAGCGTCACGGTGGCGACGACCCGGGCGAGTACCGCCACCACCACGCAGGTCAGCACCACGACACCGAGCGCGGCGGCGGTGGTCCACGGACGGACCAGGCTGGCGCCGATGGCGTACAGGGCGACCGCCACGGCGACGCCGGCCCGGGCGGTGGCCGCCTGTGGATCGTTGGCGGCCACCGAGACGATCCCGTACCCGATCGCGACCAGGCAGCCGACCACGATCGGTGACCACCAGGGCAGGCCGAGCGCCGCCGGGGTGCCGACGGTGGCGAGCGCGACCAGCACGCCGGCGGCGTGGAACGACCAGGGTCGGGGCAGCGCGACGGCGGCGGCCAGCGCGAGCAGCACCAGGGCCAGCGGCACCTGCCAGGAGTTGGCGGCGACCTCGGTGGACCAGGCGGTCAGGTCCGCCTGCCAGAGCTGGCCCGGAGTGGCCAGTGCCTGGACGCCGCCGGCGACCGCCGTGTAGCCGGCGAGGACGGCGATGACCCCACCGCTGACCGCGGTGCCCAGGACCGGTCCGCGCCGCCAGTGCTCGGGCAGGGCGCGTACGGCGACCGCCACCAGCAGGGTCAGCGCCGCGCTGGCCACCAGTTCGGTGCCGGGTACCACGATCGCGCTGACCCTGGCCAGCGTGCCGACCAGCGCGGCGGTGGCCGCCGCCGCGGCGTAGTCGGGACCGTCGAGCAGCCGGTCCGCCCGCCGGCCGGCGTCGATCGAAGGCGCCATGAGCAGCAGCCCCGCGGCGACCAGCAGCCCGACGGCGACCCACACGTCGGCGATGGCCGCACCGGGCGAGCCGAACGCCGCGGCGGTGACCGCGAGCGCCCCCAGCCCGGTGCCGATGGTCAACGGTCGGGGGATCTGCCGTTCCGCCACCTGCGCCAGCGCCGAGTAGCCGAGCGTGCCGCAGACCGCGAGGAAACCGGCGGCCAGGATCGGGGCGGTCGTCTCCTGGACGGCCAGCGCGGTCGGCCCCGGCGGCGGTACCAGAGCGGTGACGAACGCCGCCACCCCACCGGGCAGGGCGAACGCGGCGCCGCCTGCGGCCCAACCCCCGACCGCGTCCCCGGCGGGCCGGCGGCGTACCTCCGGCAGCGTCCCGGCTACTGCGATCAGTACGCCGGCGGCGGCCAGCACCAGCAGGGCGGCAGCGGTGGAGCCGGGTCGGGCCAGCGCCGCACCCGCACCGGCGGTGCCGAGCACCGCCGCGCAGATCACGTGCACCCGGGCGGCCCGGGTGGTGTCGGTGAGGAAACCGGTGCCGGCCACCGCGACGGCGGCGAGCACCGGCAGCCACGGTGCGGCGTACCAGGGCAGGGCGAAGGACGCCGGTACGGCCAGCGCGGTCAGCGTCACGCCGACGACGGTCGCCTCGCGACGCCATTCGACCGGCATGGCGACCGCCGCCGCGATGGTGATCAGCAGCGCGGCCAGGGCGAGCTGCCAGTCGGCGGGCCTGGCGTAGTCGACCAGGCTCTGCTGGTAGCCGGCCAGGTCGGCCTGCCAGGCGGGCAACGCGGCGCGGACCGGCGCCAGCGCCGCCCGCAGCGCGCCACCGGCGACGAGTACGCCGAGCACGGTCAACGCGGCCGCCGCCGCGAGCTGCGGGCCGCGGCGGACCTGCTCCGGCAGGGCCCGTACGCCGATCCCGGCGACGGCGACCACGGCGGCGATCAACAACAGCGCCGGGCCCGGCAGGGCGACCGCCGCGACCCGGCTGGCCGCGCCGATGACTGCCAGGGCGAACACGCCGGCGGCCAGGTCCGGCAGCGGCGGGTGGCCCAGGGTGAATCCGCCGACGAGCCCGACCCCGGCGGCGATCAGCAGCACCGCCGCCGCGACCAGCGTGGCGGGCACCGTGTCGGCGCGCAGCACCGCCACCACAGCGAACAGCAGCGCGGCGGTTACGGCCAGCCCGTGCAGGGTCCAGATCAGGTCGCGTAGCCAGAGGACGGCCGCAGTGGGTGCCGGCGGCAGCCAGCCCGGCTGTCGGCGACCGGCGCCGCCACCGGGAGGCTCGCCCTCGACGACGGCGTCGGCCTCTTCCGGCGCGCTCTCCGGCCGGTCGGAGCCGGTGCCGGACGGTGCCGGCCCGGCCGGCCCGCTGGCCCGGTCGCCGGGCCGGTTGCCGCTGTCCGGTCCGGCCGGCGCGTCCGGCCGGGGTCGGGCCACCGTCGGCGACCCGGACCGCCAGTTGACGCCGAGCTTCCCGGAGCCGCTCAGCAGCCGGACCAGCAGCAGGTCGAGCACGGCTACCGCGGCGAGCGCCGACGCCCACCCGGCCGGCCCCCGGATCAGGTCCTGACCGAGCAGCGGCACGACCGGCTGGATCGCGAGCACCATGCCGTACCGGGGCAGACGCAGCCCGGTCGTGGCTGCGTATCCGGCGGCGACCAGCGCGGTGACGGCGAAGGTGAGGCCGGCGAACGCCGACGGGCTGACCGGGCCGGCCCGGACGGCGTCGGTCGCCCAGATCGCGTAACCGTCGATCGGGACGAGGACCAGCGCCACGGCGGCGATCGTCTCCGCGGTGGAGGTGAGCCCGCGGGCGGCGACCGCTGGCGGTGCCGCGAGCAGCAGTAGCGTGCCGGCGAACAGCACGCTCAGCCGGGTGACGTCGGGCAACGCGCTGTTGGCTACGGCGGCGAACACCACCACCGCCATCAGCGCGCCGAGGCCGAGCAGGACGTTCTGGATCGACTGGGCGGACGCCTCCGGTCGGGTGCCGTCCGACGACAGGACCTGGGTCGGATCGTCGCCACCGGCGGCCGGCGGGTAGCCGGGCGGTTCAGAGCCCGGCGGCGGTGGCCCGGTCGGTGGCGCGTCGTCGTCAGCGGCCAGGTTGGGGCTCTGCCGGGGGAACTTCGGCGGGGCGGTGCCCTGGTCGGCGGTCGGCGGTCGACGCCCGGCCCGGCGGCGGACCGAGACCCGGGGCCCCGGGCCACGCCGACCGGCGGCACCGCCGGTGGACAGGATGTCCCGCTGGAAGATCGCCGCCTGCAGATCGCTGGCCATCTGCTTCTGCTCTTTGGCCAGCGCGAGCTCGCGGGCCTTCATCTCGGCGATGGACCGCTCGATGCGGGCCAGGTCCTCAGCGAACTGCGGCTGCTCGGCACCGCACCGGGGGCAGGTCGCCGCCGCCGGCACGGTCCGCCCGCACGAGGCGCAGCGGTACGGCGTACTCATGGCACCCTCCTCCACGCCCGGACCACACTGTGGACCACTTCCTACGAAGCATGCCTAAACCAAGCAACTGTTGAACAGCCCCAGGCGGCGTGGAGATCGGAGAAAAACCGGTTGTGGGTCCGTCACGGACCCACAACCGGCCGGTTCGGCGCGGGCGGTGCCGGGCTCAGGGGCGGCCCATGCCGCGGTACTGCCAGCCGGCGCCGGTCCACAACGTCGAATCGAGGCAGTTCCGGCCGTCGATCACCCGGCGGCCGGCGACCAGCTCACCCAACGCCACCGGGTCGGCGTTACGGAAGTCGGCCCACTCGGTCAGGACGCAGACCAGGTCGGCGTCGCGGACCGCGTCGACCATCGACGGTACGTAGGTCAGGTCCGGCTGTGCCCGCCGGGCGTTCTCCGTACCCTCGGGGTCGAAGACCCGCACCTGCGCGCCGGTCTTGGCCAGCATCGCCGCCACCGCGAGCGACGGCGCGTCGCGGACGTCGTCGGAGTTGGGTTTGAACGTCGCCCCCAGCACCGCCACCGTCGTGCCCGACAGATCCGGCCCGGCCGGCCCGGACCGGCGGCCCAGCAGCTCGGCCGCCAGCTGCACCACCCGGGACCGCCGCCGCTGGTTGATCAGATCCACCTCGTGCAGGAACCGCAACGCCTCACCCGCGCCGAGCTCCTGCGCCCGAGCCTGGAACGCCCGGATGTCCTTCGGCAGACAGCCACCACCGAACCCGACCCCGGCCTGCAGGAACCGGTTACCGATCCGCGGGTCGTAGCCGATCGCCCGGGCCAACTGGGTGACGTCGCCGCCGGCCACCTCACACACCTCGGCCATCGCGTTGATGAACGAGATCTTCGTGGCCAGGAACGCGTTCGCCGCGACCTTCACCAGCTCGGCGGTGGCGAAGTCGGTCACCACCAACGGCACCTCCCGGTCCTCGGTGGCGGCCAGGTCGAACACCCCTTTGTGCGCGGCGTACAGCATGCCGTTGGCCCACTCGCTGCGTACCCCGACCACGATCCGGTTCGGCCGCAGCACGTCCTCGACGGCGAAGCCCTCCTGCAGGAACTCCGGACTCCACGCCACCTCGACGCCCAGGTCGCCCGAGGCGTGCTTGCCGACCAGCTGCTCGATCCACTCGGCGGTGCCGACCGGCACGGTGGACTTGCCGACGATCAACGCCTTACGGGTCAGGTGTTGGGCCAGGCCGGTGACCGCCGCCTCGACGTAGGACAGGTCCGCGCCCATCGCGTCGGCCCGCTGCGGGGTGCCCACACAGATGAAGTGCACGTCGCCGAAATCGGCGGTGGCGGCCATGTCCGTGGTGAACCGCAACCGCCCGGCGGCCAGGCTCCGCTTGAGCAACTCGTCCAGACCCGGCTCGTGGAAGGGCACCTCACCTGCGGACAGCTTGGCGATCTTGTCGGCGTCGACGTCGTAGCCGATCACCTCGTAGCCGAGTTCGGCGAAGCAGATGGCGTAGGTCGCGCCGAGGTAGCCGGTGCCGAGGAAGGTCAGGCGCGGGCGGGGGGCACCGGACGGCGGGGTCACCGCCGCGATGGCCGGGACGGGCTGGATGTTCGGGTACGGGATGGTCACGCCTTGATTCTCCGCTCGCGCTGGCGGCGCTGTGGTCGCGTCGCACTCGGTGGTCCGGTGCCGGGGGCTCGACACCAATCATCGTGGTTTTGACGTTCGCGGCATACCGCTTCTGTGGGGACCGACCCGGCTGAGAGCCGCCGATCGGTTGCCCGGCAGACGATAGTCCGTATGGCTGGGTGGGGGCGACCGACGTCGGCGTTACTCGCCGGTATCCTCGCACTGGAGCAGGATATCGAGGGAACACTCCAGGCGAGGGAGGGCGTGATGACGTCCGGGCCGGCGTTCGATGTCTATCAGTTACCAGAGGAGCACACGGCGATCCGGGAAGCGGTTCGGGAGGTGTGCGACGCGAAGGTCGCCCCCAACGCCGCCGAGGCCGACGAGACCGCACAGTTTCCCACCGCGTCCTACGACGCGTTGCGGGCGGCGGACTTCCACGCCCCGCACGTCCCGGAGCAGTACGGCGGGGCGGGTGCCGACGCCCTCGCCACCGCGATCGTCATCGAGGAGGTCGCGCGGGCCTGCGCATCCTCATCGTTGATCCCGGCGGTCAACAAGCTCGGCACGATGCCGCTGCTGCTGGCCGGCTCGGAGCAGTTGAAGGAGCGCTATCTGCGGCCGGTGGCGTCCGGGGCGGCGATGTTCTCGTACTGCCTGTCCGAGCCGGAGGCGGGCAGCGACGCGGCGTCGATGACCACCCGCGCGGTCCGCGACGGCGACCACTGGGTGCTCAACGGCGTGAAGCGGTGGATCACCAACGCCGGTGTCTCGGAGTACTACACAGTCTTCGCGGTCACCGAGCCGGGTGCCCGGTCGCGGGGGATCTCCGCGTTCGTCGTGGAGAAGTCCGACCCCGGGGTGAGCTTCGGCGCACCGGAGAAGAAACTCGGCATCAAGGGGTCACCGACCTGCGAGGTCTACCTGGACAACGTCCGGATTCCGGCGGACCGGATGATCGGCGAGCCGGGCACCGGGTTCGCCACCGCGATGCGCACCCTGGACCACACCCGGGTGACGATCGCCGCCCAGGCCGTCGGCATCGCGCAGGGCGCGCTCGACTTCGCCCGCGGGTACGTGCGGGAGCGCCAGCAGTTCGGCAAGCCGATCGCCGACTTCCAGGGCGTCCAGTTCATGATCGCGGAGATGGGCATGAAGCTGGAGGCGGCCCGGCAGATTACCTATGCCGCCGCCGCCCGGTCGGAGCGCGCCGACGCCGACCTGACCTTCTTCGGGGCGGCGGCGAAGTGTTTCGCCTCCGACGCGGCCATGGAGATCACCACCGACGCGGTGCAACTGCTCGGCGGGTACGGCTACACCCGGGACTACCCGGTCGAGCGGATGATGCGGGACGCCAAGATCACTCAGATCTACGAGGGCACGAACCAGGTGCAGCGGATCGTGATGGCGCGTCAGCTGCTGACACCCTGACCTGAGCTGAGGCCGGACCTGAGGTTCCGGGTCCGGCCTCAGCTCGGGGACTTCCCGGCGTCGTCGGGACGGGCCGGCAGCACCGTCGTGGTCTCGTCGCCACCGTCCGGGCCGTCCGTCGGCTGGCTGATTCGGGTGGTCTCGTCCGGGTCGGTGGTGGTCGGCTGGCTGATTCGGGTGGTCTCGTCCGGGTCGGTGGTGGTCGGCTGGCTGATTCGGGTGGTCTCGTCCGGGTCGGTGGTGGTCGGCTGGCTGATTCGGGTGGTCTCGTCCGGGTCGGTGGTGGTCGGCTGGCTGATTCGGGTGGTCTCGTCCGGGTCGCCGCCAGTCACCGCCGGTCGGGGCGGTGCGAACGCCGACGCCTGGGGCAGTACGACGGTCGGATCGTCTCGCCGGTGCCCCGGCGGGGTCAGCCGCATCGTGTCGTGCTCCGAGTCGGTCCCGGCACCCGTCGCCGATCGGGCTGGCCGCAGCGGCGGGTTGGCGGCAGCCGGGAACGCGATGGTCCGAGCCGGATCGCCGGTCGGCGGCTGGGCCGACCACGCCGGCGGTCCGGCGTTGCCGCCGTATCCGCCCGGGTTGCCGCCGTATCCGCCCGGGTTGCCGTACCCGCCGGGGCCGGGCAGTGGGGCGGTCCGTGTCACGTCCTGCGGTGGTGGTCCGCCGGCGTACAGCGCCACCATCCGCTCACCCCGCCAACGACGTGGGCTGAACACGGTGGCCAGCAACGGGACGGCCAGCACCACGGCGAGCCCTTCGGCCGGCGCCGTGAGGACGAAGTCCGTGCCGAGCAGCCGGCGCGGCATCGTGTCGTAGAACCCCACGATGTCGACGGTGGCCCACACCGACACTGCGACGAACGACGCCCCGGCCAGCACCGGCCCCACCGGGGACAACCGGGGCAGCAGCAACAGTGCGTACGACACCCCGCAGACCGCGAGCGCGGCCAACCCGATGAACACGTCGAGCGGTGGTTCGCTGTAAGCGTCCCGTCGGGCCAGCGCGTACTCGCTCAGGCCGAGCCCGGCGAGGAACCAGATCACCGGTGCGAGGAGCAGGGACAGGATCAGCGAGCCCAGGTGCCGCATCTGACCTCCTCGCGGGGATGGTGCCTTCCGGCACGGTACCCGCCAGGCGCAACGTCACCGACGACGGTCGGTGGGTCGGTTCAGCGAATCACCCGACTGGACCGGGGGATGGGCCGGGCCGGCCGTAGTCCGTCGCCGTCGGGTCGAACGTCTTCGGCTGGCGCGGCCAGTGTCGACTTCGTCTTCGTCTTCGTGGTCAACGACGTCGGCCGGCCGGCGTCGGCCCGGTCCGGGCCGGTCGGTGCGTCGGCGGATTCGTCCGACGTCGTGGTGCTGCCGCCCGGCAGCGACCAGAGCGACGGATCGAACTCGCCGAGCGGCCGGACCGGCAACGGCTCCGCCGCCGCCGTCGCGTCGGAGCCGGCCTTGTCGTCGGCGGTGCTGTTCGTCGCGGGCCGGGACCGCCACCGCTGCCGGCTCAGCACCGCGGTGCTGAGCAGCACCCCGAGTAACGCGAGGGTGCCGTTCTCCACCGGCTGCAGCAGTACCACCGGTTCACCGAAGAGCCGCCACGGCGTACCGATCAGGTCGCGGGCACCGAACGGGTCGACGAACATCGCGACGTACGGGGCGGCCAGGGCCAGCCCGGCGGTGAGTGGACCGAGCGGGGAGAACCGTAGCGTGCCCAGCAGCCCGAGCAGCAGACCGGCGGCGAACACGAACGCGGCCGGTGCCAGCAGGGTCGCCGTGTGGTAGCTGCCGTCGGTCACCCAGCCGGCGATGGTGCGGGCCGACGTCGTCTGGCCGACCGCGATCAGCACCCAGCACAGCGGTGCCGCAGCCAGGCCGCTGAGGAAGCTCCAGAGATGACGCATGGGCGAACCGTACCGTTTCGGGCGGGAGGCTTGGGCAGGGGCGCAGCGGGGCGGCGCACTTTTTCGGGTACGCGTTGTCGCCCGCCGCAGGCTGTGCCCGTTGCGCTACCTGCCGACGACAGCTTGTGTTCCCGGCACGCTCCGTTGCGCCCCGGTTGGCAGGACAATCGATCAGCGGCACCGCCGCCGGCGGCGCGCGACGTACGCGAGGATGGAAGTGGACGGCCACACGCGGTCCGGCGACGCGGCCGTGACCCGGGGAGGAGTGTCAGTCGTGAGCGAGGTGCTGTGGCGCCCACCGGCGGACGTGCGGCAGCGGACCCGGATCGGCGGATACCTGGCGTGGCTGGAGCGCACCCGGGGGCTGCGGTTCGCCGACTACCGGCAGCTGTGGCAGTGGTCGGTCGACGACCTGGCCGGGTTCTGGGGGTCGATCTGGGACTACTTCGAGGTGGTCGGCCAGCAGCCGGCGGAGCAGGTGCTCGCCGACCGGCGGATGCCCGGCGCGCGGTGGTTCCCCGGTGCCCGGCTCAACTACGCCGAGCACGTTTTGCGCGCCCCCGGGCTGGCCGAGGACGCCCCGGTGGTGATCGCGCACAGCCAGACCCGAGCGCCGGTCACCCGCACCGTCGGGCAACTGCGCGACGAGGTCCGCCGGGTGCGGGCCGGGCTGCGCCGGCTCGGGGTGGGGCCGGGCGACCGGGTCGTGGCGTATGCGCCGAACATCCCCGAGACGTACGTGCTGATGCTGGCCACCGCCAGCCTGGGCGGGATCTTCTCGTCCTGCGCGCCGGAGTTCGGCACCCGCAGCGTCACCGACCGCTGGCAGCAGATCGAGCCGACGGTGCTGGTCGCGGTCGACGGCTACCGGTACGGCGACAAGGCGGTCGACCGCCGGGCCGAGATGGCGGCGATCGCGGACGCGTTACCGTCGGCGCGGCACCGGGTGCTGATCCCGTACCTGTCGGCTGAGTCGTCGGACGCCCCGTCGTGGGCCACCTCGACCTGGGAGGCGCTCGCCGCGCCGACCGACGAGCCGTTGGCGTTCGACGCGGTGCCGTTCGACCAGCCGCTGTACGTGCTCTACTCGTCGGGCACCACCGGGCTGCCCAAGCCGATCGTGCACCGGCACGGCGGCATCCTGCTGGAGCATCTGAAGATGCTGGCGTTGCATCACGATCTGGGGCCGGGGGACCGGTTCTTCTGGTTCACCACCACCGGCTGGATGATGTGGAACTATCTCGCCTCCGGGCCGGCGGTGGGTGCGGCGATCGTGCTGTTCGACGGCAACCCGGCGGTGAGTGCGGCCCCGGGCGGCCCGGCCAGCCCGGACCTGGGCACCCTGTGGCGACTGGCCGCCGAGACCGGCGCCACCTACTTCGGCACCTCGGCGCCGTTCCTGCTGGCCTGCCGTAAGGAGGGGCTGGTGCCCCGCCAGATCGCCGACCTGTCCCGGCTGCGCGGGGTCGGCTCGACCGGTGCGCCGCTGCCGGCCGAGGGTTTCACCTGGGTGTACCGGTCGGTCGGCGAGAACCTGCAGCTGACGTCCCTGTCCGGCGGCACCGACGTGTGCACCGGGTTCGTGGGTGGCGTACCACTGTTGCCGGTGCGGGCCGGGGAGATCGCCTGCCGGTGTCTGGGCGCGCGGGTCGAAGCCCGGGCCGCCGACGGTCGGACGGTGGTCGGTGAGCTGGGCGAGCTGGTGATCACCGAGCCGATGCCGAGCATGCCGGTCGGGTTCTGGAACGACCCGGACGGCAGCCGTTACCGGCAGGCCTACTTCGACCGGTACCCGGGGGTCTGGTGCCACGGTGACTGGATCACCGTCGCCGAGGACGGGAGCTGCGCGATCACCGGCCGTTCGGACGCCACCCTGAACCGGGGCGGGGTGCGGTTGGGCACCGCCGAGTTCTACTCGGTGGTGGAGGCGTTGCCGGAGGTCGCCGACTCGCTGGTGATCCACCTGGAGGATCCGCAGGGCGGGGCGGGGGAGCTGCTGCTGTTCGTGGCGTTGCGGGCCGGGGTCGGGCTGGACGACGCGCTGCGTACCCGGATCGTGCGTGAGCTGCGCTCGGCGCTGTCACCGCGGCACGTGCCGGACGGGATCCACCAGGTCGCGGCCGTGCCCCGGACGCTGTCCGGCAAGAAGCTGGAGGTGCCGGTGAAGAAGATCCTCACCGGCGTGCCGGCCGGGCAGGCGGCGGCGGCCGGGGCGTTGACCGATCCGGCGGCGTTGGCGCCGTTCATCCGGTTCGCCCAGGACCGGGAAGCGTCGGTGGGTTGACCGATTCCGCCGGGATGGCAACGCAGCGTCAGCGCAGCGCGTCTCACAGGCGTGGGTGTCTACTTCCGCTTGAAGATCACCGACACGCTCGGCGTCCGGGTCGAGGGGGCACACGCCTTCAACCCGTTGGCCGGGATCACCCGGACGTTCTGGTACCGGCTGCCAACCGACTGGGTGGTGGACGGCGCGGTGCCGCGACAGCGTCGCGAGATGCTGGTCGACCGGCTGTACGGCCCGGGCTGGCGGGACGGCAACCCGGACGGGTCCCGGTACATCATCCTCGGCGTGCAGGAGAAGCTGCTCAGCGACGGTGAGGCGGCGGGCAAGCCGTGGCTGGCCGATCGGGCCGGGTTCTACGTGTGCGCGCCGGACGGCGAACTGCGGGAAGTGGTGCCCCGCGAACTCTGACCGGCCCGGATCGTCCGGCGGCGCCGACGACGACCACTCAGGCCAGGACCAGATCGACCTTCTCGCTGTCCACCCGCCCGTCGAGCCGCTGCCGGTCGAGGTTGCGGCAGAGCACCATGGTCGCCTCGGCGGCCAGCGGCGCCAGCAGCCAGTCGGTCGGGTCCGGGTACCGGTCGCAGTCGACCAGGACCCGGGCCCCGGCCCCGATGCCCAGCTCCGCGCCGCGCCGGCGGGCCCGGCCGGCCAGCTCCGCGTCCTGTCGGTCGACCGCCGGGTACGGGGTGAAATGGTCGCCGTGGCCGCGTACCTCGGTGATGTAGTCGGTCCAGCCGGGCGGCAGTTCCCGGGCGGGTGCCGCCATCGGGGCGAGGCTGAGCAGGTAGCGCTCGCCGGCGGGCCGCCGATCGACCTCGGGCACCGCCGGTGGGCTGGCGAAGAGCACTTCCGCAGCCGGGGCACCGGGCCCGGCGGCCGGAGCGGTCCGCACCACCAGCGCGGCCGACCAGCAACCGAGCAGGACGCCGGCGGTCTGCCAGTGGGCCGGCAACACGACGTCGGCGTGGTCACCGGCGGCGACGCCGGCCCCGTCCACCACCAGGTTGGCGGTCTTGGCCACCCAGTTGGCCAGCGTCGCACCGGACAGCTCGGTCCGGTCGCCGGTCGCGTCGTCGTACCAGGTGAGCAGGGGCCGCGTCGGGTCCGCCGCGACGGCGACCGCGAGCAGCCCGGCCAGGTTGTTGGTCATCGAGGCCGAGCGTAGCGCCGTCACTGTACGTACACGCTGTCACCGGGCGGTCTCGCCCCGCTGATCGTCGGTGGCGCGGTTCGCCGCGACGCGTTTTCGGTCGCGTCGTCGACACGGCGGACGGCGTCGGGCGGCGTAGTCTTGGCACACGTGTCGTTCTTCACAACCCTCCACCACCCCCTTAGAGGAGTTGCCCAGTGACCGCCGGTCGACCGCCCCGCGTACTCATCGACGCCACGAGCGTGCCCACCGACCGCGGTGGCGTCGGTCGATACGTTGACGGCCTGCTGGGGGCCCTCGGCGCGCTCATCGGCAGCGGCGTCGAGCTCTCCGTCGTAGCGCTGCGTACAGATGTCGAGCGGTACACCCGAATGTTGCCGGCCGCCGACGTGATCGCCGCGCCGGCCGCCGTAGCGCATCGCCCGGCCCGGCTGGCCTGGGAGCAGACCGGGTTGCCGCTGCTCGCCCAGCAGGCCGGTGCTGACGTGCTGCACTCGCCGTACTACACCTGTCCGATGCGGGCAGGATGTCCGGTAACGGTAACTGTGCACGATGCGACGTTCTTCACCGAACCGGAGCACTACGACAAGTCGCGGCGAACCTTCTTCCGTAGCGCGATCAAGACCTCGCTGCGCCGGGCCAGCCGGGTGATCGTGCCCAGCAAGGCCAGCCGCGACGAGCTGATCCGGCTGCTCAACGCCGACCAGGCCCGGATCGACGTGGCGTACCACGGCGTCGACTGCGGCGCCTTCCACGTGCCCAGCGACGAAGAGAAGGCCCGGGTACGGGCCCGGCTCGGGCTGACCGGCACCGACTACATCGCGTTCCTCGGTGCCAAGGAGCCGCGTAAGAACGTGCCCAACCTGATCCGGGGCTGGGTGCGCGCGGTGCAGGACCGGCCCGAGCCGCCCGCGCTCGTGGTCGCCGGCGGGCAGGGCCACGACGACGACATCGACCGTGCGGTCTCCGACGTCCCGGCCCACCTGCGGCTACTGCGTCCCGGCTACCTGCGCTACGCCGACCTGCCCGGCTTCCTCGGCGGTGCCCTCGTCGCCGCCTACCCGTCCTACGGGGAGGGCTTCGGCCTGCCGATCCTGGAGGCGATGGCCTGCGGTACCCCGGTGCTGACCACGCCCCGGCTGTCGCTGCCCGAGGTCGGCGGTGACGCGGTCGCCTACACCAGCGAGGACCCGGACCGGATCGCCGCCGACCTGGTGGCGTTGCTCGACGACGAGTCCCGCCGGCACGCGTTGGCCAAGGCCGGGGTGGACCGGGCCAAGGAGTTCACCTGGGCATCCAGCGCCGAGGTGCACGTGGCGTCGTGGAGCCGGGCCGCCAGCATGAACCGGGTCGCCTGGTGACCCGACCACTACCTACCGGTGCGGGTAGGTATCCACCATCTCGTCGGGTGGCGTGCCCGTGCCGGGCATGATGTGCTGATGCTCTTCGCCGTTATTCCGGCGGGTGGCAGCGGCACCCGACTGTGGCCGCTGTCCCGCGCCGGTAACCCTAAATTCCTGCACCCCCTCACCGGCACCACCGCCTCACTGCTGCAGGCGACCGTCGCACGGCTGGCGCCGCTGACCGATCCGGAACGGATTCTGGTGGTGACCGGTGCGGCGCACGCCGCGGCGGTCGCCCGGCAGTTGGCGACGGTGCCGGAGGAGAACGTGCTCGTCGAGCCGTCGCCCCGGGACTCCTGCGCGGCGATCGCCCTCGCCGCCGCTGTCGTCGCCCGGCGTGAACCGCAGGCCGTGATGGGTTCGTTCGCGGCCGACCATTTGATCGGCGACACCGACCGGTACGTGGAGACGATCCGTCAGGCGGTGGACGGAGCCCGCACCGGCCTGCTGATGACCGTAGGTATCACCCCCACCCGGCCGGAGACCGGCTACGGCTACCTGGCCTGTGGCGACACCATCGGTTCCGGGCCGGTCCGCCGGGTCGAGCAGTTCACCGAGAAGCCAGGGCTGGCGGTTGCCGAGAAATACCTGCGCTCCGGCCGGCACCTCTGGAACGCCAGCATGTTCGTCTGGCGGGTCGACGTGTTCCTCACCGAGCTGGCCCGCCAACAGCCCGAGCTGCACTCCGGCCTGAGCCGGATCGCGGCCAGGTGGGACAGCCCCGACCGGGACGAGGTGCTCGGCGAGGTCTGGCCGACACTGCCCCGCATCTCCGTCGACTACGCGGTGATGGAGGGCGCGGCCGCCGCCGGGCGGGTCGGCACCGTCCCCGGCGACTTCGGCTGGAACGACGTCGGGGACTTCCACACCCTCGGCGACGTGCTGCCCGCCGATCCGGACGGCAACGTCGTCCTCGGTGCCCCGGCGGCCGAGGAGAAGCCGGGGGTGCTGCTGCGGGACAGCAGCGGCCTGGTGGTGGTGCCGCACTCCGGCCGGCTGGTCGCGGCGCTCGGCGTACGGGACCTGATCGTGGTGGACACCCCGGACGCGGTGATGGTCTGCCCGCGCGATCGGGCGCAGGAGGTCAAGCGGCTGGTGGACGCACTCAAGGAACGCGGCGAGGACGGCTACGTCTGAGCCACCCGGTCCGTCACGGCGCCGCGACGAGCCCGAGTGCGACGACGGTGCCGTCGGGGCCGGCGACGGTACCCAGCTCGGCGCTGGCGACACCGTCGGCCGCCAGCGCCGCCCGTAGCCGGTGCAGGTCGGCGCCGAAACGCACCAGGTCCGGCGGCGTATCGCCGGGCGGCCGGCAGCGCAGCAACACCGGGTACGCCGCGTTAGCCGGCAGACCGTCGACCGGCAGACCGTCGGCCGCGGTCCGCTGGTCGTCGGCGTCGGCCAGTTCGAAGCGGGTGCCGGGTGCCACCACCTCGGACACCAGCCGGACCGCCCGGGCCACGGTCTCGCCGTCGACCGGACGGCGATCGTCGACTCCGGCGGCCAGGGCGCCCGCCGGTCCGGCCGGGGCCGCTACCGGTCCGCCCGGCGGCAGGCCCGCCGCCGCGAGCAGCCCGGCCCGCCAGGCCTCCGCCGTACCCAGCGTGAACAGGTCCTGACCTGGTTCGCGGATCAGTGGGCGCACGCCCGGCCCGTCGGGATTGGCCGGCCCCGCCGGCGGTTCCGGCCGCCACGGATAGCCGCGGACCACCGCCACCGGCACCTGCTCCGACTTGCCCTTCACCAGGTCCCCGGCAGCGGCCATCTCGTCGACCACCGCCATCTGGGTCAGCCGCAGCTCGTTGCCGTACCGGTCGGTCTGGCCGCGGTAGTCGCGCACCGGGTCGATGCCGGCGGCCCCGAGCGCGACGTCGGTCAGGCCGTTGCGCCACGGCCGTCCCATGGTGTCCGACACGACAACCGCCAGATCGAGCCCCAGCCGGGCGTGCAATCCGGCCCGCAGTTGTCGGGCCGACCGGTCCGGATCGACCGGTAACAGCACCAGCCGGGTGGGAGCCACGTTCGAGTTGTCGATCCCGGCGGCCGCCATCACGAACCCGTGCCGGGTCCGGACGATCCGGGTCGCCCCACGCCGCGCCACCACCTCGACGGTCTCGGCGGCCAGCACCTCGTCGCGGACCCGGCTGCGGTCCGGCTCGTCGGCCGGCAGGTCCACCAGCCGGCCCTCGGCCTTGGAAACAATCTTGCTGGTCACCACGAGGACGTCGCCGTCGCGCAGCCACGGCGCGGCGTCCCCGATCAGCGCCGCCAGGTCGTCACCGGGGACCACCTCGCCGATCCCGGTGACCGGCAGGATCTCCAGCCTCATCCGGTCACCTCGGTCGGCCGGCCGGCCAGTTCGATCGCGGCGCCGACCATCGCGGCCGTCGCCGCCTCGTCGGACATCCACAGCGGTACGGCCCGCACCTCGATCCCGTCCACCCGGGTGGCCTCGTCCACCGGGTCGACCAGCCAGCCGTCCAGCAGCCCGCCGGCGCGACGGGCGCCGTAGAGCGCCGCCACCCCCGCCGCCGTGCACGGTTCACCCAGCACCGCGAGGCACCGGTCGGCCATGCCGCGTACCGGTGCGTCGCCGATGATCGGCGACACCCCGACCACGGGAGCCGGGTTGCCGGCGAGCGCCTCGCGGATCCCGGGTACGGCGAGCACCGGCGCGATGCTCACCACCGGGTTACTCGGCGCGATCAGCACGACGTCGGCGGCGGCCAGTGCGTCCAGTACTCCGGCAGCCGGCTTGGCCTGTGCCGCGCCGACGAAGACGAACCGGTGGGTGGGCAGCGCGCCCCGATGGCGTACCCACCATTCCTGGAAATGGATGGCCCGCTCGCCGCCGGCATCGGGCCCCGGCCCTTGCGCCGGCCCCTGCCCCGGCCCTTGCGCCGGGTTTGGCTCCGGGTCGGAGACGACGACGTGGGTCTCCAGTCGGTCGTCGGTGGCCGGCAGCAGCCGCAGCCCCGGCTGCCAGCGGGCGCATAGCGCCTCGGTGACCGCCGACAGCGGGTAGCCGGCGTTGAGCATGGTGGTGCGGACCAGATGGGTGGCGACGTCCCGGTCACCGAGCCCGAACCAGGTGGGTTCCGCCTGGTAAGCGGCCAGCTCGTTCTTCACCGCCCAGGTCTCGCCGACCCGGCCCCAGCCGCGCTCCGGATCCGCGCCACCGCCGAGTGTGTACATCACGCTGTCCAGGTCCGGGCTGATCCGCAATCCGTGCAGGATGACGTCGTCACCGACGTTGACCACGGCGGTCAGCTCGGCTCCCGTGCGTCGGGCGTACTCCCGCGCGCCGACCAGGAACTTCGCGCCGCCGATCCCGCCGGTCAGTACCACGATCCGCATGCCGTCCATCCTCGTCCATCGGCGGAGCACTACGCTCACCGGCATCGACCGCCGCCACCTGCGAGCACCGGGAGAATGCGTGACCACCCAACCAGAGGCTGGGCCCGGCGACCGGCCACCAGCCAGAGACCTCACCATGCCGCTGCGGGAGCTCGCCGCCGCCGTCCTGCTCGGTGCCACCGCGGTGTTCCTGTTCACCGCGTTGCTGGACCTGCTTGTCCCGTACCGGCTCGGCTTCGGGCCGGGGTTCGCCCGCCGTTCGGCGGACAGCTTCGGCAACTTCGTCAACCTGGCCACGATCGGCTTCCCGTTGCTGGCGGTGCTGCTCGCCACGCACCTCACCCCGGAGCTGGGCCGGGCCCGGTTGATGACCCTGGTCGCCCTCGTCGAGTACGCGGTCGCCGCGGTGTTCGGTGGTCTGTTCGGGCTGCTGGTCGGCTTCGTCGTGCTGGTCGACGACACCATCCGCGGCGGCTTTCAGGCGATGCTGACCCGGGCGGCGTGGCTGGCGGTGCTCGGCGTCGCCGGGTACGCGCTGTGGCGGATCTGGCAGGGGCGCTACCAGGTGGCACGACCGAAGCCGCCGGCACCGGGCGGCTACGGCCCACCGCCGGGTTACGGCCCACCCGGCCAGCCCGGTCCGTACGGCCCACCGCCGCCCGGTTACGGCCAGCCGGGTCCGTACCACCAGCCGGGGCAGTACGGCTTCCATCAGCCGGGGCAGTACGGCCAGCCCGGCCAACCGGGGCCGGCGTACCCACCGCCGCAGCCCAGCGGCCCGCATCCGATGTACGCGCCACCGCCGGCACCGTCGTCCGGGCCGCCCGCTCCGCCGGCACCGTCGTCCGGGCCGCCCGCTCCGCCGGCACCCTCGTCCGGCACGGCGGAACAGTCCGCGCCGGCTGGAGACAAGCCCCGGCCGCAGGAGCCGGGACCGGACGGGCCGACCCAGCGGATCTCCTGATCGGCTCCGGTCGCCGGCGGCCCAGCTCCGGTCGCCGGTGACCGCTGTGGCGAGCGCCACCGGCCGGCGCAGGCCCGAGGGCCTAGTCTGCACTGGTGGCCGAGCACACCGAATCCGTCGTCGCCCGGGTGACCGGGGCCGCCCCGGCGGAACAGCCCACCACCGCCAGTGTCCGGCGGGCGCTGCGTCGTGCCGCGACCGGCCGCAGTCTCGACCTGGACGAGGCGGTCGCGCTGCTGGCCGCCACCGGTGGCGAGTTCGACGAACTGCTCGACCTCGCCGGTTCGCTGCGCGACGCAGGGCTGCGCGACGCCGGCCGGCCGGGCGTGATCACGTACTCGCGGAAGGTCTTCGTCCCGTTGACCCGGCTCTGCCGGGACCGCTGCCACTACTGCACCTTCGCCACCGTGCCGGGCCGGCTGCCCGCCGCGTACCTGGACCGCGACGAGGTCCTGGCGATCGCCCGGGCCGGTGCCGCTCAGGGCTGCAAGGAGGCGTTGTTCACCCTCGGTGACCGCCCCGAAGACCGCTGGCCGGCGGCCCGCCGGTGGCTGGACGAGCGGGGCTACGACTCCACCGTCGACTATCTGCGGGCCTGCGCGATCGCCGTACTGGAGGAGACCGGTCTGCTGCCGCACCTCAACCCGGGGGTGCTGAGCTGGGCCGAGCTGCAACGGCTCAAGCCGGTGGCGCCCAGCATGGGGATGATGCTGGAGACCACCGCGACCCGGCTGTGGTCCGAGCCGGGCGGCCCGCACCACGGCTCGCCGGACAAGGAACCGGCGGTGCGGTTGCGGGCGATCGCCGACGCCGGCCGGGTCGGCGTGCCGTACACCACCGGCCTGCTGATCGGCATCGGCGAAACTCCCCGGGAACGGGTCGAGTCGCTGTTCGCGATCCGCTCGGCGGCCCGGGAGTACGGCCACATTCAGGAGGTGATCCTGCAGAACTTCCGCGCCAAGCCGGACACGGCGATGCGTGGCATGCCGGACGCCGAACTGCGTGACCTGGCCGCGACGGTTGCCGTCGGCCGCCTCCTGCTCGGGCCGGGTGCCCGCATCCAGGCCCCGCCGAACCTGGTCGAGGGGGAGTACGCGCTGCTGCTGCGGGCCGGCATCGACGACTGGGGCGGGGTGTCACCGGTGACCCCGGACCACGTCAATCCGGAGCGGCCCTGGCCGCAGATCGACGAGCTGACCCGGCGTACCGCCGCCGCCGGGTTCACTCTGCGGGAACGGCTGACCGTCTACCCCGAGTATGTGCGGCGCGGCGAGGCGTGGCTGGACCCCCGGCTGGCCGCGCACGTGTCGGCGCTCGCCGAGCCGGGCACCGGTCTGGCCGACGAGTCGGCGGTGCCGGTCGGCCGCCCCTGGCAGGAGCCGGAGGAGGTGTTCGCCCCGGTCGGTCGGACCGATCTGCACACCACGATCGACACCACCGGGCGGACCGGGGACCGGCGGGGCGACTTCGACCGGGTGTACGGCGACTGGGCCGAGGTCGCCGGCCGGATCAGCGCGCCGACCGGTGCCGGCACTAACGGCGACGGCGCTGGCGACGCGAATCTGCGGGCCGGGCTGCGGCTGGCCGCCGACGATCCGGCGGCGCTGCTGCAACCACGGCACACCGACGCGGCGCTCGCCCTGTTCACCGCCGATGGCGCGGCCCTGGACCAGCTCTGCCGGATCGCCGACGAGGTACGCCGGGACACCGTCGGCGACGACGTGACCTACGTGGTCAACCGCAACATCAACTTCTCCAACGTCTGCTACGTCGGCTGCCGATTCTGCGCGTTCGCCCAGCGGGAACGGGACGCCGACGCGTTCCGGCTCTCCGCCGAGCAGGTGGCGGACCGGGCCGAGGAGGCGTGGCGGGCCGGTGCCACCGAGGTCTGCATGCAGGGCGGCATCGATCCCAAGCTTCCGGTGACCGCGTACGCCGAGTTGGTCCGGGCGGTCAAACGACGGGTGCCGCAACTGCACGTGCACGCCTTCTCCCCGATGGAGATCGTCACCGCCGCCGCGAAGGCGGGCATGCCGGTCCGGGACTGGCTGCTGATGCTGCGCGAGGCGGGACTGGACACCATCCCGGGGACCGCGGCGGAGATCCTCGACGACGACGTGCGGTGGGTGCTGACCAAGGGCAAACTGCCGGCCGCCACCTGGGTCGAGGTGGTGACCACCGCGCACGAGCTGGGGCTGCGGTCCAGCTCGACGATGATGTACGGGCACGTGGACCATCCCGGCCAGTGGTTGGCGCATTTCCGGGTGCTGGCCGGGGTGCAGGACCGCACCGGCGGCTTCACCGAGTTCGTCGCACTGCCATTTGTGCACACCAATGCGCCGATCTACCTCGCCGGGCTGGCCCGGCCCGGGCCGACCTGGCGGGAGAACCGTGCCGTGCACGCCATGGCCCGGCTGCTGCTGCACGGCCGGATCGACAACATCCAGTGTTCCTGGGTGAAGCTCGGCGACGAGGGCACCGTCGCGATGCTGCGCGGCGGGTGCAACGATCTCGGCGGGACGCTGATGGAGGAGACGATTTCCCGGATGGCCGGTTCGGCCAACGGCTCGGCGCGTACCGAGGCGCAGTTGCAGTCGATCGCGGCCGCCGCCGGCCGTCCGGCGGTCCGGCGGTCCACCGCGTACCAGCGCTGACGGCCGGGTCGGGTCCGGGGCCGGCGCGCTGCGGTGGCGTACCCGACAAAAGTCGATTCGCGGATGATCGAACCCACCGGCGTCGTCGGCCGTATGGATAGGTGCCGGCGACTGCGGGTGACAGATGGGCCGCGCCGGCACTGGTCCCATCGCGACAGTGGGTTACCCCCTGACCCACCGGAAGGGTTGTCCATGAGAACTCGCCAGCGAAACCGACCGAAGTTCAAAATTTCCCGCCGCCAGGTGCTGACCGTGGCGGCGAGTGCGGGTGTCGGCGCGGCCGCGGTCAGCGTCAGCGGCCTTTCGTCGGCCGTGGACAGCCGGCTGGCCGGAGCAGCCTCGAATGACGAGGCGATCGTCGTCCATCTACGGGATCCGTCCAACGGCACGCTGGACGTCTTCGTCGGCACATCGCGGATCGAGGTACGCGACAAAGGCCTCGCCGCCCGGTTGCAGCGCGCCGCCCGCCAGGGCTGAGTACGCCGTACGGGCACGTTCCACCTGACGCGTACCGCGTCGATCACCGATTCATTCAGGCTATGTGAGGTAGGTTCGCCATGTCTTCGCACCGTGAAGCGCCGGAGATATCCAAGGACCCGGTCGCCGACAGCACCGACCTTTACGCGTTCGTGAGTCCGGACCGCCCGGACACGGTGACTCTCATCGCCAACTATCTGCCTTTCCAGGTGCCGTCGGGCGGGCCGAACTTCTTCGAGTTCGGCGATGACGTGCTCTACGAGATCCACGTGGACAACAACGGTGACGGTCATCCGGACATCACCTACCAGTTCCGGTTCCACACCGAGATCACCAACGAGAACACGTTTCTCTACAACACCGGACCGATCGACGCGCTGGACAGCGAAAACTGGAACCGGCGCCAGTTCTACAGTGTCACCAAGGTGGACGCGCACGGCAAGGCGCAGCTGCTGGCCCGCAACGTGCCCTGCCCGCCGTGCAACATCGGTCCGCTGTCCACCCCCGACTACGTTGGGCTGGCCAACGACGCCACGTTCCAGCTCAAGAGCGGTGAACGGGTCTTCGCCGGGCAGCGGGCCGAGGGGTTCTTCGTCGACCTGGGCGCCATTTTCGACCTCGGCAACCTGCGGCCCTTCCAGCAGCTGCACGTGGTCGGCAAGGACATCTTCAACGTGGCGGACGAGCCGGTCAACGCGACCGACCGGCTCAACGTGTCCAGCATCGCGTTGCAGATCCCGATCACCCACCTGGTCAGCGGCGGCGGCCGGTACGACGTCAACGACCAGCGTTCGGTGATCGGGGTGTGGACCTCCGCCGGGCGTCAGCAGGTGCGGGTGCTGGGGGCGGCCAAGGCCGCCGACGTCACCGTCGGCCCGGTGGCCCAGGTCTCACGGCTCGGCAACCCGTTGTTCAACGAGGTCATCGTGCCGATGGCGCAGAAGGATCTGTGGAACACCCTGCCTCCGTCGGAGGACAAGCGCTTCGCCGGCCTGGTGGAGAAGCCCGAACTGGCGCAGTTGCTGCCGGTGCTCTACCCGGACGTCTTCCTCAATCTGGCCGAGCTCAACGAGTCCGGCAAGCCCCGTGCCGATCTGGTGGCGATCCTGCTGACCGGGATCCCGGCCGGGCTGATCGACGGTTTCCAGAACAACACCGGCGATCTGCAGGCGGACATGCTGCGGCTGAACACCGCGATCCCGCCGGCGAAGCGGCCGAGTCGGTTCGGTCTGCTCGGCGGCGACCTGGCCGGTTTCCCGAACGGCCGCCGGACGACCGACGACGTGGTCACCATCTCGCTGCGGGCCATCGCCGGGTTGACGTTCCCGCTGATCGACAAGAACTTCACCCCGGACGACGCGGCCGGCGCGGTGACCCACGGGCTGAGCGCGGCCGACGTGACCGCCCCGTTCCTGAAGCATTTCCCGTATCTCGGCGTGCCGTACGACGGGTTCAACAACCCGTCCTGACCGGCCCGCACGTCCCGTCCGGGCCGACCCCGGCAGATCCAGAGAAGGTGGGGAGCATGCACGAGCACAGTCTGGCCCCGTCGGAGACCGGCGGCGTCGTCCTCGACATCGGCGGCGACATGGGTGCCCTGATCATCTACACCGGACAGGAGTTCCACGGCCGGGAGATCGAGATCAGCCCGACCGCCGGTCCGGACCGGCCGGATCCGGCCCCGCGTACCCATGCGGCGGTCCGGGAGCGGCAGGTACGCGACGGAGTCTTCTTCAGCGCCGTCTACACCGATCTGCCGGCGGGTTCCTACACCGTGTGGCGCTCCGAGGAGGTGCCCGCCGGTCAGGTGACGATCACCGGCGGGGCGGTGACCGAGTTCGTCTGGCCGCAGCACGCCACGGCTGGGCGGCTGATCCCCAAGGCAGGGTGATGGGACTCCCGCACGACAGTGTGACGAGATCGACGCACTAGGCGCGATCGGCTTCTGGGCCGTAGGCGTGATGGACCCCTGGGGAGGAAAGTAGGGCAAGTGAGGTAGACGGTCGTCCGACCGGACGTCGAGCCGGTGCCGCGTGAGCGGCACCGGCTCGACGTCGTCTGCGGACAGCGTCGTCGCCGCTGGGATTCGCCGGTCAGGCCGGGCAGGGTGGTGCGACTCGCCGGTCCCGCGTTACCCGGTGGGGGTCTGAATCGATAGGGCAGGTTGCGGGCCGGATGACAACGGGGAGGGCGGGTGACCGGTGCGCGACAGCAAGCCCATTTACCAGGTTCGTCTTGACGACGCACGCATTACACGCGTGTAATTTCAACGGGGTCGCTCGGACGGGCTGCATCAAAACCGGATCGAACGGGCAAGATGGACACGCCTTCCGCGTGGGGGGTTGCGCCGGCCGGGTGGGGCGGCGCGCGAAAGGAGGCACGCGTATGGATGGTCGGCTGGAGGTCGCGGACCTGCTCGGTAACGCCCCGGAGTGGCAGGAGCGGGCGCTGTGCTCGCAGACCGATCCGGAGGCGTTCTTCCCGGAGAAGGGCGGATCCACCCGCGAGGCCAAGCGGATCTGCTCTCGTTGCGAGGTGAAGTCCGAGTGCCTGGAGTACGCACTCGGTCACGACGAGCGGTTCGGCATCTGGGGCGGACTGTCCGAGCGGGAACGACGCAAGCTCAAGCGCAGGGTCGCCTGACCTGCCGCTGTCGGCCCGGGCGAGTTACCAAGTCAGGCCAGCTCGTCCGGGTCGACGCCGAGCAGATTCGCCACCTGCTCGATGATCACGTCGTGCACCAGGTCGGCGAGATCCTCCCGGTTCAACGCCCGGAACTCCAGCGGACGCCGGTAGAGCACGATCCGCGGCGGCATCTCCTGACGCCCCGGCCGGCCGGGCAGCAGCCGGGCCAACGGCACCTCGCCGTCCTCCAGCACGTCGGAGTCGTACACGTTCAGATCAGGTGGGACGTCCTCGACGGCGAATTCGACGCCGGCCAGCTCCTTCGCGAAGCGCCGCTCCAGCGTCTCGACCGTGTCCAGGACCAGCTCGTCGAAGACCTCGGCCTTGGTCCGGGCCAACGGCACCGTCGCCGGCACCAGCCGACCGCGCAGCCCGCGCCCGTGCCGGTCCCGGCGATCCCGACGCGCCCGGCGGGGCGTCTGCGCGCTGCCGGGCACGGGGATGGTCACTGGGATCCTCCGGTCACCTGCCCAGCGTAGTCCGGATCGGCCCTTTCCGGGCGTGCGGATCAGGAGTCCCGGCGTGTCGCGTCGGCAAGCTGGTAGTGGAGCCGGTATTAGAGATAACGTGCCGCCGTGAGGTCACCACGGCGCTGCTCCCGTAACGGCTGCCCCCGCCAGGCCGTCGCCACGTTGACCTATGTCTACAACGAGTCGACCGCGGTGGTCGGCCCGCTCGCCGCGTTCGCCGAACCGCACACCTACGACCTCTGCGAGCAGCACGCCCGTAGCCTGACCGCGCCCCGTGGCTGGCAGGTCGTCCGGCACGAGGGTGAGTTCGACCCGCCCCCACCGACCACCGACGATCTGGTGGCGCTCGCCGAGGCGGTCCGGGAGGCGGCCCGACCGGCCCCGCCACCGCGCCCCGGCGACCCGGACGCCGTCGACATCGACATCAACCCGTCGACCGGCCGCCGTGGCCACCTCCGGGTGATCCCGCCGGCCTGACCCCCGGCCGATCCGCCCCCGACGCCGCCAAGCCGACCGCAGGCGGCGGTACGGCCGACCGCGTCAGTGTCCGGTCAGCCGGCCCAGCAGCCCGGTCAGCCGGGGCGGCCGGTCGCCGCGCGCCTCGGCCGCGTCGGCGGCGGTCACCAGCCGCAGACCCGCGTTGACGCCGAGCCAGCGCAGCGGCTCCGGCTCCCAGCGCGGCGAGCGGTGCCCGACCCAGGGCAGCGCGGTCAACTCGCTGTCCACGTCGAGGATCAGGTCGGCGAGGGTACGGCCGGCCAGGTTGGCGGTGCCCACCCCGTCGCCGACGTATCCGCCGGCCCAGGCCAGCCCGGTGGCCCGGTCCAACCCCACCGACGCCGCCCAGTCGCGGGCGACGCCGAGCGGGCCGCCCCAGGCCCGGGCCACCGGTACCGCGTCGCCGAGCACCGGGAACAGCTCGCCGAGCGTCCGGCGCAGCGCGGTGAACACCCGAGGGTCGCGGTCGTACTCGGCCCGGACCCGGGACCGGAAGTGGTACGGCGCGCCGCGCCCGCCGAACGCCAGCCGGCCGTCGGCGGTCCGCTGCCCGTAGATGATCAGACGTCGGAAGTCGCTGAACGTCTCGCGCCCCGCCAGCCCGATCCGGGCCCAGATCTCGTCCGGCAGCGGCTCGGTGGCGATCATCAGCGAGTAGACCGGGGCCATCGTGCGGCGGGCACCGGGCAGCGCCGGGGTGTAGCCCTCGGTCGCCCGTACCACCACCGGGGCGCGGACCGTGCCGGTCGGCGTCCGGGCCGCCCCGGGGCCGTACCTGGTGACCGGGGTGTGCTCGTGGATCGTCACACCGCGTCGCTCGACGGCCCGGGCCAGGCCGCGGACCAGCCGGGCCGGGTGGATCGCCGCGCAGTGCGGGGTGTAGGTGCCGCCGAGTACGCCGTCGGCGGCGCACCGTGCGGTCGCCGCGTCGGCGTCGAGCAGGGCGAGGTCGGCGTCGGTGCCGCCGTACGCGTGGACCTCGGCGACCGCCGCCTCGGCCCGCCGCAGCTGCGCCGGAGTACGGGCCAGAGTGACCGTGCCGCCGTGGCTCCAGTGGCAGTCGATGCCCTCGGCGGCGGCGACCCGGCCGACCTCGTCGACCGTGGCGTACATGGCCTGCTGCATGGCGACCGCCGCGTCCCGGCCGTGCCGGCGGGCCAGCGCGGTCGGCGAGCTGGGCAGCAGCGCCGAGCACCAGCCACCGTTGCGCCCGGAGGCGCCGTACCCGGCGATCTCCCGCTCCAGCACCACGATCCGCAGCGTGGGGTCGGCGCGGGCCAGGTAGTACGCCGTCCACAGCCCGGTGTAGCCGGCGCCGACGATCGCCACGTCGGCGGTCGTGTCGCCGTCCAACGCCGGCCGGGGCGTCAGCTCGTCGTCCACGGTGGTCATCCAGTGCGACACGTCCCGGTAGTCACCGTGACCGCGCATGGTCCACGACCCTCCTGTTGTCGGCCCGGCGCTACAGTCGCTGCCAGGCCTCGGACAGCACGGCCCGCAGGATCTGTTCGATCTCGTCGAACTCGGCCTGGCCGGCGATCAGCGGCGGGGCGAGCTGGATCACCGGATCGCCCCGGTCGTCGGCCCGGCAGTACAGCCCGGCGGCGAACAGCGCGCCGGAGAGGAACCCGCGTAGCAGCCGCTCCGACTCGGCGTCGTCAAAGCTCTCCCGGGTCGCCTTGTCCTTGACCAGCTCGATGCCGTAGAAGTACCCGTCGCCCCGGATGTCCCCGACGATCGGCAGGTCGTACAGCTTTTCCAGGGTGCCCCGGAAAGCGCTTTCGTTGGCCCGTACGCGCCCGGTCAGCTCCTCCCGGGCGAAGATCTCCAGGTTGGCCAGCGCCACCGCGCAGGAGACCGGATGCCCGCCGAAGGTGATCCCGTGGCCGAACGACTCGGTGCCGTGCAGGAACGGCTCGATCAGCCGGTCGGACGCGATCATCGCGCCGAGCGGGGAGTAGCCGGAGGTGAGCGCCTTGGCAGTGGTGACGATGTCCGGCTGGTAGCCGTACCGCTGGGCGCCGAAGTACTCGCCGAGCCGGCCCCACGAGCAGATCACCTCGTCGGAGACGAGCAGCACGTCGTACGCGTCGCAGATCTCGCGTACCCGCTCGAAGTAACCCGGCGGCGGCGGGAAACAGCCGCCGGCGTTCTGCACCGGCTCCAGGAAGACGGCGGCGACGGTCTCCGGGCCTTCGCGTTCGATCGCCCGGCCGATCTCGTCGGCTGCCCACCGGCCGAACGCCACCAGGTCGTCGCCGTGCTCCGGCGCCCGGTAGAAGTTGGTGTTCGGCACCTTGATCCCGCCCGGCACCAGCGGCTCGAAGTCGGCCTTGATGCCGGGCAGCCCGGTGATCGCCAGCGCCCCCATCGTGGTGCCGTGGTAGGCGATGTCCCGGCTGACCACCTTGTGCTTGGTGGGCTTGCCGACCCGCTTGAAATAGGCGCGGGCCAGTTTCCACGCCGACTCCACCGCCTCGGAGCCGCCGGTGGTGAAGAAGACCCGGTTGAGGTCGCCAGGGGCGAGCGCGGCGATCCGTTCGGCCAGCTCGATCGCGGTCGGGTGGGCGTACGACCAGATCGGGAAGTACGCCAGCTCGCTGGCCTGCTTCGCGGCGGCCTCGGCCAGCTCGGTGCGCCCGTGGCCGGCGTTGACCACGAACAGCCCGGCCAGCCCGTCCAGCAGTCGGCGTCCCTCGCTGTCCCAGACGTACGCGCCGTCGCCGCGCACGATGGTCGGCACCGGGGCGTCCCGGTAGCTCGACATCCGGGTGAAGTGCAGCCAGAGGTGGTCGGTCGGGTTGCCCATGTCGTGGCCCCATCGCGTCGGTCGCACCGGCGCCTGCGCAGGCGCCGTCCTGGCTACGGTTATCGCACAGATCCGCCGCTTCTTGCAAGGTTCACGAGATCAACACCGGCACTCGGCCACGATTTGAGCAACTTAAGTACCGTGAAGCGACGAAATCCGTATCCGTGTGGTGCGGATACGCCGAAGGGCGGACCTGGCTCGGGCCCGCCCTTCGGCGCGATTCCGTGGAATCCGCTGCGTCCGTCTACCGGTGTGCCTTGGCCCACCGGGCGGCTGTGGTGACCAGTTCGGGCAGCTCGGCCGGGGTGGGCAGGCCGGCGAGGTCGGCGACCGGCACCCAGCGGGCGCTGGAGACTTCCGCCAACTGCGCGGCACCATCTCTACGGGTTGTGGGAGACCTGCCACAGGGCGCTGACCGGCATGGCCCGTAGTTTGGGGCCGAACGGCAGCGTGGCGGTGCCGGTGTAGAGGACGACGCCGGCGACGAAGTCGTCGCTGAGCCGGTCGGCGAGCCTGCGTAGCCCACGGAAATCGTCCGGTCCGACGGTCGAGGCGGCCTTGACCTCAATGCCGACGACGCGACCGGCCCTGTCCTCGAGCACCGCGTCGACTTCGAACTTGCTGTGGTCCCGGTAGTGGGACAGCTCGACGGACTGGGCAGACCAGCTCAGTTGGCGGGACAGCTCGGACAGGACGAAGGATTCGAGCAGCGGGCCGAACGACGCACCGGGGCGCAGCAGTGCCCGGGCGTCGACCGCGATCTCGTTGGCGGCGATGCCCGAGTCGACGAAGATCAGTTTGGCGGCTGCGGTGGCTCGGGTGCCGAGGTTGCGCGACCATCCTGGGATTCGCCTGATGAGGAAGATCTCCTCCAGAGCCTGGAGGTAACGCGCGATCGTCGGTCGGCTCAGTCCGAGCGCGGATTCGAGGGAGTTGGCCGCGACGATGGTGGCTGACCTGGCAGCGAGCAGCCGTACCAGTCTGCGGAGTTCACCCTTGCTCTGGATGTCGGCGAGTTGCCGGACGTCGCGGTCGATGAGCGCCTGGACATATGCGTCGAGAAAGCGTTGACGACGGCGGGGGTCGTCGCGGGATGTGGCTTCGGGCAGACCGCCGCGCACGATTCTGGCAGCGTAGTCGGCGCGGGTCACGGCGGACTCGTGGCGCAACTCAGGGCCGAGCGTGAAGATGGCGTCGACGAAGCCGTCCGGCTCATCTTCCAGCTCACCCTGGGAGAACGGCCAGAGCTCGATCGTCTCCATCCGGCCGGGCAGCGCGTCGGGAGCGGCTAACGTGCCGAACAACCGCGCGGAGCCGGTAAGAAGGTATCGACCCGGTCGAGGATCCTCATCCACGGCGGCCTTGATGGCCAGCAGCAGTTCCGGGACACGTTGGATCTCATCGATGATCAGCAGTTCCGGGGAGTCAACGAAGCCGACCGGGTCGGCTGTCGCCGCCGCGCGATCCTGCGCCCGGTCAAGATCGCGGCGTTCGGCGAGGCGGTCCCCGGCGACGATGCGCACGAGGGTGCTCTTGCCTGCCTGGCGTGCACCGCTGATCAGCACGACGCGGGTGTCCGCCAGCGCGGCGTCCACCTGGGCTGCGGCGTGGCGCGGGATAAGGCGTGACGTAGGCACAACCCCATACTAGCCGCCGCACTTTCGATCTGCGACGACTTCGCTTTCGATTTGCGGCAGATTTGATGTTCGTTCTGCGGCATACCCGTGTTCGATCTGCGGCGCGCACGTGTTCGGTTTGCGGCATCCGGCCCGGCCTCGCTTGCCGGCGAGGCCGAGCCCGGATCGGGCCGATCGGTCGGTGGTCGTCGGGCGACCGGCGTCGAGGACGACGCTGCCGCCGGCCAGCGTGGGCAGAGCCGAGCGCGAGCGAGGCTGAGCCAGTCGAGGTCGGTCAGTCGGTGGTTGCCGGGCGGCCGGCGTTGAGGTCGACGCTGCCGCCGGCGGGCACCGGCAGGAACGTCGGACAGCCCTTGGCGGTCTCGTCGGTCAGGCAGCGCTGGAACACCTCGTACAAGATGTAGCCCTCCGGGCCGAGCACCTCGACGAGCTGACGGATCTGCTTGAGCTTCTCTTCGACGGTGGCGTTCTGCTCGATGATCGCCCGCCGCTCGGTGATCGCCACCTGGACCGCAGCCAGGCCGTCGACCAGGTCCTGACGCGGTGTCGGCTTCTGCAGGGTCAGGTTGAACTGCAGGAAGTACGCCCGCCCGCCGGTGGTGGCCTGCACCGCCGCGCCCAGGTCTTCGTTGATCGCCGTCTCGAACGCGGCCCGGGTGGCCGGGTCGTTGTAGAGCGCCAGCCAGTCGTACTTCTGCGCCTCGGTGGTCATCGCCTTGTGCAGCGGCTGCCCGATGTAGAACCGCAGCAGGTCCAGCCAGTGTTTGGTGGTCCGGCCGTCGCCGTCCATCACCGGTTGGAACTTCAGCCCGATCTCCTCGTGGAACTCACGCAGCATCCCACCCTCGTCGGCACACGAGGTGTCCAGGTGGAAGGTCAGCCCACCGGAGACGGTCAGTTCCTGGTTGTCCTTGGAGACCACCACGAACGGCGTGGACTCGGAGCCCTCGTTGCCGGTAAAGTCGAACGTCCGCTGGCCGGCCGGGTACACGTAGTACCGCTCACCCGGCCCGTCCCAGGTGCGGTTGTTCTGGGTGACGCAGGCCTGGTACGTGGTGCTGGAGAAGGCGCCCGCGTCGTAGTGCAGCGCCACCTGGTCCGACTCGGTGCTGACCGTGGTGCAGCCGGTCACGGTCAACACCAGCAGCGCACCGACACCCGCGATCACCCGTAGCTGACGACGCATCCGTTTGCCCCACTTCCCTCGACGTGTGCCGTCAGGGTAGGGAAGCGAATCAATCCGACCGGTCCGGCCGTGCCGGAGGTGTCGACTGCCGGCGCGGCCGGCTTGCGGCCGCACCGTGCCGTCCTGGTCGGGCTAGAACGTGCCGTCCTGGTCGGGTTAGAAGCAGTACGGGACTGTGATCGAGGTGAAGTACACCGTACGTTCGCCCGTCAGATACTTGTAGTTGCCATCTGGGCAGTGGAAGTGGTACCCGATGCCGACCTCGGTGGCGTGGCTGCTGTCCGAGTAGTAGTAGTAAATGACGGTGTGGTAGTCGGGCGGGGCGCTCTGCGCTGGGGTGGCCGTGAGTGCGATGGTGGTTGCCACGGCCACGAGCGTTCCCGCCAAGGCGCTGCGAAGATAATTGCGCACGGCTGATGCCTCTCCGTCTGGTCACCATGGGTAGCTTCAAAGTAGCACCGAGTGGTGACCCTTGTGGACCCCGGCGAACAATCGACATATGTCGCATCGGTGCCCCACTCGCGGTCTCGCCGGTGGGGCGGTGCGGACGTGGGTCAGGCCGTACCCCAGGTGTAGGTCTGCTTGCGCAGCTTCAGGTAGACGAACGCCTCGGTGGAGACGACCCCGTCGACCGTACGCATCCGTTGCAGGATCTCCAGCAGGTGGTCGTCGTTGCGGCAGACCACCTCGGTGAGCAGGTCGAACGACCCGGCGGTGATCACCACGTAGTCGACCTCGTCCAGCTCCGCGAGCCGGTCGGCGACCGTCTCCAGATCACCGGCGGTACGCAGTCCGATCATCGCCTGGCGGGGGAAGCCGAGCTGTAGCGGATCGGTGACCGCGACGATCTGCATCACCCCGGCGTCGAGCAGCCGCTGTACCCGCTGGCGGACCGCCGCCTCGGAGAGCCCGACCGCCTTGCCGATCGTCGCGTACGGGCGGCGCCCGTCCTCCTGCAACTGTTCGATGATCTGTTTCGCCACGTCGTCGAGGAGGACGTGACCGGAGCTGCCGCTGCCCTGCTGTCGTGTCCCCATCCGGGTCTCCTCGTCTGTCAGAATCGGCGCATTGTCCCGCACTGCGGGTACGTCGCCGAGTGGGTCGGCGTTAAGAGTCCAAGTCTGGCGTATTTCGTGGCCAATGGCGAGCAGCGCAACGGAATCCCTTGTGAAGTGCGCATCTGCATGCCAGGATCGGCGTCTGATCGGTTCACAAACTACGCCTTGCCTCCGTGCCGGCCCCGCCGGCCCGCACCCTTCCGGTCCTTCGGACCGGCACCACTCCAGGAGCCGTCCATGCGCAGTCGCCTCCGCCCCCCACCGTCCGCGCCGGCCGCCGCCCTGCTCTCGGCCTTCGGCATGCGCCGTACCCTCACCCGGCGCACCCTGGTCCGCGGTGCCGCCACCTCCGGCGGGCTGCTGCTCGCCGGCGGCGCGCTCGCCGCATGTGGCACCCCGGCCGCCCAGCAGACCGAGGAGAGCTGCGTCAGCGAGGACCTGTCCGACAGCGAACAGGTGATCAACTTTTCGAACTGGCCGCAGTACATCGACGTCGACGCCGACGACGAGAGCCGCCGACCCACCCTGGAGGCGTTCCAGCAGGCCTCTGGCATCACGGTCACGTACACCGAGGACATCAACGACAACAACGAGTTCTTCGGCAAGGTGCAGAACCAGCTGTCCGCCTGCCAGCCCACCGGACGCGACATCATGGTGCTCACCGACTGGCTGGCCGCCCGGATGATCCGGCTCGGCTGGGTGCAGTCCCTCGACAAGGCCAACCTGCCCAACGTCACGGCCAACCTGCTGCCGTCGCTGAAGGCCCGGCCGTTCGACCCGGACGACTCGTACGCCGTACCGTGGCAGTCCGGGCTGACCGGGCTCGCCTACAACGGCAGCGTCACCGGCGAGGTCCGCACCATCGACGAGCTGCTCACCCGGGCCGACCTCAAGGGCCGGGTGACCGCTTTGACCGAGATGCGCGACACCATGGGGCTGCTGCTGCAGTCCAACGGGCACGACCCGGCCGAGTTCACCGACGCGCAGTTCGACGACGCTCTGGAGAAGCTGCGCCAGGCGGTCGCCGACGGGCAGATTCGCCGGTTCACCGGCAACGACTACGCCGCCGACCTGGCCCGGGGCGACGTCGCCGCCTGCATCGGCTGGTCCGGCGACGTGATCCAGCTGGCCGCCGAGGATCCCAACATCGTCTTCCAGGCACCCGAGTCCGGGCTGATCCTGTTCTCCGACAACATGCAGGTGCCGAACCAGGCCGCCCACAAGACCAACGCCGAGAAGCTGATGGACCACTACTACGACCCGGCGATCGCCGCCGAGGTCGCCGCGTACGTCAACTTCATCTGCCCGGTCGCCGGCGCCCAGGAGGCGATGGCCGCGATCGACCCGGAGCTGGCCGCCAACCCGCTGATCTTCCCCGACGAGGCGCTGCTCGCCCGGTCCGCCGTGTTCATGGCGCTGACCGAGGAGCAGGAACGCACGTACGAGCAGAAGTTCCAGCAGGTCATCGGGGCCTGAGGCGGCAACCGATGGCGACCGACCCACCCGCCGGTGACCGACTCGGCGGCGGCCCACGCCCAGCCGACCCACCCGCCGGTGACCTGCAGCTGACCGACCTGACCAAGCGGTTCGGCCCGTTCACCGCAGTGGACGGACTCGACCTGACCATCCCGCAGGGCGCGTTCTTCGCCCTGCTCGGTGCCTCCGGCTGCGGCAAGACCACCACCCTGCGGATGGTCGCCGGGCTGGAACAGCCCACCAGCGGCCGGCTGCTGCTCGGCGGGCGGGACATCACCCGGCTGCGGCCGTACCGCCGGCCGGTGAACACCGTCTTTCAGAGCTACGCGCTTTTCCCGCACCTGAACATCTTCGACAACGTCGCGTTCGGGCTGCGGCGGCGCGGCATCCGCGACGCGCGCCCGCAGGTCGATCGGATGCTGCAGCTGGTGCAGCTCGACGGCTTCGGCCCGCGCCGGCCGCAACAGCTCTCCGGCGGGCAGCAGCAGCGGGTCGCCCTGGCCCGCGCGTTGATCAACCACCCGCAGGTGCTGCTGCTCGACGAACCACTCGGCGCGCTCGACCTCAAACTGCGCCGGCAGATGCAGGCCGAGCTGAAACGCATCCAGACCGAGGTAGGCATCACCTTCGTGCACGTCACCCACGACCAGGAGGAGGCCATGACGATGGCCGACACGGTCGCGGTGATGAACGCCGGCCGGATCGAGCAGCTCGGCCCGCCCGCGCAGATGTACGAGTTCCCGGCGACCGCGTTCGTGGCGAACTTCCTCGGCCAGTCGAACCTGCTGGCCGGCGAGGCCACCGGCCGATCCGGCGACGACGTGCTGGTCACCGCGTACGGCTCGCGGTTCACCGTGCCCGCGGCCCGGTCCCGGTCCGTCGACGGTCCGGTCCATCTGGGGGTACGCCCGGAAAAGCTCGCCCTGACCCGGGACGCCGACGGCGTACCGGCCGGGGCGCAGTCGGTCACCGGCGTGGTCACCGAACTGGCGTACCTCGGGGTCAGCACCCAGTACCAGGTGCGCACCGGCTGGGGCACCGAGCTGAGCGTGTTCAGCCCGAACAGCGGGGACGAAGCTCTGCTGCCCGTCGGTGCCGAGGTGGTCGCCTACTGGCAGCCGGCGCACGCCTTCCTGCTGGCCCGCGAGCCAGGTGCCGGCGACCAGACCGCCCCGCTGCTCGACGACGCCGTACCCGCGTCATGAGCGTCCTGGCCCACGTCGGCGGGGGCGGATCCGGCCGCCGGTCGAGCCCGCCGCAGCGGCGCGGCCGGCTGCTGCCGTACCTGCTGCTGTTGCCGGGCGGGGCCTGGCTGACCCTGTTCTTTGCGGTGCCGGCGATCCAACTCGGCGCGACCAGCCTGTACGACCCGACCGGCTCGCTGGCCACCGGGTACGCGATGACCTGGTCGTTCGGCAACTATCCGGACGCGCTGTCGGCGTACTGGACGCAGTTCGGTCGCGGCTTCCTATTCGCCGGCATCGCCACGGTGATCGCGGTGCTGCTCGGCTACCCGCTGGCGTACGCGATCGCCCGGCGGGCCGGCCGGTGGAAGAACCTGATGCTGATCTGCGTCGTCGCCCCGATGTTCACCAGCTTCCTGGTCCGCACCCTGGCCTGGAAGACGATCCTGTCGGAGAACGGCTGGCTGGTCGGCGTACTGCGGGATCTGCACCTGCTCGCGCCGGACGGCCGGCTGCTGTTCACCCCGGTCGCGGTGGTGCTCGGGCTGACGTACAACTTCCTGCCGTTCATGGTGCTGCCGCTGTACGCGAGCCTGGACCGGCTCGATCCCCGGCTGTTGGAGGCGGCCAGCGACCTCTACGCGAGCCCGGCGCGCGCCTTCTGGCGGGTGACCCTGCCGTTGTCGGCGCCCGGCCTGGTCGCCGGCACCCTGCTGACCTTCATCCCGGCCTCCGGTGACTACATCAACGCCCGGCTGCTCGGCACCCCCAACGAGTACATGATCGGCAACGTGATCGACTCGGCGTTCCTGGTGCGGCTGGACTATCCGCAGGCGGCGGCGCTGTCGTTCCTGCTGATGGCGGCGATCCTGATCATCGTGTCGGTCTACGTCCGGCGCACCGGCACCGAGGAGGTGCTGTGACGGGCCCGGGCGCGGTGGGGATCGGTGCGCGGCTGGCCCGGTGGCTGGTCGACCGCTGGGTGTTCGGCGTCGGTCTGCTGGTGCTCGGCTACCTGCTGCTGCCGGTGGCGGTGGTCGCCGGGTTGTCATTCAACCGGCCGTCCAGCCGGCTGTCCTACGATTTCAACGAGTTCACGTTGGACAACTGGCGGCAGCCGTGTGCCACCAGCGAGATGTGCGACGCGGTGCTGCGCAGCGTACAGATCGGGTTCCTGGCCACCGCCGGGGCGACGATTTTCGGCACGCTGATGGCGTTCGCGCTGGTCCGGCACCGGTTCCGTGGCCGGTCCGCGGTCAACCTGCTGATCTTCCTGCCGATGGCCACGCCGGAGCTGGTGATGGGCTCGTCGCTGCTGACCCTGTTCGTGGCCGGGGCGGTGCCGCTCGGCTTCTGGACGGTGGTGACCGCCCACGTGATGTTCTGCCTGAGCTTCGTCGTGGTCACCGTGAAGGCGCGGCTGGCCGGCATGGACACCCGCCTGGAGGAGGCGGCGATGGACCTGTACGCCTCCGAGTGGCAGACGTTCCGCCTGGTCACCCTGCCGCTGGTGCTGCCCGGCATCGTGGCCGCCGCGCTGCTGGCCTTCTCGCTGTCGTTCGACGACTTCATCGTCACGAACTTCAACTCCGGCACCACGGTGACTTTCCCGATGTACGTCTGGGGTGCCGCCCAGCGTGGCATCCCGCCGCAGGTCAACGTGATCGGCACGGCGATGTTCGCGGTGGCGCTGCTGGTGGTGCTCGGCGGTACGGTCGGCCGTCGCCGAGGCCAGATCAGTCCTCGATCGCGTGCATGACGTGCTTGAGCCGGGTGTAGTCCTCCAGCCCGTACATGGACAGGTCCTTGCCGTGACCGGAGTGCTTGAACCCGCCGTGCGGCATCTCCGCCACGATCGGAATGTGGGTGTTGACCCAGACGCAGCCGAAGTCGAGCCGGCGGGTCATCCGCATCGCCCGACCGTGGTCGCGGGTCCACACCGAGGCGGACAGGCCGTACCGGACGCCGTTGGCCCACCGGACCGCCTCGTCCTCGTCGGTGAACCGCTGCACGGTGATCACCGGCCCGAACACCTCGTCCTGGATGATCTCGTCCGGTTGGCGCACCCCGGCGACCACCGTCGGGGCGTAGAAATAACCCCGGTCGCCGACCCGTACGCCGCCGGCGTGCAGCTGGGCGTGGTCCGGCAGCCGGTCGACGAAGCCGGTCACCCTGCGAAGCTGGTCGGCGTTGTTCAACGGCCCGTACGCCACGTCCGGCTCGTCCGGTAGTCCGGTCTTCGTCGACCGGGCCTGCTCGGCCAGGGCGGCGACGAAGTCGTCGTGCACGCCCGGCCCGGCCAGCACCCGGGTCGCCGCAGTGCAGTCCTGCCCGGCGTTGAAGTAGCCGGCACCGGCGATCGCCTCGGCAGCCGCCGCCACGTCGGCGTCGTCGAAGACCACCACTGGGGCCTTGCCGCCCAGTTCCAGGTGGGTGCGCTTGAGGTCGGGCGCGGCGGCGGCCGCCACCTCCATGCCGGCCCGGGTGGAGCCGGTGATCGACACGAACTCCGGCGTCGGGTGGGCGACCAACGCCCGGCCGGTGTCCCGGTCGCCGCAGACCACGTTGAACACGCCCGGCGGCAGGAACTCGGCGGCGATCTCGGCCAGCAGCAGGGTAGACAGCGGGGTGGTGTCGGACGGCTTGAGCACCACCGTGTTGCCGGCGGCCAGCGCCGGGGCGATCTTCCAGACCGCCATCATCAACGGGTAGTTCCAGGGCGTCACCTGCGCGCAGACCCCGATCGGCTCCCGGCGTACGTAGGAGGTGTGTCCGGCCAGGTATTCGCCGGCGGATTTGCCCTCCAGCACCCGGGCCGCGCCGGCGAAGAACCGGAGTTGGTCGACGCTGGGCGGCAGCTCCTCGTCGGCGGTCAGCTGGCGCGGCTTGCCGGTGTTGCGGACCTCGGCGTCGACCAGCTCGGCGGCGCGGGCCTCGACCGCGTCGGCCAGCTTGAGCAGGGCCAGCTGCCGCTGCGCCGGGGTGGTGTCCCGCCAGCTGTCGAAGGCGGTGGCGGCGGCCGACATGGCCCGGTCGACGTCGGCGGTGCCGGACGTTGGTGATTGGGCGAACACCTCACCGGTGCACGGGTCGACCAGGTCCTGGTAGCCGCCGTCGACCGGCTCGACGTAGCTGCCGTCGACAAAGTTGCGCACCGTCTGCTTGTCGGTCATCGTTCGGCTCCCGCACGTCGACTCGGCCTGGATCAGGCAGGATGAGGTATCCGCCAGCTAGGAGCCATCTTCGCGACCGAAATCGCAGCAGACAAGAGGTACGGCAACTGTTTCCGTGCACGCGTTGCTGGACCGTGCCGCCTCGTCAGCGTGTCTCACGCCGCTTCGTCGGAGTGTCGGGCGAGGAACTCGTCGATCGCCTGACGAATGAGCCCCGACCGGCCTCCCTTGTCGTTGCCGGCGAGTTCGTCCAGCCGCCGCACGGCCGTCGCGGAGAGGCGGACTCCGGTAACGATCATGGGTACGCTCTCCGGTGACGGCGCAGGACCAAGGTCGGGGCCTCTGGAGGCGTCGCGTAGCAGCTCCGAGATGTCGCCACCCTGGTCGAAATACGCCACCAGCTCCTCGCGGCTCATCGTCCGCGGATCACGGCTCGCGCTCATCGTGTCCCCTCCATCCACTGCTTGACCTCCTCCGGCGTCGCAGGCCGGGCCGCCAGGATCGCGTAGCTGCTGACCTTCCCCACCCGCTCGCACAGCACCATGATCACGCGTGCTGTGCCAGCCAGGCCGGCTACCGCCAGCAGGAGTGTCCCGATGTGGTTCTCGATCCGCTGCGGCGAGTAGAGCGCTTCGACCGTCTCCTGTTCGGAGACTCCGTGCCGTGCCGCGCTGATCTTGCCGGCCTCAGTCCACCCGTACTCTCGCGCAACCACGGCACCAGCGTACAACGCGTAAAACGCGTGCACCGGCAGCACCGCTGTCGCAGCTCTGAGTGGCGTCGGCGCGTAAGGGCTCAGCGGGTCGCGCGCTGTTACGGGCAGCGGAGGGCGCGGTCATCGGCGCTGAGCCGGCGGCGTCCTGCTCGTCAGGCGCGGTCGTGCAGAGTGACCTGGTAGCCGTCGGGGTCGGCGAAGGTGAAGGTCCGACCGAAGGGGCCGTCGATCGGCGCGGAGACGATGGTGTGACCGTCGGCGACGAGAGCATCATGAATGTCCTGTACGTCTGTGGCGTGGAGCCAGATGGCTGCACCGATGCCGGGCTGAGCAACGGATCCGAGGTCGGTCCCGGGGACGATCTCGCGGAGCGCGAACGCGATGGGCTTGGTCTCGAAGACGACGGCGTGCGCAGGCCCGGCCGGCGAGCGTACGAGCCCGAGGTACTGCTCGTAGAACGCCCGCGAGGCGTCGAGGTCGCGTGCCTGCAGCGAGATGAAGTCGGGGCCGGTGACGGGCATGATGATCTCCTCCGGTCGTGTCAGGTTCCTGACATCGCGCAATGTATGTCAGGATGCTGACATGAGTCAAGGCGGGCGGGGTAATGGGCAGGGCGTCGACCTGGAGACATCGCTGGGCTATCTGCTGAAGGAGGCGTCGAGCGCGCTCCGAGTGGCCATGGAGGAGGTGCTGCGACCACTCGGGATGAGCGTGACGCGCTACTCGTGCCTGGAGTTGCTGGCACAACGGCCTGGCCTGTCGAACTCCGAGCTCGCGCGGGGCGCGTTCGTGACCCGGCAGTCGATGAACGTGCTGCTCCAGACGCTGGAGCGAGAGGGCTACGTGACCAGGCCGGCGGAAGCGCCCGTCGGGAAGGTGCTGCCCACGCGGCTCACGCCTCTGGGTCGGCAGAGTCTCGAAAAGGCGACCGTCGCGGTCCGGTCGGTCGAGGTCAGGATGCTGGCCGGGTTGACCGAGGCCGAGCAGTCGGAGGCGTTGCGGATCCTGCGGCGGATGGTCCGTTCCCTGCGCGATGGCGACGGCGGCGCGTAGCGGGTTCGGCCACCGAGGGTCCGACCGCGCTGGCGGTGCATCCCGGGCCTGTCGCAACCGGGTTCTTCGATGGCACTACGGCGACCTCAACCGCAGGGCGGGATTAGGATGTCAAGTGCTCCTCAGGAGGACGTTCGGCTGGCGCGGCTGCGGCGCAAGACCCGTCGGCGCGTGCGGACGCCGAGATCCTCGACCGGGCTGCCGTCCGGACGTCGCAACTCCAGGTGGGGTCTGTGGCGATGGCGATGACTTCGTCGAGGCGGACCCGGGCCTGGGTCATCGCGGCGATCTGCGCCTCCAGCCGCTCCCGCTCGGCGTCCAGCAGGGCTCGTGACCGAGGTACGCACTCGGCCTCGAGCAGCGGCAGCAGATCGGCGATCACCCGGCTGGACAGGCTGGCCGAGAACCCCCGCCGGATCAGCGCCACCCGGGCGACGGCCGTCTCGGCATAGCGGCGGCGGCCCGCCGAGTCCCGGTCGGCCGTCAGCAGGCCCTGCTCCTCGTAGTAGCGCAGCGACCGCACGCTCGCACCGGTGCGGGCCGCCAGCTCCCCGATGCGCACCTATGACCACCACCACATCGTCGAGACCTCACATCAATGGCAGCTCCTAGCGTAGCCACGGCAGCCCTTTCATCCCCTTGCAGAGGAGTCGTCACATGGCAGGAACGCTCGGCATCATCGGCAGCGGCAACATCGGCTCCGCCATCGCCCGCAGCGCGGTCGGCGCCGGTTGGCACGTGGTGATCAGCAACTCGCGTGGGCCGGAGAGCCTCGGCGACCTGGTCGCCGAGCTTGGCCCGCTCGCCCGCGCCGCCACCCCGACCGGGGCGGCGCAGGCGGGCGACCTTGTGGTCGCGACCATCCCGCTGGCCAACTACGAGCAACTGCCACAGGAGGCGCTCGCCGGCAGGACGGTGATCGACACCATGAACTACGCACCGGCCGTGACGGGTTGGGCGCGCCCAGAACTCGACGCCGACGAACTCACCTCCAGCGAACTCGTGCAACGGTTCCTGTCCAGCTCCTCGGTGGTCAAGGCGTTCCACGACGTCAACGGCAGGCTGCTGCGCGAACTGGCCCGCCCGGCCGACGCCCCGGACCGCACCGCCCTGCCCATCACCGGCGACGACCTCGCCGCCAAAGCGCAGGTCACCGAGCTGATCGACGACTTCGGCTTCGACACCGTCGATGTCGGCGGCCTCGCCGAGAGCTGGCGCATCGGCCCCAACACTCCGCTGTACTTCGAGGCATTCGTCGGAGCGGTTCCGCCGGGCCTGAGCCTGCCGGAAATCTACGCCTGGCTGGCCACCACCCCGATGATCCCCACCCCGGCCGCCACGGTCGCCGAAATGGCCGCCACGACCGAGCGCCAACCGGCAGGCTTCCAGCTCCCGGCGTCGGCCTGACTTGTCCGACCGCAGGAGCAAGATGTGCGTCTCCTGCAGAGCTGACGATGATGGCCCTCGCTTCCCTCGAGAACGCGAGATCGACGCTGTAGACCGTTCCGTGGCCGTCGATCGAGGACCAATGCCGTTAAGATAGGGGTGTCTGGGCAGGCGAGGTGGGGTGTGGGTGGGGCGGGGTGACGGGTGGTCCGATCGGTCGGGCGTTTGACACGGTAGGAGTTGTGGCGGGCGCGTTTGACGACGCGGGGGCAGGTCCGGTGGCGGCGGGGCGGGTTGGGTTGGTGGCGGATCTCGGTGAGCGCGTCGGTCAGGGCCTCGGAAAGGTCCTCAGGGGGTGATGGCCGCCTGGTCGGTGACCTGGCGGCGCACGACGCGGAGGCCTTTGACGAACGACATGCGGTCCGGGTCGTAGCCGGCGGGGTCGGCGGCGTCCAGCAGGAGAGCGCGGATGGCGTAGTGGGCCAGCAGCAGTCCCCACATCTGTTGTTCGACCAGGTCCGGGGTCTTTGACCGCAGGACCTCACCGCGTCCGCGCAGGTCGGTCTTGATCTCGTCGAGGGCGGATTCCTGTTCCCAGCGCTGGTGGTACGCCTCGGCCAGGGTGAGGGCGTCGATGTCGTGCGGGTCGGTGACGGTGGTGATCACCACGATCAGGTCGCCGTCGGGGTTGCGGTCCGGGACGGTGTACTCGACCGCCCGCACGAGGCGGGCCAGTTCGGCGGGAACCTGGTGGCCGGCTCTGGCCTGTTCGGCCAGCCTCGCCCGGCGGTCGGCGCTCAGTCCAGGGGCGTATATCAGCGCGTGGTAGGAGCCGTCCGTGAGCCAGTTCAGGTGTCCGACCGACACCGACGCGCCGATGCGCCAGGCGAGGTCCGCGCCGGTGGCCGCGTACCGGTTGAACAGGTCGTAGGAGTACAGGCCGGCGTCGGCCGTCACCAGCGTGCCCGGTCCGACCGTGCCGGTGAGGTCGGCGGCCAGGGTGCGTTCCCCGGTGCGGCATCCGCCGAGGACCGCGCCAACGATCGCGTGGCTGCCGCACTCGGCCACAGCGGCGACGTGCAGTTTCGGATACGCCGACGCTTTCGGTCCTGAGCCCGTCCGGCCGAACCGGTGCAGATTGTCCGGGGTGTCGGCCACGTCGAAGCTGGTCGCGTCGATCGCCATCAGCCGGTGTCGGCCGATGAAGGCGCCTTTCGTGCCCGGTGTGGCCAGGGGCACCGCGGCCCGTTCGAACAACGCTTTCATCGGTTCGGGTCCGAGTCGCTGCCGGGCCTGGGTGATCGCGGACTGGTCGGGACCTGCCAGTCGTCGTCCCACGAGCCGAGTTTGCGCAGGTTACCGACCAGCCGGCGCATCACCTCGTCGTACGACTCGGTGAAGAACAGCCCCATCGCGATCACGTACCGGACCATCACGTGTGCCGGTAACCGCCGCGAGCGTTTCTCCCGCCGCCCTGTGCGGTTGAGGACCTCTTCCAGCAGGTCACGGCCGAACCGGGCCGACACCACACCCAACCCGATATGGTCGGTCAACCGCCCCTGCGGCCGTTTGCTCCACCGATGACGTCACGGCTAGCCACCGTACCGGCCTCCACAATCGACGTCAGCTCACCACGCCGGCCCCGACCCGCGCCTAATCTGAACGGCATTGTTTCAAGATCCAGACTTTGGTGCAGGCTTGTCGAGGTGGTGCACCATCATGGTCATGGGTGATGAAGCGCCATCCGGGAGCCGTGCCGTCGACCTTACCGGCGATGCCTATCTGACCTTCACGGCCCCGTTCTACCGAACTGACGACCCGCTCGTGCCACGCTCCGCATGTGTGCTGCCTGCCGGAGAGGATCTCGACGGCACCCGGACCTTCGTCCGAAGCGAGGTCTCGTTCGCTTCGTTGTTCAACGGCTCTCTTACGTACGGCGAGAAGCCGACCGTCGGGTTGTTGACGACCTTCGCTGGCGGGAACGCCTGGCGTGACGCGGTAACTCGTCGGCTGGAACATGAACTGGCCAGGTACTCGGATAGTCTCAAGATCGCTAGTGTGGATGCCATTGGAGCTCTCTGCCCCGACGGCTACGGGGCAGTGGCCGTGACGCTCCGTATCGCCGGAGGATGGGCCGTCGAATGCCGGAAAGACCTTCTCGCCGCCTTTGGGCCCGATGGGCGCGACCAGCTGGGGCACGCACTACGGTCGACACTGCTACCGCCGATCGAACGGATGTTGCGCCGGTGCGGCGCGACCGACACGGGTGGCACGTTGCCGTACTTCAATCTCACGTTCTGTGGGGAAACCGATCATCCGGAGCCTGGTCGGTCGACGTTGGACGACCAGCTGCGAGCACTGCTCTACCCCGATTCGCCTCTCCCGCTCACTTCCCGCTCGCCCTGGCGCAACCAGTTTCTCTACGCCGGCTACGCCTTCAACCTGCTGGCGACTACTGACCCGGGCCCGAGTCTGAGTAAGTTCTCGTTACTGCTCCTCATCCTCGATGTGGCCTACGCACGCCTGGCACGCACCGCCGCGGCCGCTGATGAGTCTCTGCGGCACGGCGCCCTCGCCTCTGACGTAGGGTGGCTCGAGAACCTTGAATACCGGCTTCGATCCGACTACCACTACCTGGTGACGCCGACCTTCAGTTTTGATCACCACACCCTCATGCTGCGGGACGCCATCCTGCAGGCATGGGGCACCGACCGGCTCCAGTCGCGGGCCGACAGCTTGCTGTCGGCCGTCCGCCAGGTCATCGAGAGCAGGTTGGCCGAGGAGCAGGCGCATCGGGTCGGAAGGGTGAAGACCGTCGTCACGGCGCTGACGATCCTGTCGGCGATTGCTACAGTAGAGGCCATGTTCAGCCTCTTCGAGCACATATTCTCGTGATAGAATTCGATGCTGTTGTCTGGGCGGCCGACGGTGCGGTGACCGATGACCTCGACTACGGCGACCGGCTTGTGGAGCGGTTGGCGGCGACTGGTCGCAGAGTGGTGCGACGCGATCTGACTGGCGTTGACGCCTCGATACCACTGGCTCGACTGCACGTCCTGTCGGGCGGCGCCACATCGGTGAGTGACCAGTCTGGCTGGATGCCGCGAGGTCTGGCGCGCACTCGCAGACTGGTCGACGCCGCGCGTCAAGGGGGTCCTGTTGTCCTAGGTGTCTGCCTTGGTGCTCAGATGATTGTCGAGTCCATGTGCCCCGGCGGGATTCGGGGAGCCAAGCGGATCGAGGTAGGGCTGGCCGAGATCGAGTGGTCACTTGAGGAGAACGGAAGCCTGGTCGCTCCCGCGTTCCACTACGAGGAGATCGATTCATCAACTATCACCGATAGCGGCGGAGAGGTCGTCGCCACGAACGCTCACTCGCCGGTACAGGGATTCCGGTTCGGCGGGCGTGTCTGGGGACTCCAGTTCCATCCGGAACTCGATCCCACGGACGTTCGACGGCTCGTGCACTACCATAAACGGACTATCACCACCTACGGCGGCGACATCGCCCTCGCACTTCGCTCCGTAGACCAGCTCGAATCACGATGGTCTGGAGACTCATTCGAACAGCTGTTGAATTCTATCGGTGCGTCGAACGCCTAGTGTCTCGTGATCCTGTCGTCTTGACATGATGTCGGTTCGGCTGCCTGTGCTTCGTGAAGCTTACGGCGGATGAATGGATGAGCGGCGCCGCCAGCGACGGCCATGTAGGTCTGACTGACGGGGCCTGCCCTGGCCGGTCTGCCGGACGGGGCGACCGGCCAGGGCACGGGGTGCGGTGCGCCGACGGGTCAGTTGGTCACCCGGAAGGTCGCGTCGGCGCGGCCCTGGACGTCGGCCGCTACACTTGCTGCAGTTGGAGCAGATGAAGCAGTTAGAGATGGGGTGTCATGACAGATCTGCTGACGCGTGATGCAGAGGCTCTCCACCGTGCCTTGGCTGAGCCCGGTAGCGAGGTGCACGTGGCACTGTCGCGGGAGACGGCCGAATTGGTGTCGCGCTTGGTCGACGCCAGGGCGCACGGCGAGGAGATCATCGTCTCGCCGGCGAACGCCGAAGTCACCCCGACCGAGGCTGCGGTCCTGCTGGCCATGTCGCGACCCCAAGTGCGCAAGTTGATGGATCGCGGTCTGCTGGAGTCTCGCAAGGTGGGCACCCACCACCGCATCCGCATCTCCTCAATCAGGGCGTTTCTTGACACAGAGCGTGAGCGACGGCGTGAGGCGATAGCCGAACTGGCTGCCATCCAGAACGAACTCGGTCTCACTGGATGAGCGGCGCGGCTGGCGAGGCCGATCTGATCCGGGTCGTCCTCGCCGATGCGAACGTGCTCTACTCCCGGGTCCTGCGTGACTATCTCCTCTACGCGGCTGACCAGGAGATCATCGCGATTTCCTGGAGTGGGCAGATCCTTGGCGAGGTGACTGAGCACCTGATGGAAAACGTGGCGGGCTTCGACCGTACGGCTGCTGCGCGGCTGGTGGCTGCGATGAACCGTGCCTTTCCCTTCGCCGAGGTAGAGCCTGACGAGGAGCACTGGAATACGCTGCGTGAGGTGCCGCTCCCGGACGAAGACGACCGCCACGTTCTGGCCGCCTCTCTCGCCGCTGAGGCAACTGTCCTCTGTACCTCGAACACCAAGGATTTTCCGGCGAGCCTTGTCGAACATCTCGGCTTTGCGGTGCTCACTCCGGATCAGCTGCTCAGCCGGCTCGTGGTCGAGTACGGTCCGCAGATGCTCGCCGTCCACCGAACGGCCGTCGACTCGCTGAAGGGCGCGACTGACGAGTCGACCGTCACGGCATTGCGGAGAGCCGGTGCCTCGACGACCGCTGACCTGATCTCGCGACTGCTCGCAGCTGGATAGAGCGCCGCGTCGGTCTGACTGACGCGGGCTGCCCTGGCCGGTCTGCCGGACGGGGCGACCGGCCAGGGCACGGGGTGCGGTGCGCCGACGGGTCAGTTGGTCACCCGGAAGGTCGCGTCGGCGCGGCCCTGGGCGTCGGTGATCGGATCGAGCCGGAGTTGGTAGCCGTAGTGCCGGATGTAGCGGTCGGGGAAGTTGTACGACTGGAACGACGTCCACGACGAGTCGGCCAGTCCGGCCACCCGCCGGAAGCTGGCGTCGGCGGCGAAGACGGCGCTGCCGTCGTTGGCGGCCAGGACGAAGTCGTACCCGTAGTGGCGCAGGTAGTAGCCGGGGTAGTTGACCGACTCGAACGACACGTGGCCGGACCGGTCGGCCAGGCCGGGGACGAGCCGGAACTGGGCGTCCTGGGCGGGACTGACGTTGGGGTCGATCCGGACGTCGAAGTCGGCGTGCCGAACGTACCGGTCCGGGAAGTTGTAGGACTGGATGCGGTTGACCGGCACGGTCGAGCCCCAGCGGCCGAGGACGCGGGACTGCTCGGCGGCGGTCAGGTTGAGGATCGACCCGTGCCGTTTGCGGTTGCCGCCCATACTGAAGTCGGTTCGGGTCCGGAAGTTCTGGGTGCTGCCCAGGTTGGTCGAGGTGATCGGCAGGTAGCCCCGGCCGGTGGCGTACTGGTCGAGCCACAACACCCATTCGTTACGGCCGTTGAACTGCACCCACATCGGACCTTCGACGACGTTGCCGCCGCCGGTGCCGTTGGAGATGCCCAGGTGCGAGAGGTTCCCGAGCGTCGTCCACGAGCCGAGGATCGAGTTGCTGGCCTCGATGGTGATGTGGCCGTCGGCCGACGCCCGGTAGTAGCGGTAGCCGCCGACACTGCCCGGCACTTCGATGATCTGGGTGTCGATGATGCCCTGGCCGGTACCCCGGTCGATGTAGAGCTGCGGGGCGCTGACGGTACGGAAATCGCTGGTGCGTACGTACCAGATGCGGTGTTTTGTCACGCCGTTGCGGGCGGAGTTGGTCGCCCAGTAGATGACGTAGTCCCCAGTGGCCGGGTTGTAAATGGCCTCTGGTGCCCAGGCGTTGCCGGCTCCGGGGATCCCGCCGGCCACGTTGAGCAGTCGTGGCGCCGACCAGTTGACCAGGTCGGTCGACTCCCACACCACGATCGAGGTGCTGCCCCGGTTGGCCGCGTCGTTCCAGGACGTACCGCTGGCGATCCGCAGGTCCGTCGCGATGATCCAGTAGCGGTCGCCGGCGGGGGATCGGACCAGGACCGGATCCCGTACGCCTCGGGTGCCGACGGTGGAGACCAGGACCGGGCTGCCGTTGTTGAGGTCAGTCCAGCGCAGCCCGTCGGTGCTGTGGGCGAGGTAGATCTGTTCGCCGGTGGCGGATTCGCCGGTGAAGTGGGCCATCAGGTAGCCGGTGAACGGGTCGAGCGCGGCGGCGGGTTTCGGCGCGGCGACCGACCAGGAGGCGAACAGCAGGCAGGCGGCGCCGATCCGGGTGAGGACGTGTGACATCGGGTCTCCCGCTGGGGTGGGGGTCAGGCGGGTCGGTCGCGCGACGGGGGTACGGATCGTCAGGGGTGTCGTGTTAGCGCTAACACGACACCGGTCGACGGGTTGCGCTGCAGTTACCGGATGAGATCGATAGTGTTAACTGCCCCAGTGGCGGCTGTCAACGCCTGGGCAGTACCCGGCCGGTCGACCGGTGGTGAGCTAGCCCGTCCGATGTGGCCGGATCGGCTGCGACCTCGCGGTGCGAGCCGTCTCGCCGCATCCAAGGAGCGCTGCGCTTGTCTCGCATCTGCGCCAGGCGGAATCATGATCCGGAAATCCTGGCGAAATTTCGGGTTCCTGTGCTGGCCGCGCATGCTGATCTGACGGGATAGGGTCATGAGCTGTACGCCGGCCACGTCAGTGCGCGCGTCGGAGGTTGCTGGTGTACAGCTCAGGACCCCATCTCCAGGCGCTTGCACGTATTTGCCTCAGGCGATTGTTGTAGGTAGACGGGAAGAAGCGCCGGCCCGTCATCAACGACTTCCGGGTTTCGCTCCAGGCCTACGACAGGCACGACAGTGACTTCGGCATTCCGGTATACACGCCTCGGGCCAGTCAGGGCGGCGGTCGCAGCAACTATGCGCTTGATCAAAACGGCTACGACCTCGACGGGTTCGTGATCGGACTCGACGTCAGGTAAACGCGGCTGGGACGTCAAGTAGACGCGACTGGTGGGCGTGGCCATCGGGTGACGACGGCCACGTCCCACAGCGCGTTCCAGGTACAGATGCCCTGGCCGATTCACCAACGTCAGTCCGGCTCGGCGCCGCGAGCCGTCCCGGCCAGGATGATTGCCTTCGACTGCGGGTAAGGAGAAAGTGATCATAGGAGCGGCGGGTGACTGGTGGCTGTGCGGGGAGACTGGGGCCGCTTGCACCCCGGTCTCCCGCCGGTCAGCGGGCGAGTAGCTCGTCGATCTGGTTGATCGCCGAGGTGGAGCCCTCCACCATGCCCATGTCCAGCACCTGTTGCAGGGCCTCGGCGGACTCGTACCTGCCCACGTAGGTCGCCCGGGTGCCGCCGTTGTGCTCAGCGAATGTGTACGTGTTCCGAGAGGTCGGCATCTCCGACAGCGGCTTGAAGTCCATGTCCGCGAAGCCGTCGTCGAAGGAAAAACTCGTCGGCTCGTCCACGGCGGTGATCAGCCAGTATCCGGCATGCTTGTCGCCCTCTGGGCCGGTCATGAAGTAGGTCACGCGACCGCCGGGCGTGAATTCGTGGTCGACCACGGTCGCCGGGTACGTCGGCGGTCCCCACACCTTCTCCAGTTGGCGAGGGTCGGCGTAGACCTGCCAGACCCGCTCCACCGGCGCGGCGAAGTCCGCGGTGATGGTCAGGGTCCGGTTGTCAAGGTCCTGCTGGACGTCGGTCACGGGCATTGTTCGGTCCTTTCGTCGGGGTCGTCTGCGACCCATCGGGGTCGGCTGCGAGCAGCGCGTCGATGCGTGCGATGCGGCCACGCCAGATGTGTTCGAGCTCGGCGAGCATGGACGCCACCGAGCGCACCGCCTGCACATCTCCGCTGGCCAGCTGCTCGCGACCACTGCGTCGCTTGGTCAGTAAACCGGCCTTCTCCAGCACGGCGACGTGTTTCTGTACGGCGGCGAAGCTCATGTCGTACTTGGCGGCGAGCGCGGAGACGGAGTGCTCCCCGGCCAGCACCCGGCGCAGGATGTCGCGCCGGGTGCGGTCGGCGAGCGCGTGGAACATGGCGTCCGCCCGGTCCGCGCTCTCCTCGATCACCCCGCCAATATACAACCGACCGGTTGTACGTTGTCAAGCTCATCGGGTGTCTCGGTCACTGGCCTAGGCTGACCGGATGGACCACGCCGACCCGGCCCCGCGTACGCCGTTCTGGCTGGCCGGAGAGCCGGCGCACGGTGACGCGCCGCTGGCCGTGCACCACCCGTACGACGGTCGGCTCGTCGGACAGACCAGCTACGCCACGCCCGAACAGGTCGAGCGGGCGGTCGCCGCCGCGCACGGGGTCGCGCCGCAGGCCGCCGCACTGCCCGCGTACCGCCGGGCGGGCGCACTGGACCACATCAGTGCCCGACTCGCGCAGCGGGCCGACGAAATCGCCCGGCTGATCACCGCCGAGAACGGCAAACCGATCAAATGGGCCCGCGCCGAAGTGGCGCGCGCCGTCTCCACATTCCGCTGGGCGGCCGAGGAGGCCCGGCGGTTCTCCGGCGACCTGCAGCGCCTCGACACCGACCCGGCCGCCGCCGGCCGGATGGCGGTGGTCCGCCGGGTGCCGCGCGGGCCGGTGCTGGGCATCTCGCCGTTCAATTTTCCGCTGAACCTGGTGGCGCACAAGGTCGCCCCGGCGATCGCGGTCGGCGCCCCGATCATCGTCAAGCCGGCCCCGGCGACCCCGCTGACCGCGCTGCTGCTCGGCGAACTGATCGCCGAGGTCACCGAGCCGGCCGGTCCGACCGCCGCGTCGGACGCCGCGCCGGGCAGTGGATCAGGCACCGGGCTGCCCGCCGGCATGGTCTCCGTCCTGCCGGTGCCGAACGACCGGGCCGGCGACCTGGTCGCCGACCCACGCCTGCCGGTGGTGTCGTTCACCGGCTCGGGGCCGGTCGGCACGCTGATCCGCCGCTCAGTGCCGGACAAGCACGTCACCCTGGAGCTGGGCGGCAACGCCGCCGCGGTCATCTGCGAGGACTGGACCGGCGACGAGGAGCTGACCCGAGCGGCACAACGAATCGCCACCTTCGCCAACTACCAGGCCGGGCAGAGCTGCATCGCCGTACAACGGGTGTACGTGCACGAATGGCTCTACGACGGCTTCCTGCCCCGGCTCGTCGCCGCCGTTCAGGCGCTACGGGCCGGTGACCCGGCCGACGACGCCACCGATGTCGGGCCGCTGATCAGCGAGGACGCCGCGATACGCGTCGAGTCCTGGGTGGACGAGGCGGTGACCGCCGGGGCGACGATCGAGGTCGGCGGCCGACGCGACGGCGCGACGTACCCGCCGACGGTGCTGACCGGGGTGCCGGCCGGCGCGAAGGTGCTCACCGAGGAGGTCTTCGGCCCGGTGCTCGTCGTGGACCGGGTGGAGAACGACGAGGCCGGGTTCGCTGCGGTCAACGACTCGGCGTACGGGCTGCAGGCCGGCGTGTTCACCCACAACCTGCAGACCGCGTTCACCGCGCACCGCACGCTCGCCGTCGGCGGGGTGATCGTCGGTGACGTGCCGTCGTACCGGGCCGACCAGATGCCGTACGGCGGGGTCAAGGGCAGCGGCGTCGGCCGGGAAGGGGTCCGCAGCGCGATGGACGACTACACCGAGCCCCGGGTGATGGTCCTCACCGGACTCGACCTCTGACCGCCGCCGCCTCCACCGGCCGCCGTCGCCCCGCCGGTCAGGCGGCGGCGCGCTGTGCGCACCGGGGCGTAGCCGGAGCGCGGTAGCCTGTCGCGCGGTGGCGTCCGAAGCGCGGGTGCCGGCGACGCGGAAGGCGAGGCGGAGATGTCGGTACGGCGTGGCGCGGCTCGACTGGCGACGGTGCTCGCGCTGACCGTCGGCACAGCGGTGCTCGCCGCAGGCCCCGCGTACGGCCAGGACGAGCGGGTGCGGATCGGCCTGCCTAGCAATTTCACGGTCGGCGAGAAGGCCGGTGGGGTGACCGTCAAGGTGACCAAACGCACCGACGGTTGCGTGGCGGTGCGTACCGCGCTGGCGATCCGGCTGCCCGGCGTCACTCCCGACCAGGTCGGCGTGCAGGCCCGGATCGACGACGACTGGGTGACCGTGCCGCTGTGGGACAACGGCGACGGGCTGCTGCTGACCGAGCACACCGCGCCGGAAAAGGACGAACTGTGCAAGGGCAAGAGCCGCTCGGTCCGCTACCGGATGGCGTTCCGGGCCGGTGCGCCCGCCGGAGTCGCGCACATCGTCGGTGAGGCGTACACCGCCGGTGGGGTGCTGCTCGGCCGGGAAGCCGGGGCCAAACGGGTCGGCGGCCGGCTCGCCGGCACCTACCAGCCGGGTCCGCCGACCCCGTCGCCGAGCGCGGAACCGACCCCGGAACCCACCGTCGACAGCGCGACCGCCGAGCCGAGCGACGCGCCGGCCGTACTGCCGGACCAGGACCTGCTGGCTGCGGCCGGTTCGGCCGGTGGGCCGGCCGGTGACGACGGTTCCGGCATCGGCACCGGGGTGATGGCCGCCGGGGTCGGCATGGTCGCTGTCGGCATCGCCCTGCTGGTACTGCTGGTCCGCAGGTTGCGTCCGACCCGGTCGGCCCCCGGCGGTACGGGTGGTCCTGGTGGGGATGTCGGGGGCGGCGGGGCGACCATGCTGTTGCCCCGGATCCGGCGCTGACCAGCGGCTCGGCGTTCCCGGCAGCGGCGTACCCGGCCGGAGGATGAACATCGTGCTGCCGGAGGATGGACCGTCAGCCTTGGCCGAAGGCATTGCCCACCGCTCCGTTACCCTCACTCGTGTTGGCATCGGCACGGCTGAGGAGCGAGACCTTGTCTGACTTGTCCAAAATCGTCAAGGCCTACGACGTCCGTGGCACCACTCCCGACCAGTTGAACGAGACCGTGGCCCGGGCCATCGGCACCGCGTTCGTGCAGATCCTGGCCGAGCGCGGCGACAAAGCCGACCGGATCGTCATCGCCCACGACATGCGTGAGTCGTCGCCGCCGCTGGCCGACGCGTTCGCCGCCGGGGCCACCGCCGCCGGGGCCGAGGTGCTGCACGCCGGGCTGGCCTCCACCGACCTGCTCTACTACGCCTCCGGCGCGCTGGAGCTGCCCGGCGCGATGTTCACCGCCAGCCACAATCCAGCCCAGTACAACGGCATCAAGATGTGCCGGGCCGGGGCGGCGCCGATCGGCCAGGACTCCGGGCTGACCGACATCCGGGACCGGGCCCAGGCGCTGCTCGACGGCGGCGAGGTGCCGTCCGGCGGGGACCGGGTCGAACGGCGCGAACTGCTCGCCGACTACGCCGCGCATCTGCGTACCCTGGTCGACCTGTCCGCGATCCGGCCGCTGAAGGTGGTCGTCGACGCCGGCAACGGGATGGGCGGCTACACCGTGCCGGCGGTCCTCGGCGACACCGTGCTGCCGGCGCTGCCGCTGGACATCGTGCCGATGTACTTCGAGCTGGACGGCTCGTTCCCGAACCACGAGGCGAACCCGCTCAACCCGGAGAACATCGTCGACCTGCAGAAGGCGGTCCGGGACCACAACGCCGACCTGGGGCTGGCATTCGACGGCGATGCCGACCGCTGCTTCGTCGTCGACGAGCGTGGCGAGCCGGTCTCCCCGTCGGCGATCACCGCCCTGGTCGCCACCCGGGAGCTGGCCAAACACCCCGGCGAGACGGTCATCCACAACCTGATCACCTCCAGCGCGGTGCCGGAGATCGTCCGGGAGAACGGCGGTGAGCCGGTGCGTTCCCGGGTCGGCCACTCGTTCATCAAGGCCGAGATGGCCCGGACCAACGCGGTCTTCGGCGGTGAGCACTCGGCGCACTACTACTTCCGGGACTTCTGGTTCGCCGACACCGGGATGCTGGCCGCGATGCACATGCTGGCCGCGCTGGGCGAGCAGGACAAGCCGCTGTCCGAGCTGGCCCACGAGTTCGAGCGGTACGTCGCCTCCGGTGAGATCAACTCGACGGTCACCGACCAGCAGGCCAAGCTCGCCGAGATCAAGACGGCGTACGCCAACGCCGACACCGACGAGCTGGACGGGCTGACCGTCCGCTTCGACGACGGTGCCTGGATCAACATCCGTGCCTCGAACACCGAGCCGTTGCTGCGGCTCAACGTGGAGGCACCGACCGTCGAGCGGATGGCCGAGCTGCGCGACGGGGTGCTCGCGCTGGTTCGCGGCTAGGATCTTCACCGGAAGGCGCACCCCGGGACGGGGTCCGCCGGCGAGACACGTGGAAGGAGCCATCCGATGGCCCTGGATTCGCAGCTGCTGGAGATCCTCGCCTGCCCGGACACGCACCACACGCCGTTGACCTACGACGCTGCCGCGTCGACCCTCACCTGTCCGGAGTGCTCGCGGGTCTTCGAGGTGCGCGACGGGATCCCGGTGCTGCTGCTGGACGAGGCCCGCCAGCCCGGCGAGGCCGGCTGATGGCGGTTCCGATCGACGGCACGTCCGGGGTGGTGGGTCGGCGGGTCGCCGACGAGGCGCTGCTCGACGACGTGGACGGGCTCAACTCGACCGATCCCGGCGGCATGCTGCGGTTCACCGCGTCGGCCGGTGCCCAGGTGCGCGAGTCGGCGGCGTTGGCCGCCGAGGCCAACCTCGGTGTGCTCGGCGACGAGGGGCGACCCCGGGCGGTGGTCATCGCCGGTATCGGTACCGCCGGGCGGACCGGTGACGTGCTGGCCACTGTGGCCGGACCACGCTGTCCCGTACCGGTGATCCCGCACCGCAGCGCCGGCGTGCCCGGCTGGGTCGGCGCGGCCGACGTGGTCATCGCGGTCAGCGCTTCGGGACGCAGCCCGGAAGCGCTGGGTGCGGCTCAGGCCGCCGCCCGGCGCGGTGCCCGGCTGGTCGCCGTCGGGCCGCCCGACTCGCAGCTGCAGTCGGTCGCCGAAGGAGTACGCGCCCCGTTCGTCCCGGTGCCGCGACGCGCTCCGGCCCGGGCCAGCCTCTGGGCGTTGACCGTGCCGGTGCTGCTGGCCGCGCGGGCGTTGGGCCTGGTCAAGGTCAACGAGGCGGATCTGGCGGAGACGGCGGCCCGGCTGGACGCCGACGCCGAGCGGTGCCGCCCGGCCGCCGAGTCGTTCGTCAATCCGGCGAAGGCGCTCGCTCTCGGGCTGGCCGGGTCGGTGCCGATCGTCTGGGGCTCGTCGCCGGTGGCGTCGGTCGCCGCCCGCCGGTTCGGCGACACGCTGTCGACGAACGCCCGCTATCCGGTGGTCACCGGGGCGCTCGGCGAGGCCGGCCGGGGTCGGGTAGGGCTGCTCGACGGGGTCTTCGGCGGCCTGGGGGAGTCGACCCGGGACATTTTCGCCGACCCGGACGACGATGACGACCAGTCCGAGTCGCCGACCCGGTTGCGTCTGGTGCTGCTGCGTGACGGTGGGTTGAACCCGGAGGACGACGCCGACGAACCCTTCGTGGTCGAGGAGCGTCGGGCCGAGGCGGTGCAGACCCTGGCGGACCGGCGCGGTGTGCGGTGCGACGTGATCACCGCGGAGGGCGGTTCGGCACTGGAACGGCTCGCCTCGTTGATCTCGGTCCCCGACTTCGCCTCCGTCTACCTGGCGCTGGCGCACCATCTGGACCCGATGGCGGTGCCGGCGGTGAGCGAGATGAAGGAACTCTCCACCACCTGAGGCGGGCGCCGTGGAACTGTTGACCGGCCGGATCCGGGACTACGCGTGGGGGTCGCGGACCGTCATCGCGCAGCTGCAGGGGCGCCCGGCTCCGGCACCCGGGCCGGAGGCGGAGCTCTGGCTGGGTGCCCACCCCGGCGCGCCGTCCCAGGTGCGGCGGGGCGGGGCGTTGGCCGGGCTGCCGGAGCTGATCGACCAGGATCCGGTGGGCTGGCTGGGTGAGCCGACCGCGACCCGGTTCGACGGGCGGCTGCCGTACCTGATGAAGGTGCTGGCCGCCGAGACGCCGCTGTCGTTGCAGGCGCATCCGGACGCGGCGCAGGCCCGCGCCGGGTACGCCGCGCAGTCGAAGCTGCCGTCCACCTCGGCGGGGCGCAACTACGTCGACCCGCACCACAAGCCGGAGCTGCTGGTGGCGCTCAGCGAGTTCGACGCGCTCTGCGGCTTCCGGGCACCGCAGTTCTCTGCCGAGGTGCTGGCGGCGTTGGGCGTCGACGAGCTGGAGCCGGTGGTCAAGGCGTTGCGGGTCGGACCGGGCGGGTTGTCGGAGGCGTTGGAGCGGTTGCTGCGGTGGCCGGGGCCGCAACGGCCGGCTCTGGTCGCGGCGGCGGTTGCGGGCGCCGACCGGCTGCCGACGCGGTACGCCGCCGACGCGGCGCTGCTGCGCCGGTTGGCCGGGCACTATCCGGCCGACCCCGGGGTGCTGGTTGCATTGCTGCTCAACCAGGTCACCCTGGCTCCGGGGGAGGCGATCTGGATGCCGGCCGGCAACCTGCACGCGTACCTGCGGGGTGCCGGCGTGGAGATCATGGCGGCCAGTGACAACGTGCTGCGCGGTGGGTTGACCCCCAAGCATGTCGATGTCGCGGAGTTGCTGCGGGTGTTGCGCTTCGAGGTGCTCGACGACCCGGTGGTACGCGTCCAGCCGGTCGCTTCCGGGGTGGTCACCTGGCCGGTGCCGGTCGCCGAGTTCGCGCTGCACCGGGTTGTGCTCGACGCTGACGTGCGGCGGGTGTCGGTGCCGGTCGAAGGCCCCCGGGTGGTGCTCTGCGTCGCCGGTGAGGTCACCGTCGACGACGATGTGGCGGCGGTGTCGGTCCGGGCCGGGCAGGCGGCGGTGGGACCGGCCGGCGGGACCCCGTTGGCGCTCTCCGGCACTGGCACGGCGTTCGTCGCCTCGGTCGATCCGTCGATCGACTAGCCGGCTGCTGGCGGACAAGCACGCGGGGCGGCCGGGTGAGCGTCCGCTCCGCTCACCGACAGCCGCCCCGCGCATCCCCCCGGTTTGGTTCCCCCGCGCGTCAGCGTGACGATCATCGTGACGCGACGTAGCCATAGATTTGCAGTGAGTAGTCAGACTGTCAAGCTAATCCGGAAATTACCGACTCGTGGCGTGCCGGCGGGGGTCAACCCTGGGAGCGGCTGCCCGGCCGTACCCAGGTCCAGATGCAGTACGCCAGCCAACCGAGGGCCAGCGCGGTGGCCAACGGGCGCAACCCGACCGCGTTCAGCAGGATCACCAGGGCAAGGACGACCAACCACGGGAGGAATGCCTTCACGGCACCGATGCTGCCACACCTGGCCAGCCGTAAGCCGGTTCACGACAGTGGGGATCCGGGCGGCCGCTCTCGGTCGGATCGTGCGCCTGCGGTGCGCAGCGTGCTGGCGACCGGTGGACGGCGCACCCCGGTCCAGTCCGGCTGCTCCGCCGTCGGGCCCAGCCACGGTGGCCGCGGCCAGCTGCCGCGTGGCCAGTCCGGTCCGTCCCGCTGCGCCGGCGCAACCGACTCGGGCGCAGCGGCCCGGACCGGCGCCGCCGGACGCAGGGCGCTTGTGCGCGCCGGACTCACCGCAGCGAGTTCCGGCCAGAGCGCGGCGGTCACCGCCCTGGTCCGGGCCAGTCGCTGCGCCGACCGGCGACGGCGTTCGGCGAGAACCGCCGCCAGGTAGGCCCAGTCCGGGACACCGGCCGGCGGCGGGGGAGTGACCACCGCCGTGACCTGTTCGGTCACCAACCGGACCAGGTCGGAGCGGGCCGGTTCGGCGAACCCGTGCCCCCGGGCGAGCAGATGCCGTACGTCCAGCGCGAGGTCGTCGTCGAGGCGGCTCAAATCGAGGGTACGGGCCCAACCAGCGAGCACCGGCGGCATGTCCGGCACCCACCCCCAGGCCGCCGGGGCCCGATCGTGCACCACGACCGTGCCGGCGGCCAGGTCCCCGAGGCGTTTGCCGTCCCGGTTGGTCACCATCGTCACCAGGCTGGCCAGCCAGGTGAGCGGCGGCAGCAGCAGACCGGGCCACTCGGCGGCCACGCCGACCAGGGCGCGGGCCAGCGAGTGCCGGAAACGTGGCGGGCTGCCGTCGTCGCGTACCACCCGGATGCCGACCGCCAGCTTGCCGACGGTACGGCCGGCGTTCAACGTCTCGCACAGCACCGGGTAACCGACCAGCACCAGGACCGCGCCGACCGTGAGCAGGGCCTGCCCGAGCGCCTCGTCGACCTCGATGGACGCGCGCATCGACGCGAGCAGCAGCCCGGCCAGGACCGCCAGCACCACCGCGATCAGCGCCTGCACGACGAGGTCGACGAGCAGGGCCAGTAGCCGCGAGCCGAGCCGGGCCAGCCGTACCTCCACCTCGACAGCTTCGCCGCTGACCAGCCTGCCGCCCCCGGTTGTCTGCATGGCCACCCTGCCAGTGAACACTATGGGACGGGAGGTGACCGTGGACCTCGACGCGTACGTGGCGGAGCACGAGCCCCAGTGGCGACGACTGGAACAGCTCGTGCGTGCGCGGCGACTAACCGTCGCCGAGGTGGACGAGCTGGTCGCGCTCTACCAGCGGACCGCCACCCATCTGTCGGCGGTCCGCAGCCGCTCGCCGGACCCGGCGCTGGTCGCCCGGCTGTCCCGGCTGGTGCTGGCGGCCCGCGCTCGGCTCACCCGGGGTCGGGGATTCTCCTGGGCCCGGGTCGGCCGGTTCTTCAGCGTCGGGTTCCCCCGGGCGGTGTTCCAGGCGGCGCCCTGGTGGGCGGCGGTGGCCGTCGCCTTCTGTACGCTCACCGGCTTTCTGATGTGGTGGGTGGCCGGCAATCCGGACAGCGCCCGGCTGCTGATCGGTGACCAGGCCGCCGCTGAGCTCGCCGAGTCGAGCTTCGCCGGCTACTACACCCGGTACGCGGCACCGAACTTCGCCGCCCAGTTGTGGGCGCACAACGCCTGGCTCGCCGCGCAGTGCCTGGCCGCCGGCGTACTGGTGGTCCCGGTGCTCTACCTACTCTGGGTGAATGCGCTGAACCTCGGGGTCACCGGTGGGGTGATGATCTCGTACGACCGGGCTGACGTCTTCTTCGGACTGGTCACGCCGCACGGTCTGCTGGAGTTGACCGGCGTATTCATCGCTGCCGGCGTGGGGCTGCGGATCGGCGGGGCCTGGATCGCGCCGCCGGCGCACCTGACCCGGGGCCGGGCGGTCGCCGAGGCCGGGCTCTCCGGCGTACTGGTGGCGCTCGGGCTGGTGTTGCTGTTCGCGGTGGCCGGGCTGATCGAGGCCTTCGTCACCCCGGCACCGCTGCCGACCTGGCTGCGGGTCGCGATCGGGTTCGCCGCCTGGCTCGCTTTCCTCGGCTACGTCCTCATCCTCGGCTCCCGGCGCCCCGCTGATCCGGCCCGGCAGCCCGGTGACCCGGTTCAGAGCCGGCCGAGCAGTTTCAGCTGAAGGTAGAGGTCGGCGAGCCGGCCGGCGAAGCTCGGCGCGGCCGCGTCCAGCACCGGGACACCGTGCCGACGCAGCGCACCACCGACCCGGTCCCGCTCGGCCCTGGTCTGTGCTGCCGATGCGGCCAGGTACGCGTCGGCGACGTCGCGCACCGGCCCGTTGGCGACGGCCGGCACCGCCGGATCCCCGACTGCGGCCACCACCACCTGGTGCCGGGCGACGAGCCGGGGCAGTACCGGCAGCAGTCCGTCGCCGAGCGCCGCCGGCTCCAGCGCGGTGCAGAGCACCACCAGGGACCGGCGAGTCTCCCGGCGGAGCACCTCACCGACCATCAGTTCGTGGTCCGTTTCCACCAGCGCCGGTTGCAGCGCCGCCAGTTCGGCGACCAACCGAGGCAGCAGGGTCTGTCGGCTCGCACCCCAGATCCGCGCCCGGACCTTCGTGTCCACCGCCAGCAGGTCGAATCGGTCACCGGCCCGGTGCGCCAGCGTGGCCAGCAGCAGCGCGGCGTCGATCGCCACGTCCAGCCGGGGCTGGTCCGCGACGCGGACCGCCGACGTGCGCCCGGTGTCCAGGACGAACACCACCCGCCGGTCCCGCTCCGGACGCCAGGTCCGGACCAGTACGTCGGAGCGCCGGGCGCTGGCCCGCCAGTCGATCGACCGTACGTCGTCGCCGACCACGTACTCGCGCAGGTTGTCGAACTCGGTGCCCTGCCCCCGTCCCCGGGTCGCCCGCATGCCGTCGATCACCCGCAGCCGGGCCAGCTTCTCCGGTAACAGCTGCCGGGAGTCGAAGCGGGGCAGCACCCGCAGCGTCCACTGCGGGGTGGCCGGCCGGCGGCGTCGCTGCCGGAACGCCAGCCCGAGTGGGCCGGTGGACCGAACGGTCACCTCGACGGCGCGGCGGTCGCCGCGACGAGTCGGAGTGAGTGCGGCGGGCAGTGCGGCGGTGGCTCCCGGTGCCAGCCGTACCCGCCAGATGGGTCCACCGCCGACGGCGCCGGCAGGGCTAGCGGCGGTGCCGGCGCGATCGGCGGAATCGGTGCCGGCGCTCTCGGCGGGGGCGGCGCCGGCCGACGGGGTCCAGGCGTCGCGGACCTCGGCCCGCAGCCGTCGTCGGGAGCCGTTGTGCAGCCGCAACGTCACCGTCGCCGCAGTGCCGAACCAACTGGTCCGGTCGCCGTCGCGGCGCAGCTCCAGCGCGCTCAGCGGAGCGGCCAACGCCAGGTCGATCAGTGCGAGCAGGGCCACCGATCCGGTGACGATCACCAGACCCAGCCATGGCCGCGGCCACCACGGCAGGGTCACCGCGCCGGCCCCGAGCAGCACCGCCGCCCGCCAGGTCAGCACGGCGGCCGTCCGGCCCCGGCCGGCGGCGCCACCGGCCTGGTCACCGTGGCGTCAAGCCTGGTCACGGTGCCGTCAGGCCCGGTCACCGTGGCGTCGGGACGGCGCCGAGCACCGATTCGAGTACGGCGTCCTCGGTTACCCCCTCCAGTTCCGCCTCCGGCCGGAGCCGGATCCGGTGCCGCAGGGTGGCCCGGGTGACCGCCTTCACGTCGTCCGGTGTGACGTAGTCGCGGCCGGCCAGCCACCCCCACGCCTTGGCGGTGTTGAGCAGCGCGGTGGTGCCCCGCGGTGAGGCACCGAGCGCCAGCGCGGGAGCCGTCCGGGTGGCTCGGCACAGGTCCACGATGTAGCCGAACACCTCTTCGCTGACCCGTACCTGCCCGATGGCCCGGCGGGCCGCAGCCAGGTCGGCCGCCCCGGCGACCGGGCGCACCCCGGCGGCGGCCAGGTCCGCCGGATCGAAGCCGGCGTGGTGGGCCCGCAGCACGCCTAGTTCCTCGTTCCGGCTGGGCAGCGGTACGGACAACTTGAGCAGGAACCGGTCGAGCTGCGCCTCCGGCAACGGGTAGGTGCCCTCGTACTCGATCGGATTCTGGGTGGCGGCCACGATGAACGGTGCCGGCAGCGGCCGGCGGACCCCTTCCACCGAGACCTGATGCTCCTCCATCACCTCGAGCAGGGCCGACTGCGTCTTCGGTGGTGTCCGGTTGATCTCGTCGGCGAGCAGCAGGTTGGTGAAGACCGGGCCTTCCCGGAAGGTGAACGCAGCACTTCGTGGATCGAAGATGAGTGACCCGGTGACGTCGCCCGGCATCAGGTCCGGGGTGAACTGCACCCGCTTGGCGTCCAGATCCAGCGCTGCGGCGAACGCGCGTACCAGCAGCGTCTTGGCGACGCCGGGTACGCCTTCCAGCAGCACGTGCCCACGGCAGAGCAGCGCGATGACCAGACCGGTGACCACGGCGTCCTGCCCGACCACGGCCTTGGCGACCTCGCCGCGCAGCCGGCGTAGCGCGTCGCGGGCCGCGTCGTGACCGGCGAGGTCGGTGCCGTGGCCGGCGGTGACGCTGCCGCTGTGCCGTTCGGCGGCGGGGCCGTTGTGCCGGTCGGCGGGTACGGCGTCCGCCGGACCGGTCACGCTGGGTCGGGTCACCAGGGTTCTCCTTCGATCGCAGATGGGGACCGGGGTGCCGGAGCCGTCGGCCCGTCGGACGGTGTCCGGTCCGGCCCGTCGGACGGTTCGATGCGGTTGGCCGGACCGGCGACCTCGGCGGGCAGGGCGGCCAGCCGCCGGGCCAGGTGCAGCAGGTCGCCGTCGGTGGTGGGCGGCGGCCCGTACAGCAACGCGTCGATCTGCTCGGCGGACGCCCCGGTCCGGTCGGCGACCGCCGCCACGACGTCCGCCGGTTGGGCTTGATCCGGCAGATCCAGCATCGGGACGAGCCGGGCCAGTGCGGCGGTACGCAGGATACCCGTGGTGGGGGCCCGTTCCCGGGACCGCCGGTAGAGCTGCCCTCGGCCCAGCATCGTCTCGGCAACCGGAACCGTCACCGGCAGCGCCTCGGACACCGGTGGACCGAACCGGCGGGCCCGCCACAGCACCAGTACCAGGGCGGCGACGGCCAGCTGGGCGAGCAACGCCCAGAACCACGGCGGAAAGGCGTCCAGCAGGGTGTCCTGCGACGGCCGGACCTCGCTGGCCACGGGTCCCTGCGGTTGCCCGATCGGCTGGGCGCTGACCTGCGGGCCGGCGCCGGGGTCCTCCTCGCCGAGGTGGATCGACGGCTGCTGCACCGGCTCCCTGGGCTCCGGTGGGGTGTCCGGGCGGGCGAGGTCGAGCCAGACCACCTGCGCACGGGTGCCGAGCAGCTGGGCGGCGAACCGCGCGTTGCGGTGCTCGTCGAACCGGTCGTTGCGGAACGGGTCGCTCGCCCCGACCACCACCAGCTCGGCCTGCCCCCAGTCGAGCCGGGCCAGGCCGGCATCGAAGCACAGGTCGAACCGGTCCGGGTCGATTCCGGGCGGGGCAGCGTAACGCTGCCGTACAGCCGCCGCCGGTCCGGTGTCGGCCACCTCGGGCAGTGCGCACGGCCGGCCGTCGTGGTCCGGATCGTCGACCCGGGCCGCCCAGCGCCGGGTGCGGCGCTCGACCGGCAGCGGCTCGCCGCGTAGCAGCCGGGCCGGCGGGTCGATCAGCAGCACCCGGGTCCCGGCCGGCATCCGACCGAGTGCCTGCAGGTAGTCCGGATGCACCAGGGTGGGGGCGGGAACGAACAGCGTGGTGGGTCCGGTCAGCGCGGCGCGGATCGCGTCGACGGTCCCGTCGGCGGAGTGGACGGCGATACCGTCGTCGCGCAACGCGGCGGCGAGGTCGCTGCCGCCGTCCGGGCCGTGGTTGGTCGGGGAGAGGAAGCCGGGCCGGGTCGGGTCCGGGTGGGTCAGCTGGTACGCCACGGCGGTGCCGACGAGCAGTACGCCGACCACCGCGAACGGGATCGCGATCCGCAGCCACCGCCACCGCCGCCGTGGCAGCCCTTGGCGGCGGACACCGGGCCGGGTCACCGTCGCCGGCCCGGTCGCTGGCCGGCGGGCCGACGGTCCTGGTCGAGTGCGTGACGCAGCTGGCCGGCGAGTTCGCGCATCCGCCGGTCGTGGCCGGGCAGTGCCGGCTGCTCGCCGTACCACACGTCGCTGAAGATGCCGCCGGCCTCGGTCAGCACGGGGTGGGCGGCCGGCTCGGCCCGCCCGGCCACATCGGCGAGTTCGGTGACGGTCCAGCTGGGGCGGTCGGTGAGCACCCCGTGGTCGGTGATTTCCACGACCATCGCGCGCAGCCGTTCCCGGACCGCCTCGGCGTACCGGCCCTGGTCGGCGTACCGGTCGGCGAGTGCGGCCGGAACGTCGGCCGACCGGGGCGGCGGCACCAGCGAACCACCGGGGCGGCCGGCGGCGGTCGCCGGCCGGCGTCGCCAGCGGCGTGGATCGAGCGCGGCCAGCCAGCGGCGCGGCTGGAGTGCGGTCAGCCAGCGGCGTGGATCGAACGCGGTCAGCCAGCGGGGCAGGCCGGGCGGTGCCGGCCGCCAGCGGCGCAGCCGGCGCAGCCGGTCGGCCAGGCCCGGCCGGCCCAGCCAGCCCCATCGACCGGACCGGCGCCGTGGCCACCAGCGGGGCCAGTGGAACCATCCGAGGGCGGCCAACGCGGCACCGGCCACCAGCAGCACTGTGGCAAGGGGCAGCGGGACGACGTCGCCGACGGCGGCGACGAACTCGGTCCACCAGCGGCTCACGGTCGCGATCACCTGCCGGCCACCGGCAAACCGGCGTCCGGTCTCACCGACGCTGCGGCCCGGGAGGTGGTCGTCGGGGTCGACGCACGCCGCAGGCGGATGTCCAGTCCTTCGGTACGCATCCGCGTCTCCACGTGCAGGACGGCGTCCAGGCAGGCGAGTGCCGGGTAGCCGACCGCGTTGAGAAGTGTCCAGCCGGCGACGGTCGCGACGGCGAGCCACGCCGCGTCCCGGTCGACCAGGTTCACCGCGCCGATCGCCAGGCCGGCGCGGATGACGAACCAGATCAGGTAGCCCAGGACGCGGATCAGCCCGGCGCGCAGCCCGGCGCGGGTGGCGAGCGCGGCGGACCGGGCCAGCGACTGCCAGACCGGCACCCGGTCCAGCACCACGGCCGGGACCGCCAGCCCGAGGACCGCGTACCCGATGAACCAGACCGGTCCGGCGAGCGCGGCGGTGAACATGATGGTGCCGGCCGCCCAGGCGACCAGCACGACCGCGGCGAACCGGCCGCCGCGCGGGTCGAGCAGCCGGGCCCCGGTGATGCGCCGACCGGACAGCGCCGCTCCGGCCGCCCGCGAGGTGAGGCCGCTGAGCAGGGCGATCGCCGTTACTTCGAGGGCCGCCCCGGCGGCGAGCAGCAGCCAGTAGACGCCGAGCCGGTTCCAGCTCGGCAGGTACGCCGGGGCGGTGGCTCCGGCCGCCTCGCGCAGTGGGAGCAGCAGCAGCTGCTCACCGAGAGCGAGTACGGCGCCGACGGTCAACAGGACGGGCGCGTGGCCGCGGAGCAGACCCACGGCTGTGTCCAGCAGTTCGCCCGTGGTGAGCGGGCGCAGCGGCAGCACGTCGGGCGGGCCGGCGTGATCCACGCGGACTCCTGGTGACGAGGTGGTCGATGGTTCGGACGGGACGCTGGCCTACCATCGTGGCACGCGGATCGCCGTCAGCCGCTGTAGGGCGGTGCGGCGTCCGGAATGTCGTGACCCGTGCGGGGATGTCATGGCCGTGCCGGTGGCGCTGCCACCGGCCCGGCCGGTGGCGGTCCCCCACCGCTGGAACCGGGATGGAATATTGGTCACATGAGAGCCCGCGTGCTGGTTGTCGATGACGATCCCGCCCTGGCGGAGATGATGGGTATCGTGCTGCGCAGCGAGGGCTTCCTGCCGTCGTTCGTTGCCGACGGTGAGCGGGCGCTCGCCGCGTTCCGGGACAACCGGCCGGACATCGTGCTGCTCGACCTGATGCTGCCCGGGATGAGCGGGATCGACGTCTGCCGGGCGATCCGCTCCGAATCGGGCATCCCGATCGTCATGCTCACCGCCAAGAGCGACACCGTCGACGTCGTGCTCGGCCTGGAGTCCGGCGCCGACGACTACGTGGTGAAGCCGTTCAAGCCCAAGGAGCTGGTCGCCCGGATGCGGGCCCGGCTGCGCCGGGGCGAGGACGTCGCGCCCGAACTGCTCACCATCGGGCCACCGGGGAACCAGATCACCATCGACGTGCCGGCGCACACCGTCAGCCGCGACGGTGAGGAGGTGAAGCTGACTCCGTTGGAGTTCGACCTGCTGGTCGCGCTGGCCCGCAAGCCGCGCCAGGTGTTCACCCGTGAGGTGCTGCTGGAGCAGGTCTGGGGTTACCGGCACGCGGCCGACACCCGGCTGGTGAACGTGCACGTGCAGCGGTTGCGCGCCAAGATCGAGCCGGATCCGGAGCGACCCGAAATCATCCTCACCGTTCGGGGCGTGGGCTACAAGGCGGGCACCGGCTAGCCTGGTCGGTACTGTGGCTGGCCGATCCCGCACCGTGTCCGACCTGCTCTCCCGTGTCAGTGGCGCACTGCGCCCGGCGCGGGAGCTGCTGCTGGCCCGGACCCGGCCGGTGACCAGCGGCGCCCAGCGGATGTGGCGCAGGTCCCTGCAGCTGCGGGTGGTGACCATCACCCTGGTCGCGTCCGGCCTGCTGGTCGGCGGGTTCGCGTACATGGTGGCGTCGCAGAGCACCAACATTCTGCTGGACCGGGCCCGGGAGGACGTGCAGCGGCGGCTCACCCACGGGCGGGACTACGCCGCCGAGCAGATGAGCGTGCATCCGCAGTACTTCGACCCGCAGGTCCGGGTGACCTTCGAGCTGACCGTCAGCACCCTGGCCGGCGGCGACCCCGACCAGGTGGGTGGGGTGGTCGTGGTGATGGCGGCGAGCGGCTACCCACTGATCCAGTCGGCGACCTCGCCGGCGGTGGACGCGTCCGGCATGATCAGCGACGAGTTGGCCCGGCACGTCGGCTCCGGTGCCCAGGCGCACCAGATCCGCACCGGTGACCTCGGCGAGGGGCGGCTCAAGTATCTGGTCTACGGCTCCCCGGTGCCGACCAAGTTCGGTCAGGTCGAGCTCTACTACCTGGTGCCGCTGACCACCCAGGATCAGGCCGCCAATCAGATCCGGGCGACCGTGCTCATCACCGGACTGGCCCTGGTGATGCTGCTCGGCCTGCTGGCCGCGCTGGTCACCAGGCTGGTCGTCACGCCGGTACGGGTGGCCGCGCGCACCGCGCAGCGACTCTCCGCCGGGCTGCTCGACCAACGGATGGTGGTCGACGGCGAGGACGACCTGGCCATGCTGGCCGCCTCGTTCAACCAGATGGCGACGAACCTGCAGCGGCAGATCACCCGGCTGGAGGAGATGTCCCGGCTACAGCGTCGGTTCACCTCCGACGTGTCGCACGAGCTGCGCACCCCGCTGACCACCGTACGGATGGCCGCCGATCTGCTCTTCGCCGAGCGGGACGGCTTCGACCCGGCGGCGGCCCGCAGCGCCGAACTGCTGCAGACCGAGCTGGACCGGTTCGAGAGCCTGCTCACCGACCTGCTGGAGATCAGCCGGTTCGACGCCGGGTTCGCGGTGCTGGACTCCGAGCCGACCGACCTGGTGCCGGTGGTCCGCCGGGTCGCCGACCGGCTCGACGGGCTGGCCGCGCGGCTCGGCGTGCGGATCGAGCTGCGACTGCCCGCGACGCCGGTGATCGCCGAGGTGGATCCCCGTCGGGTCGAACGGGTGCTGCGCAACCTGGTCGGCAACGCCGTCGAGCACGGCGAGGGCCGGCCGGTGGTGGTCACTCTCGGCGTCGACGACGCAGCGGTCGCGGTGACCGTACGTGATCATGGGGTCGGCCTGCGGGCCGGGGAGGACAAGCTGGTGTTCAACCGCTTCTGGCGGGCGGATCCGTCCCGTGCCCGGCAGACCGGTGGGACCGGTCTCGGCCTGTCGATCAGCGTGGAGGACGCCCGGCTGCACGGCGGCTGGCTGGAAGCGTGGGGCGCGCCCGGTGAGGGTGCCCAGTTCCGGCTCACCCTGCCGGCCCGGGCCGGTGACCGGCTCACCTCGTCACCGCTGCGGCTGGTACCGGAGGACCGCCGGCCGCCGTCCGGCGGGTCGGACAGCGGGTCTGCCGGCGGGTCGGACGGTGCCGATCCGGACGAGCCGTGGCGGGCGCCGACACAGCCCGCCCCCTCGGCCGCCGAACCGGTCGGCACGATGGTGGTCCTCCCGGAGCAGAGCACCGGCTCCGGCGGCCGGGCCAGTGGCGGCGTGGCCGCGACCGGAGCGGCACCGTGACCCGCCGGTGGCGTCGACTGGCGCTGTTGTCGGTGCTCGCCGGGGTGCTGGCCGCCGGGTGCGGCATTCCGGAGAACACCGACGTGCGGGTCGACGGGCAGGGTCCGGCACCCGGCCTGCCGACCGGGGGCGGCGGGGCCCAGACGCCGGCGTCGCGGCTCGACGAACGCAACAACACCGAGGCGTTCGTCGTCAACTTCCTGCAGGCCGCCGCCGTGGAGGCGGAACGGGCAGTGGAACAGGTACGCGAGTACGTCGCGCCGCAGGACCGCGCGGACATCCGCGATCCCAATCCCGAGGTCGCGCTGACCGTGGTTCGACTGCGGGAACGTCCGCAGATCACCCGGGCCGAGGCCGGGGTGGAGGAGGTGGCGCTCGACGTCCAGCAGCTCGGCCTGCTGCGGCCGAACGGCGCGTTGGAGCCGCTGCCCGCCCAGGAGCCGGAGTTCACCGAGTACACCTTCCAGGTCGGGTCGGTGGCCGGTGAGACGGGCAAGTTCGTCCTCAACCCGCCGGCGGCGCTGCTGCTCAGCGTGGACGCGTTGAACACGTTCTACCTGCAGCGCACCATCTACTTCTGGGACACCAGCCAACGGGCGCTGGTGCCGGATCTGCGCTACCTGCCGGTGGCGGTGCCGTTGGAGCGCCAGCGCACCGTCCTGCTGGAAATGCTGATCAGCGGACCGTCGAACTGGCTCGCCTCGGCGGTGCAGGCGCTGCCGAGCGGCATCCGCTCGGGTGGCAACGTGCCCGACACCGGGGACCGGCTGAAGGTCACGTTGATCGCCGACGCGACCCCGTTCGCCGACGAACGCGAACTCGACCGATTGGCCGCCCAGCTGATGTGGTCGCTGTGGCCGGAGTTCGACAACGACCTGGAGTTGACCATCCAGGGGCAGACTCCGAAGGTGTACCCGGGCGCCGACCTGCTGGCGATGAACGGCACCCAGGCGCTGCCCGAGACGCCCGAACGGTTCACCGTCTACCAGGGCCGGGTACACCGGTTGCGAAGCTCGGCGCGCTCCGGCGAGCCGATCCCGGTGCTCACCGAGGAGGTCAACCAGAACGTGGTCACCGCCGGCTTCACCCAGGCCGGTGGTGGCACGTACGCGGCCCTCGCGGTGGCCGACGGCGGCGCCCAGCGGCTGATCGTCGGCGCGGCGACCGGGGCGGGCACCAGCTTCGACGCCAGCACCCGGACCTTCGACGACATCGGCCGGCCGGTCTGGCTCAAGGCACCAGGTGACGTGGGACTCGTCGTCGCGGACGGTGGACTGTATTCGTTCCGGGTCGGCAGCGGCGCGGTCGAGCAGGTCACACTGCCCGGGGTGACGGGCGAGGTGCAGTCGGTCGGGGCGGCCCCGGACGGGCACCGGATCGCGCTGGTGGTCGACGGCCGGCTGTACGTGGCCGCGCTGAACCGGGGCGGCAAGGTCGAGGTGCTGCCACCCCGTCGGGTGCCGACCTCGCTGTCCGACCTCACCCAGGTCGACTGGGTGGCCGAGACGCTGCTGGTGGCGGCCGGCACGAACCCTGACGGGCGGGTCAGCCTGTACGACGTGACGGTGGACGGCGCGATCGAGACCAGTTCGCTGCGGGACCTCGGCGGGGCGAGCGTGACCCATCTGGCCGGCTATCCGGCCAACCCGGTCGGCGGCGGCACGGTCGGTGCCCGGATGTACGTCGCCAACGGCGTGCCGTACGACCTGTTCGAGCCGAGTGAGCAGATCCGGCCGGAGGAGATCGAAGGGGTGGAGCCGGGCGAGACCGAGGAGCCGGAGAACCCGGTCACCAATCCGACCGCCCCGTTCTTCCTGTACTGACCTGCGGCGGTGGTGGGCGACGTCTGGTCGGCGCTGGCCGACCTGGTGCTGCCGGTGGAGTGCGCCGGTTGCCGCCGCACCGGCGGCCGGTTGCGGTTCGGCGTGTGTGGCCGGTGCGCCGACGAGGTGCAGCGGCTGCGCCCCCGGCCGGTACGCCCCGAGCCGGCCCCGCCCGACCTGCCGCCCTGCGTGGCGTTGGGCGAGTACGCGGGGGTGCTGCGGGAGCTGCTGCTGGCGTACAAGGAGCGGGGTCGGCACGGACTGGGCCGGCCACTGGGCCGGCTGCTCGGCGACGCGGTCGCCGCTGCGGTCGGCACCAGTGCGGACCGGCCGGTGCTGCTGGTCCCGGTGCCGAGCACCGCTGCGGCGGCGCGGGCCCGGCACGGTGATCATCTCGCCCGGCTGACCCGGTACGCGGCGGCCCGGTTGCGGGTCGACGGCCGGCGGGTCGCGGTGGCGCGGCCGCTGCGGGCCCGGACCCGCCCGGACTCGGCCGGGTTGGACAGCGCGGCGCGACTGGCGTCCGCCCGGACGGCGTTTCGGCCCCGGCGGGTCGGACTTGACATATCGCTGCGGGCGGATCCGCGACTGCGGGTGATCGTGGTGGACGACATCGTCACCACTGGCGCGACGCTGGCCGCTGTGCACCGGCTGCTTGTCGCGCAGGGACTGCCGGCGTACGCCGCCGTGGTACTCGCAGCGACGCGACGCCGTCACCTGCGGTAGTCAGTGTCTAGTGTCCTTTGTCGGGGTTTGTTCATGATCTGGGAATCTTCGCGCACCGGTCTCTGCCGAACTGATGACGCGCCGCCGTCGGCGGGTTAGCGTAGGCGCATCAGGGGTATGGCCGGTGGTTGAACAACCACCTGAGGTGTCCCGGAGGGAGGTGTATTCCGCTACCCGGCCGGTTGACGCCGACCACTCTTGGTCCGCTGACCGGTCCCACATTCTTTCGCAGCGACACCGATCGTTGAGATCGTTCCAGGGAGGTCACGCGTGGACATCGTGGTGAAAGGCCGTAACGTAGAGGTCCCCGACCACTACCGAGCCCATGTAGCCGAGAAGTTGGCCAAGGTCGAACGGTACGACCACAAGCTGATGCGCGTCGACGTCGAGTTGTTTCACGAGCGCAATCCCCGTCAGTCGGACCACTGCCAGCGGGTCGAACTCACCTGTGTCTCGCGCGGGCCGGTGATCCGGGCGGAAGCGTGCGCCAAGGATTTCTACAGCGCCCTCGACGCCGCCATCAGCAAGCTGGACACCCGGCTGCGCCGCGCCGCCGACCGGCGCCGGGTGCACCGCGGCCGGCACGCGCCGGTCTCGGTGGCCGAGGCGACCTCCGGGCTGCCGACCGCCGGGCTGAACGGGTTCGCCCCGTTGCCGCCGTCCCAGCCGACCGAGGAGCCGGCGACATCGGTCGCGGTGCTCGACCGCACCGCGCAGGATTTCACCGACGATGGGTACGAAGACGTTGCCGACGAGTACGACGACCAGCCCTGGCACATCGTCCGGGAGAAGGAACACCCGGGCAATCCGATGACGGTCGACGACGCGTTGTTCCAGATGGAACTGGTCGGGCACGACTTCTATCTGTTCCTGGACAAGGAGTCCGGCCGGCCGAGCGTGGTCTACCGCCGCAAAGGCTACGACTACGGTGTCATCGCGCTGGCTGAACCGACCGTCACCGCCTGATCGACCACCATTTCGACAATTCGTGGTCGACCGGTCGGATACCGCCGGCCATCGCCGCCAAACGGGCGGCCGTCGACGGTATCCGACCGGCCGGCGCGGCTCACGCTTTGTCGAGGTCGGCCGGTAGCAGCGAGTACTGGACACTGTCGTGGCGGCTGGCGTCCGCGCCGGGCAACTGGGCCCGGATCCGCCCTTCGCGCTGAAAGCCGGCCCGCTCCAGCACCCGCTGGGACGCGACGTTGCTGGGCAGCGCACCGGCGGCCAACCGGGCGACGGCCGTGTTGGCGAAGATCCACCGGGCGAGCAGCCGTACCGCCCGAGCGGTGTAGCCGCGCCCGCGCCACTGCGGCAGCAGCGAATAGCCGATCATCGCCTCGCCGAGTTCCGGACTCAGATAGCTGAGCCCGATCCGCCCGGCCGGCGTACCGCTGGCCGCGTCGCAGACGACCACGTCGATCCGCTGGCCGGCCAGCCACCTGCCCGGTGCCTTGGCGCACTGCGCCTCGATCAGGGCGCGGGTCGGCACCACCGGTGGGACCGAGGTCGCGGCGACGTCGGGCAGCGACTCCAGGTAGTACGCGAAGTCGGCGTCGGCCGGGCCGAGCGGGCGCAGCCGGACCACCCCGTCGGTCAACCCGTCGCCGGGCAGGTCCGGCAGGGTTCGTGGGGTCGGGCCCGGTGGGTCGCCGGCCAGTCGGGTCCACACCACCAGGTCCTCCCGGTCGGCGGTCGGCAGTCGGCCGGGCTGGCTGGCGGCGCCTCGGCGTACCCCCTCGTAGCTGAAGCCGGCGGCCAGCGCCACCCGCTGGCTGACCGCGTTGGCCGCGTCGGTGAGCAGCTCGACCCGGCCGAACCCGGACCGCACCGCGTGGCCGGTGGCGGCGATGGTGGCCGCGGTGGCCGCTCCTTTGCCCCGGGCCCGGGGCGTGATCCAGTAGCCGACCTCGATCTGGGCCCGCTCGGGTACCGCCCGGCTGAGCCCGACGCAGCCGAGCAGCTCGTCGCTGCCCGGGTCGGCGATCGCCCAGGCCGCGCCGCCGCCGGCCCAGGCGGCGGTGGATCCCTTGGTGATCCAGTGCAGTGCGTCGACGACCGTGTACGGCCGGGGCAGGTCGGGGATGAACCGCTGGGTGATCGGATCGCCGCAGGCCTCGGCGACCGCAGGGGCGTCGTCGGGCAGAAACATCCGAAGCCGGACGCCGCCCTCGGTGAGTTCGACGGGTTCCACCGGCCCATCCTGACGCAGCTTTCGCGCAGGGCATAACGCATATGCCGGGCGCACCCCGTCGACATGGTCCGTTATGTCGGAATATCCGGTGCTGGATGCGGGCTGCGACTGCCGCCGTACCGATTGATGCGCCTACGATGGTGAGGCACACCGTCTAGGGGAGCGTTGATCCGTGTCGATTCTTGAGAAGGTCCTCCGCGCTGGCGAGGGCCGCATGTTGCGTCGGCTCAAGGCGGTCGCCACGGCCGTCAACTCGATCGAGGACGACTACGTCGACCTCACCGACGCGGAGCTGCGGGAGCTGACCGACCAGTACCGCCAGCGGTACGCCGACGGCGAGTCCCTCGACGACCTCCTCCCGGAGGCGTTCGCCACCGCCCGGGAGGCCGCCGCCCGGGTGCTCGGTCAGCGGCACTACGACGTGCAGATCATGGGCGGCGCGGCGCTGCACTTCGGCAACATCGCCGAGATGAAGACCGGTGAGGGTAAGACGCTCACCTCGGTACTGCCGGCGTACCTCAACGCGTTGTCCGGCAAAGGTGTGCACATCGTAACCGTCAACGACTACCTGGCCGAGCGGGATGCCGCCTGGATGGGCCGGGTGCACGAGTTCCTCGGGCTCACCGTCGGCGTGATCCTGCCCAACCGGCCCTCGGCCGACCACCGGGCCGCGTACCAGGCGGACATCACCTACGGCACCAACAACGAGTTCGGCTTCGACTACCTGCGCGACAACATGGCCTGGTCAAAGGACGACCTGGTGCAGCGCGGGCACAACTTCGCCATCGTCGACGAGGTCGACTCGATCCTGATCGACGAGGCGCGGACACCGCTGATCATCTCCGGCCCGGCCGAGCATTCCGCCCGCTGGTACGGCGAGTTCGCCGCCGTGGTCAAGCGGATGCAGGCCGGCAAGGACGGCGAGGGCGACTACGAGATCGACTACGCCAAGCGCACCGTCGCGGTGACCGAGCGGGGCGTCGCCAAGGTCGAGGACCGGCTGGGCATCGACAACCTGTACGAGTCGGTGAACACCCCGTTGGTCGGCTACCTGAACAACGCCATCAAGGCGAAGGAGCTCTACAAGCGGGACAAGGACTACATCGTCAACGACGGCGAGGTCCTGATCGTCGACGAGTTCACCGGCCGAATCCTGCACGGCCGCCGCTACAACGAGGGCATGCACCAGGCGATCGAGGCCAAGGAAGGCGTCGAGATCAAGCAGGAGAACCAGACCCTCGCCACCATCACCCTGCAGAACTACTTCCGGCTCTACGGCAAGCTGGCCGGGATGACCGGTACGGCGCAGACCGAGGCCGGCGAGTTCAACAAGGTCTACGACGTCGGCGTGGTGACCATCCCGACCCACCGGGAAATGGTCCGGATGGACCGGGCGGACGTCATCTACAAGACGGAGAAGGCCAAGTTCAACGCCGCCGTCGAGGACATCGCCGAGCGGCACGCGGTGGGCCAGCCGGTGCTGGTCGGCACGGTGTCGGTGGAGAACTCGGAGATTCTCTCCCAGCTGCTGCGTCGCCGGGGCATCCCGCACGCGGTGCTCAACGCGAAGTTCCACGCCAAGGAAGCCGAGATCATCGCGCAGGCCGGCCGTAAGGGCGCGGTCACCGTGGCGACCAACATGGCCGGCCGGGGCACGGACATCCTGCTCGGCGGCAACCCGGACTACCTCGCCGCGGCCCAGCTGCGCCAGCGCGGGCTCGACCCGGTCGAGCACGCCGAGGAGTACGCCAAAGCGCTGGAAGACATCATGCCGCAGGTCAAGCAGGCCTGCGCCGCCGAGGCCGAGGAGGTCTCCGCGGTCGGCGGTCTCTACGTGCTCGGCACCGAGCGGCACGAGTCCCGCCGGATCGACAACCAGCTGCGCGGTCGCTCCGGCCGGCAGGGCGATCCGGGTGAGTCCCGGTTCTACCTGTCGCTGCAGGACGAGCTGATGCGGCGGTTCCGGGCCGGAGCGGTCGAAGCGGTGATGGAGCGCTTCAACATCCCCGAGGACGTGCCGATCGAGTCCAAGATGGTGACCCGGCAGATCAAGAACGCCCAGGCGCAGATCGAGGGCCAGAACGCCGAGACCCGTAAGAACGTCCTCAAGTACGACGAGGTGCTCAACAAGCAACGCCAGGTGATCTACGCCGAGCGGCTGCGGGTGCTCAACGGCGAGGACCTGCACGACCAGGTCACCAAGATGATCGACGACGTGGTCGGTGCGTACGTCGACGGGGCGACGGTCGAGGGCTACGCCGAGGACTGGGACTTCGACCAGCTCTGGTCCAGCCTCAAGCAGCTCTACCCGGTGGGGATCACCGTCGACGAGCTGATCGAGGAGGCCGGCGGCGAACGCAGCGCGGTGGACGCCGACTTCCTCCGGGCGCAGGTGCTGGAGGATGCCCACGCGGCGTACCAGCGCCGTGAGGAGGAGCTCGGCACCGACGCGTTGCGGCAGCTGGAGCGGATGGTCCTGCTGCAGGTGATCGACCGCAAGTGGCGTGAGCACCTCTACGAGATGGACTACCTCAAGGAGGGCATCAGCCTGCGGGCCTACGCCCAGCGTGACCCGCTGGTCGAGTACCAGCGTGAGGGCTACGCGATGTTCGCCACCATGATGGACGGCATCAAGGAGGAGACGGTCGGCTTCCTGTTCAACGTCGAGGTGCAGGTGCAGCAGCCGGGGGCCCCGGCTGACGGTGCCGGCGCGCCGGCGGGGGAGCGGCCCGGACCCCGGATTCCGGTGCCCGACGGTGGCGCCGGGGTACAGGTGAGTGCCAAGGGCCTCGGCGCGGCACCGCGTCCGCAGGGCCTGCAGTACGTCTCGCCCACCATCGACGGTGCTGCCGGTGCCGACGGCGGGGTGCAGGTGCAGCAGGCACCGGCGTTGGGCGTCGGCGGCCCGCCGGCCGGGCGTGCGGGCCAGGGCGGTCCGGGCCAAGGCCAGCGTCCGGGCCAGGGCGGGCAGGGCCGCCCGCCAGCCGCCAGCCGACCGGCGGCCGGTCCGCCGGTGCCGGCGGCGGCCGGCCGCCGAGCCGCCCCTGGCCAGGCCGTCAGCAGCAACGGGCCGTCACGCAACGCGCCCTGCCCGTGCGGGTCCGGCAAGAAGTACAAGCGCTGCCACGGCGCTCCCGGGGCCTGATCCCGGCTGACCTCCGGCGGCGTGGGCGACCTACCGCTCGCGCCGCCCTCGACCCGGCTGCCCGGTCACACGACGTCGACCGTGGTGCTCAACCAGCCGGTTGGCCGGCGTTCCAGCCGGAAGGCGAGCGCCCAGCTGCGTTCGTCGGTGCCGAGCACCGCGACGGCCTCCGCGACGCCGCTGACCGGCTCGCAGACCCGCAGCTGACGAACCCGGAGCAGCTCGACGGGGCGCCGCCCACTGCGGACGATTGGCGTCGGCTGCGGCGATGCCGGCCCGCGTCGGGCCCGGCCCGGTTCGTCCGGTCTCCGGGCCCGGTCGACGGCGACGGCCAGCTGCGCGCCGACCGCGAGCGCCTGTGCCGGGTCGGCGAGCCGGCGGATGTGGCCGGCCGGGCGGAACCCGTTGATGATCTCCATGCTCGCGGCCAGGAACCGGTGCGCGGCCCGGCGGGCCTCCGGTGACGCGCCGGCGAGCGCGTCCGGCGGCAGCCCTCCGTGGCCACCGGCCGACCCGTTGGCCGGTCGGCCGACGGTGGTCGCGGACCGGTCGGCGACCACCACGCCGGGTGTCGCCCCGGCCAGGTCGAGCGCCAGCTGTACGCCGGGACCGGGACGCAGGTCGAACTGAGCCGGCTCGTCGGTGAACGGCGGGTCCAGCGGCGGGGCGGGTCGCAGTCGGACGGGGGGACGTCGGATCCGGGTCGCGACAGTCATCCGAGCTCCTGTTGATCTTGCGTTTGCCTTCGTTTGCTTTCGGCAGACCAATTTGAAGCCAGCATGACACCGCCCGTCAACGTCTGTCGATGCCGGCGTTCGGACAATCAGTAGTTGCCGGACTACTCCGGCTCGCGCTCGATCAGCGGGTTGCTCTGCACCCACTCCGCCGTCTCGGCGTACTTGCGCTGGATGTACTCCTCCAGCTGGGCGCGTTCCACCCGCCACTGTCCGCGTCCGCCGATCTTGATCGCGGGCAACTCGCCACTGCGAACCATGTGATAGACCTGCGAGTCGGATACGTTGAGTTCGGCGGCGACGTCGGACAACTGCAGGAACCTCGGCTCCACGGTGACTCCCGGCTCGTCTACGTCGGTCGGTTCAGTGTGCCACCGTGGCCCCGCAGGGCCGCCCGGCGGCGTACATTGCATCAGCGACGACATCTGTGGGGGGCGAGCGTGTCCGACAACCTGCTCCGGGTCTACGTCCCGGCCACCCTGCCGGCGCTCGCCGGGCTCCGCGACACCGGCCAACTCGCCGCCGACGTCGCGCACACGGTGACCCCCGCACTTCGGGAGTGGTACGTCGAAGGTGACGAGGAGGAGCTGGAGTACGTCGCGTTCACCCGCGCCGCCCAGGAGTCACTGCGCCACCTGCGCGACGAACCGGCCGCCCCGCGCCGACGGGTGGTGATCGCCGTCGACCTGCCGGCGGACGCGCTGAAACGGTCGGTCGCCGAGCTCGGCTCCAGCACCGTGACGCTGGCCGGCCCGATCGCCTTCGCCTCGGTCGCCGCGGTGCACGTCGACGGCGACGAGGCGGTCGACGACGTATCGGCGGCGGTGGCCGCCGTGTCGCAGGCCGCCGCCGGTGACCCCGACGCCCAGTTCGTCGTGGACGGTGCCGAGGACCACGAACTGGAGTGGTACGACGTGTCCGAGCTGGAGACGCTGCTGTGACCGGGCCGGCCCGCCCGGCTCAGCCCATGTGCGGGTAGCGGTGGTCGACCGGCGGTACGAAGGTCTCCTTGATCGTGCGCGGCGACGTCCAGCGCAGCAGGTTGTGCTTCGACCCGGCCTTGTCGTTGGTGCCGCTGCCCCGGGCGCCGCCGAACGGCTGCTGCCCGACGACCGCCCCGGTCGGCTTGTCGTTGACGTAGAAGTTGCCGGCCGCGTACCGCAGCATGGCGCCGGCCCGGTCGATCACCCGCCGGTCGGTCGCGAAGACTGATCCGGTCAACGCGTACGGAGTGATCTCCTCGGCCTGGGCCACCACGTCCCAGAACTGGTCGTCGTCATAGACCGACACCGCCAGGATCGGGCCGAAGTACTCGGTGCTGAACACCTCGTGCCCGGGATCGGTGCAGGTCAACAGGGTGGGCCGGACGAACCAGCCGACGCTGTCGTCGACCGTGCCACCGGCCAGCACCTGACACGACGGGTCGTTGCGGACCCGGTCCAGCACGGCAGCGTGCCGGGCGAACGCCCGGTCGTCGATCACCGCGCCGCCGAAGTTGGTGAAGTCGGTCACGTCGCCGTAGGGCAGTGACTCGACCGTCGCGACCAGTCGGTCCCGCAGCCCGGCCGTCCACAGCGACTTCGGCAGGTACGCCCGGGACGCCGCCGAGCACTTCTGTCCCTGATACTCGTACGCTCCCCGGACCAGGGCGGTGTGCAGCGCTGCCGGGTCGGCGCTGGGATGCGCCACGATGAAGTCCTTGCCGCCGGTCTCGCCGACCAGCCGGGGGTACGAGCGGTACCGGCCGATATTCTCCCCGACGGTCCGCCACAGCTGCTGGAACACCCGGGTGGAGCCGGTGAAGTGGATGCCGGCCAGGTCCCGGTCGGCCAGCGCCACCTCGGACACCGCCAGCCCGTCCCCGGTGACCAGGTTGATCACCCCCGGCGGCAGCCCGGCGGCCTCGAACAGCCGCATCGTGAAGTGAGCGGCGAACTGCTGCGTCGGGGACGGCTTCCAGACCACCGTGTTGCCCATCAGCGCCGGCGCGGACGGCAGGTTGCCGGCGATCGCGGTGAAGTTGAACGGGGTGATCGCGTAGACGAAGCCCTCCAACGGGCGGTGGTCGAACCGGTTCCACACCCCGGGTGCGGACCGGGGCTGCTCGGCCAGCACCTGATGGCCGAAGTGCACGTTGAACCGCAGGAAGTCGATCAGCTCGCAGGCCGAGTCGATTTCCGCCTGGTAGGCGGTCTTGGACTGACCGAGCATGGTGGCCGCGTTCACCGTGTCCCGCCACGGGCCGGCCAGCAGGTCGGCGGCGCGTAGGAAGACCGCGGCCCGTTCGGCGTACGGCAGGTTGCGCCAGCCCGGCGCGGCCTGCTTCGCCGCTGCCACCGCGGCCTCGGCGTCGGCCGGCTCGGCGTTACCGGTCACCCCGAGGACGTGTCGGCGCCGGTGCGGCATCACCACCTCGATCGGCGCGCCCGCCGCCATCCGCTGCCGGCCGCCGATCGTCATCGGCAGCTCGATCCGGTCGGCCGACAACTCGGTGAGCCGGCGGCTCAGGTCGGCCCGCTCGGCACTGCCCGGCGCGTAGTCGCGAATCGGTTCGTTGCGGGGTTCGGGGGTGGCGGGAACGGCGTCCATCACAGGCTCCTGGCGTGATCTCGACAACGTCGGCGAAAGACGGACCCGTCGGGGCACCCGGTGGGGCGGCCACGGCGACGCGGTCCGGGTCCCATCGTCGCACGCCCGGCTGACCCGCACGCCGATCCGCGTACCCTGGTCGGCACCGGGCGACAGCACGCCGACGACCAGGAGGGCACCAGCGATGACCAGCCAACCCGCAGTCGCCCCCGACGCCGAGGTGGGCCCAGCCGGCTCGGTTGGCGACGCCGAGGTGGGCCCGGACGGCTCGGTCGGCGCGGCAGTCGTTCTCGGCCTGCTCAGCCTCGCCTGGGTGACCCTGCTGATCGTCTCCGTGCTGAGCACCCTGGGGTCGTCCACCGACGGGGTGCTCGCGGTGACCGAGACCGCGTACGGGCTCCCGGCGGTGATCTTCGCGGCGCTGATCGCCGGAGCGGGTGTCGGCCAGGCGGCCCGCCGACTGGCGGACCGGTGGCTGGGCGCGGCAGCGGTGCCGAGACTGCTTGTCGCCCTCGGCTGCGGAGCGTCGACCGGCGTCGGTGCCGCCGCCGCCGTCGTGTTCGGCGACGGTCGGGGCGGGTCGGCCGTCCAGATCCTCGGCTGGGCGCTGTTCGCCGGCGCCACGGTCGGCGGGGCGTTGACGGGTCTGCACCGCCGGGCCGGCCTGCTGACGGCGGCGGCCGCCGCCGGCGCGCTGGCGGTCGCCGGCACGACGACCGCCCGGGAACTTGCCAAGGGGCCGTTGCTGGAGCTGTTCGGAGCCGCCGACACCGCCGGATCCGTGCTGGCCGCGCAGTCCCGACTGGTCTGGGTCACCGCCCTGCTGGCCGGCGCCTTCGCCGGGCTGGTGACCTTCGGCTACCTGCACCGGGCGGTACGCCGGTCCGGCCGGCCGCTGCCCTGGCCGGGATACCTGGTCGCCGGGGCCGGTCCCGGCTTGCTGTTGGTGATCGCCGAGGTGGTCACCCGGGTCGGCGGTGCCCAGTTGCTCGATCTGGCCCGGTCGTTCAGCGAAAGCGACCAGGCCTTCCAGACCATGGCCGACGGAGCCCGGATCAACTCGGCGCTGATCGTCCTGTTCACTGCGGCGTTCACCGCGTTGATCTGCCTCGGCCGGACGTTGCCCGGTCAGCCGGATCCGGAGCCGACTGCGGATGCCGCGCCGACTGAGGATCCCGAACCTGCTGTCGGCTCCAAGCCGGCGGTGGGCTCGGCCGGCACCCGCTGACGTCCACGGTCGGACAACTTCCCGTCACAGTGACGCGGATCCCTCCCAGGTTCGTGCCAAGCGTCGGTTTGGTGACCGTCGTGCCTCGGCCGCACACCTACCGTCGACGGAGTGGACGGGCAGTACGGCACGCGACAGGCGCTCGACGGGCGGTACCGGCTGGGGGCGCAGTTCTCCCGTGGGGCGGTCGGCGCGGTGCACCACGGGCACGATCTGCAGGACGACGTGCCGGTGGCGGTGAAGGTGCTCCGGTCGGACGCCGCCGAGTATCCCGATCTGGTGGAGGGCTTCCACACCGAGGCCGCTCTGCTGTCCCGGCTGGACCATCCGAACGTGATCCGGCTCCGGGCCCGGACCGCCGTGGGCGACCTGCCCGCCCTGGTTCTGGACCTGGTCGACGGCGACGACCTGCGCCACCGGATCCGCCGGGACGGTCCGCTGCCCCCGGCTGCCGCGGTCGCCGTCGCCGCGCAGGTCGCCACTGCTCTGTCGTACCTGCACGAACGGGACATCGCGCACGGCGATGTCAAACCGGCGAACCTGCTGGCGCCGGCGGACGGCGGCCGGGTGCGGCTGATCGACTTTGGTGCCGCCCGGACCGGGCACGCGTCGGCGCCGGACCGGGCCACCCTGGCCACCCCCGAGTACGCCGCGCCGGAGATCGCCAGTGGCGGTCTGCCGACCTGGTCGTCGGACGTCTACGCGCTGGGCATCGTGCTGTTCGAGTTGCTGTGCGGCCGTACGCCGTACCGTGGCGGGAGCGCCGACGAGGTCCTCGCCCGGCACCGGCGGTGTGTGCCCGTACCACCGCCCGGGCTGCCACCGGCGGTGTGGCCGGTGATCGAGCAGTGTCTGGCGGCACGGCCGGCCGACCGGCCGACCGCCCGGTCGCTCGTCCCCCGGCTGCGTGGTCTGGAGCCGGCACTCGACGGCTGGCCGGCGTTGCCGGCGTTGCCGGCGGATGCGGTCACCTGGTGGCCCCGGGACGTTCCGGCCACGTCCGCGGCTCCGGGGGGAGCGCGGCCACGACGCCGGGCGCTGCAGTTCGGCGGGTTGGCCGGAGCGGGGCTCGCGTTGTCGGCGTTGGTAACGGGTCTCACCCTGGCGGCCGGACAGGGGGCCGGCTCGCCGCCGGGTCGGCTCAGTGGCCCGATCGGCCCGGCCGACGCGTCGGTGCCGTCGGCACCGCCGGCTGCGAAGTCATCGCCGAGGTCGGTTTCCCCGGGAAATCAGCAGGGCGGGACGCCGTCGTCGGGGAGTTCGGTTGGTCCCACCGGCCAGGTAGGTTCGAGCGGGACGGCTGGGTCTGGTGTGGCCATCGGGACGCCGCAACCGTCCGATCCGGGACAGCTACCAGGCTCTCCGGAGGATATGCCCGGTGAGCTGGGGCTCCGGATCGGGGATCCGGTGCCACAGTGGCCGATGTCCGGGGTGGCCGGACCGGACACTCCGAACTAGTCAGACGAAGTAGACTTCATGCTTCAAACTTCACTAATGGTTCCGGCACCTGGGCATGTTGCTGCTGGTAACATATTCTTTGTCCGTTTTGCTGCCTGATGGTAAATATTGATCTTCCTTACCGGACCGTCGTCCACAGACAGTGCACTTTAGAACACGGTTGGTCGCGGATCGCGCCAAATCCTGGACGTAGAGGCGACAAAGTGGCAGCGTAGAGGGCATGGCGGATGTTCGAATCAATCCCACGGCGGCAGCCCTTCTCGGCCTGCTCCATGAAGGACCCATGACAGGCGGGCAGCTGATGGCTGAAGCTGACCGTCGACTCGGCGCTTACTGGTCGATGACCAGGAGTCAGGTGTACCGGGAGCTACCGGTGCTCGCCGAGCAGGGCCTGGTCCGGCTCGGCAAGCCCGGGCCGCGGTCCAGCCAGCCGTACGCGATCACCGCGGCCGGCAAGCGCGCGTTCCTCAAGTGGTTGGCCGACGCCCCGGGTCGCGACTCGGTACGTAACCCGATCGCGTTGCGGGTGGCGTTCGGCGAGCACCACACGGCCGACCAGTTGAAGACGGTCTACGCGGACGCGAGCGAGCACCACACCGAGGCGCTGGCCGCGGCCCGCGAGCAGGCACGCGAGGCGAAGAAGAACGGCGACACCTTCGGGGCCGCCGCGCTCGAGTTCGCCGTCGCCTACCACAAGGCCGCACTCTCCTGGCTGAAGACCGCACCGGTGGGCTGACCACCGGCGCCGGTCGTCGGTGGTCACGACGTATTGTTGTCGGTTGTGACCACTGCCGACTATGCCGACCAGCTAAAAGATCTTGACGCCACGCTTCGCCGGATCGAGGCGGTCATCGACATTGATCGACTGCGCCGCGACCGGGCGGAGCTGGAGGAGGCTGCCTCTGCCCCCGACCTCTGGAACGACCAGGCGAGGGCACAGCAGGTCACCTCCCGGCTGTCGTACGCGAACGCGGAGATCGCCAAGCTGGAGTCGTTGCGCACCCGGCTGGACGACGCGGCCTTGCTGCTGGAGATGGCGCAGGCGGAGGAGGACGCCGGCACGGTCGCCGAAGTCGGTACCGAGCTGGCCGGGTTGCACAAGGCGATCGAGGAGTTGGAGGTGCGCACGCTGCTCTCCGGGGAGTACGACTCCCGGGAGGCGCTTGTGGCGATCCGGGCTGGAGCCGGCGGCGTCGACGCCGCCGACTTCGCCGAGATGCTGCTGCGCATGTACCTGCGGTGGGCGGAGCGGCACGGCTACCCCACCGAGGTCTACGAGACGTCGTACGCGGAGGAGGCCGGTCTCAAGTCGGCCACCTTCACGGTCAAGGCGCCGTACGCGTTCGGCACCCTCAGCGTCGAGTCCGGAACGCACCGTTTGGTGCGAATCAGCCCGTTCGACAACCAGGGCCGGCGGCAGACCAGCTTCGCCGGCGTCGAGGTGCTGCCGGTGGTCGAGCAGACCGATCACATCGACATCCCGGAGAACGAGATCCGGGTGGACGTCTACCGGTCGTCGGGGCCGGGCGGGCAGAGCGTGAACACCACCGACTCGGCCGTGCGGCTCACCCATGTCCCCACCGGCATCGTGGTCACCTGCCAGAACGAGAAGTCCCAGCTGCAGAACAAGGCGGCCGCGCTGCGCGTGCTGCAGGCCCGGTTGCTGGAGCGCAAGCGGCAGGAGGAGCAGGCCAAGATGGCCGGGCTCAAGACCGACGCCGCCGGCTCGTGGGGCGACCAGATGCGGTCGTACGTGCTGCACCCGTACCAGATGGTGAAGGATCTGCGGACCGAGCAGGAGACCGGCAACCCCACCGCGGTGCTCGACGGCGACCTGGACGCCTTCATCGAGGCTGGCATCCGCTGGCGCAAGCAACAGGAACTCGCCGAGGACTGATACCGGTAGCAGTTGCCTAACTACTATTCGTATTCAAGTCTCATGTACGGCCTGTGACTGAGCCCATCATTTCGGGTGGTGTCGGTTCGGTCCGGACGGCTGATTTCCTGGGTTTCGCGGGGATTTGCTGGTACGAAACCTCGCGCATTACCGACATAGGAGACATCCGCCATCAGGCTGGACTTGGCGTAGCCGTTACACCGCGTAGACTCACCACCCGTGATTGCGCTCGAGCAAGTGACGAAGACGTACCCGAAGGCGTCCCGGCCCTCGCTGGACAACGTGTCGGTCGCGATCGAGAAGGGCGAGTTCGTCTTCTTCATCGGTCCGTCCGGCTCCGGCAAGTCCACGATCATCAAGCTGCTGCTGCACGAGGTGACCCCCAACAAGGGCAAGGTCATCGTCAACAGCAAGGACGTCACGACCATGCGCTCCTGGAAGATCCCCAACTTCCGGCGCTCCATCGGCTGCGTGTTCCAGGACTTCCGGCTGCTGCCCAACCGCACCGCGTACGAGAACGTCGCCTTCGCCCTCGAGGTGATCGGCAAGACCAAGGCGGTCGCCCGGCGCGTCGTCCCGGAGGTGCTGGAACTGGTCGGTCTGGGCGGCAAGGAGCACCGCTACCCGCACGAACTCTCCGGTGGCGAGCAGCAGCGCGTCGCGGTGGCCCGGGCGTTCGTCAACCGGCCGCTGGTGCTGCTCGCCGACGAGCCGACCGGAAACCTCGACCCGGACACCTCGATCGAGATCATGCGGCTGCTGGACCGGATCAACCGCACCGGCACCACGGTCGTGATGGTCACCCACGACTCGAACATCGTCAACCAGATGCGGCGGCGGGTCATCGAGATCGAGGCCGGCCGGATCGTCCGCGACCAGGCTCGCGGCGTCTACGGCTAACCAGCCACCACGGCTCCACCGGGGCCTGTGTCGGCCGGCACCGGCACGTGGCGGCCTAGTACCACCATCCAGCGGCAGATCCGGAAGAGGAACCCGATGCGCGCGAAATACGTCCTGTCCGAGGTGATGGTCGGGCTGTGGCGCAACGTGACGATGACCGTCGCCATGATCATCACCATGGCGGTGTCGCTCACCATGCTGGGCGCGAGTGGCCTGATGTACCTGCAGGTCAACTCGATGAAGGACTTCTACTACGATCAGATCGAGGTCTCGATCTTCCTGGTGTCCGACGTCTCCGACGAGCAACGCGACAGCCTGCAGAGCTCGCTCGACGCCGACCCGTTGATCTCTAACGTCACGTACGAGTCCAAGGAGGAGGCGTACAACCGCTTCCAGACGCTCTACGCCGACGCTCCGGACCTGGTCAACGCGGTCGAGCCGGACCAACTGCCCGAATCGTTCCGGATCAAGCTGGTCGATCCGGAGGAATACCAGGCGATCTTCGACAAGTACAACGGCACCGAGGGCATCGACGAGATCGTCGACCAGCGACGGCTGCTCGACAAGATCTTCAACATCCTCGGCTCGGTGCAGAGCATGGCGCTGATCGCCGCATCGATCATGGCGGTGGCGGCATTGCTGCTGGTCGGCAACACGATCCAGGTCGCGGCGTACAGCAAGCGGCGGGAGGTCGCCGTGATGCGGCTGGTCGGCGCCTCCAACTGGTTCATCCAGGCCCCGTTCGTACTCGAAGCCGTCGTCGCCGGCCTGTTCGGCTCGCTGCTGGGCTTCGGCGCCCTGGTGCTGGGCAAGATGTTCCTGCTCGACGGCTCGCTGCGCGACCTCACCGAACTGCTGACCCCGATCGAGTGGAGCAGCGTACTGCTGATGTTCCCGGTGATGGCCGGCGTCGGGGGCCTGGTCAGCGCGATCACCGCCTGGGTGACGCTGCGCTTCTACCTGCGGGTCTGACGCTCAACCCGATCGACTCGATCTGCCGCCAAGCGCCGGCCGGTACCGGGAAAACCGGTACCGGCCGGCGCGTCGTCGCGCGGTACCATGGCGCGGTTGTCCGTCGGCGCCGCGTCTGCACAGCAGCGCCCGGGTCCGGAGAGGAGGCAGCCATGCCACGGGAGAAAGGGCGCAAGGTCGTCGCCTCGAACCGCAAGGCCCGACACGACTACGCCATCACCGACGTGTACGAGGCCGGCATGGCGCTGACCGGCACCGAAGTCAAGTCGCTGCGGTCCGGCCGGGCCTCGCTGGTGGACGCCTTCGCCCAGGAACGGCAGGGCGAGATCTTTCTGTACGGCATGCACATCCCGGAGTACGACCAGGGCACCTGGACCAACCACGAGCCCCGCCGGACCCGCAAGCTGCTGCTGCACCGCACCGAGATCGACCGGCTGCTCGGCAAGCTGCGGGAGGGCGGGTTGACCCTGGTCCCGCTCTCGGTGTACTTCTCCGACGGCTGGGCCAAGGTCGAGCTGGCACTCGCCCGTGGCAAGAAGTCCTACGACAAGCGACAGGACCTGGCCAAGCGGGACGCCGACCGGGAGATCCAGCGGGCAGTGGGCCGGCGCGGCAAGGGGATGGGCTGACCAGCGCGGGGTAGACACGCGGCAGGGGCGAACGTAGAGCGACCTACCGGCAAGCGACATAACCGGACATTCGACGTATAATGCCTTCTTCCTGGCAATGTGCCGATCGTCATCGTTGGCTTCTGGCCGTAACCGGGATGAAGCCCGGGGCCGGAGGCGTTAGGATCGGTACGGACGCGGACCACCTCTGGGCCGCGCCGCACACCAGGGGGTGACTGGTTTCGACTTCGTACGTTGCGGCAGGGGAAGCGAGCCGAGGAAGCCGACGTCGTCTCGTGAATCGGTCGTCGGAAACCAATAAGCGCCAACTCTAAGCGCGCTGACTTCGCTCTCGCCGCCTGAGGCGAGTAGCAAGTCTGTCGGTCTGGGACTGCCTTCGGCCCAGTAACCGGCATCAGTGAGAGGGCTGGCCTAGCGAACCCGGTCGCGGGGTTCGTGCGGCGAGATCAAACGCGACTGGGCCCGTCACATCGACTCGCTCGCGTGATCGATGGGGCCGAGTAGAGGCACAGCGAGCTGCGCTCGGAGAAGCCCTGGCAAGACGCCGAAGGACCCGGGTTCGATTCCCGGCACCTCCACGGACGACAGCCGGCCCACCGCCACCAGGCGGTGGGCCGGCTGCGTTGTACGGCCGGCTTCACTATATGTAGTCAATCGCCTAGTTGGTCCGGGAACCCGCTGCCAACCTGGTGCGTCTGACCCGACATGCGCCGTTTCACCGCCCTGTTGGGCATACCACTGATCCTGATCGCAGGTTGCGCGCCGACCGACGGGACCGGACCCGGTGGGCCGGGCGGGTCCGCCGACGAACGCTGGGAGACCTTCCAGCAGCGCGCCGACGAGGTCTCCGAGGCGTGGCGCACCGCCAGCGGGCGGCAGGAGTGGCTGGCCGGCTACGCACCCCTGCAGAGCCGCACCGTCCTCCCCGCCGAGCCCGGGTTCACCCCGGAGACCGAGCAGGCGTTCCACGCCGGGTGGTACCGGGCCGAGCTGACCGTGCCGACCGAGACACCCGCCGACGGCACCGTCGATTTCCCCGACGGGACGCTGAGCGTGCCGCTGGTCAGCGCCGCCGACGCGTACGCCGAGCTACGCCAGGGCGATCCGCCGCAGTGCGAGGCGGGCCGGCCCGGCCCCGACCCGACCGGCAGCGCCACCGACCTGGCCGGCAGCGCCACCCCCGGCCCGGACGACAGCGTCACTGACTCCGGTGAGCTCGGCTGCCAGGCGTTGACCGTCACGGCCGCCACGCTCGGCACCGTCGACCTGCTGACCAGCCGGGGCACGGCACAGGTGCCCGCCTGGCTGTTCGACGTCGCCGAACTCGACGGTCCGGTCGCCCGGGTCGCCGTCGACGAATCGGTCGCCGTACCGGCGCCCGAACCGCAGGTGCCGGAGCCGACCGGGATGACCACGTTCGTCACCGCGCAGAATCTCACCGACGTCGACGGGACCGACCTGGCGTACCGGCTCGGCGTCGGCGCCTGCGACAGCGACATCACCCCGTTCGTGCAGGAGTACGCCGACTCTGTGGTGGTCGCCGGCGGCGTGACCCGCACGGCGCAGGAGTGCACCGACCAACTGCTGTTCCACCCGGTCACCGTGACCCTCGACGAGGCGCTCGGCGACCGTACGGTGCTCGACGCGCTCACCGGTCGCCCGCTGCACGTCGTCGCGGTCGGCTGAGCCATGCCGCAGCCGTACGGCCCAGGCCAGGAACCGGACGACATTGCCGTGACCATGTCCCAACTGCTCGACCGGGGCCTGCCCGGGCAACGCCCACCGGCCGGAGCCTGGAACCTCCCCACCGGGGAGGCGGTGATCCTGGCCGGTGACGCGGCGACCGGCAACCGGATCCGGATGTGCCTCGACGTCGCCGGGATCAGCGCCGCCGTGGTGGTGCTGGCAGCGTCAGGGCAGCTCGACGGGCAGGGTGATGCCGTCGAGTGACCGCGGGCACGGGCAGTCCCGATCCATCGGCCAGGTCGCCAGCGCGGCCAGCAGCAGCCCGCGCAGCCGGGCGGTGTTCTCGCCGAACACCCGGAACACCTCTTCCTGGGTGACCGCGTGCCCACCCTCGACACCCGCGTCCAGATCGGTCACCAGGGCGATCGACGTGTAGCACAGCGCCAGCTCCCGGGCGAGGACCGCCTCCGGGTGGCCGGTCATGTTGACCACCGCGCCGCCGATCGCGGTGAACCACCTGGACTCCGCCCGGGTGGAGAACCGCGGCCCCTCGACCACCACCACCGCGCCGCCGTCGCGTGGCTGCAGGCCCTGCTCGGCGCCGACCCGCAGCAGCACCGACCGCCCGGTCGGGCAGTACGGGTCGGCGAAGCTGACGTGCACCGCACCCTGGTCGTAGAAGGTCTGCACCCGTCCGCTGGTCCGGTCGATCAGCTGGTCGGGCACGACGAAGGTGCCCGGGCCGAGCTCCGGGCGCAGCCCGCCGACCGCGCACGGCGCCAGCACCTGGCGTACGCCGAGCGAGCGCAACGCCCACATGTTGGCCCGGTACGGGATGCGGTGCGGCGGATGCCGGTGGTCACGGCCGTGGCGGGGCAGGAACGCGACCCGCCGCCCGCCGACGTCGGCGACGGTGATCGGATCGGACGGTTCACCGTACGGGGTCGGCACCCGGTGCTCCGTCGCGTTGTCCAGCAACGCGTACAGCCCGGATCCGCCGATCACCGCCAGCTCTGCCTGCGCCTGCATCAGGTCCCTCCCGGTTTCGGGCAGGGTGGCCGGAAACGCCCGTGCCACGCCCGCGCGGTTAGACCTTAACCGGGCGCTGTCGAGCAAGCTATGGTGCCAGGCATGGCTTTCACTGCACCCGTGGCGGATCGGCGCCGCGCCGTCCGCGCGGACCGTGGGGGTCGTGACTGCGCCACGCGGGCAGGTACGGGAGGTCGAGGTGCACGGTGAAGGTCAGCGGATCGGGGGACGGTCGATGGCGTCGATGACCGGCCAACTGCTGGTCGCGACGCCCACGCTCAAGGATCCCAACTTCGACCGTACGGTCGTGCTGCTGGTCGCCCACGAGGCCGGGGGAGCGCTCGGGGTGGTGCTGAACCGGGCCACCGAGGTGCCGGTCGCCGAGGTGCTGGGTGGCTGGAGCAGTCTCGCCCGGGAGCCGTCGGTGCTGTTCGAGGGCGGCCCGGTGCAGCCCGAGTCGGCTATCTGTCTGGCCCGTACCCGTACCCAGACCGGCCGGGTGAAGGGTTTCCACCGCATCGCCGGCCCGCTCGGCACCGTCGACCTGTCGACCGACCCGGGGCCGCTCGCCGAGTCGATCTCCGGGATCCGGGTCTTCGCCGGCTACTCGGGCTGGTCGGCCGGGCAGCTGGAGGAGGAGATCAACGCCGGCTCCTGGTTCGTGCTGGAGGGCCTGCCGGACGATCCGTTCATGGCCCGCCCGGACGATCTGTGGCCGATGGTGCTGCGCCGCCAGCGCGGCATGATGGCCGCGGTGGCCCACTTCCCGGCCGACGTCTCGATGAACTGACCGCGCGGGTCGCCGGGCCGCCCCGTACGTCGGTGAATCCGTACGTCGTGAGCCCGACCCCGCGAGATGACCGCGCGGGGCGGCGTGTGTAGTATTGCCGGGTGCCCGGGAGATCCGGGCCGACCGGGGGCCGTGGCGCAGCTGGTAGCGCACCACACTGGCAGTGTGGGGGTCAGGGGTTCGAGTCCCCTCGGCTCCACCCGTAATCGCAGGTCAGCGGCATTTTCAAGCGATACTTGTCGATGCCGCTGGCCTGGGCGTCTCGATCTCACCTCGCGACCTGGGTGAGACACCCCAACACATCGAGTATGTGCTGGCAAGCTCGTTTTCGGCCCATCTGAGTTGGTGTGTCGGTACGCCGCGCCTGTGGTTCGCTGCTGATCGCGCATGACGTGCAGGGGGTCGGCCCGTAGCAGGGGTAGGAGTCGGTTCCCGAGCGCACCACGTCCGCTGTCGCGGTGGTGCCGATGATCGTCGGCCCCGTTACGGGTGCGTGATCGCGGGCAGGCTATCGGTTGGTCGCGGTCGGCGTCTCGCCTGACGGTCGTGTCGGCCCGACCGTGCTCGCGCGTACGACGAGTCGGTGCGGTGCGCGCAGCTCCACACCGGGCAGCGGTGTGCGGCTGGCGATCCGCAGCAGCAGCCGCTCGACGGCGGTTGTCGCGATCCACTCCTTGTCGGGGGAGATCGTGCTCACCGGCGGATTCGAGTAGGCACCGTCCTCAATGTCGTCGTAGCCGATCACCGCGATGTCCTCGGGCACCCGCAATCCGCGCGAGGTGAGCACGTGCATGGCGCCCAGTGCGACGAGATCGCTGTAGCAGAACACGGCGTCGGGCGGCTGCGGCAGGTCGAGCAGATGTCGCATCGCGCCGGCCCCGTCGGCCCTGTTGAACCGTGGAGTCGCGATGATGAGCTCCTCACGTACGGTCACGCCGCGCCGCTCGTGCGCTGCGCGGAACCCGCGGGTCCGCAGCTGTGCGGCCTCACCCGTGGGGTAGGGCTGGTCCCCGATCGCGGCGAGGCGCCTCCGGCCGAGGTCGAGCAGATGTTCGGTGGCCTGCCGGGACGCCTCGACGTCGTCGATGCCGACGTGGTCGAACGTGCCCTGACTGGTCCGTTCGCCAAGGATCACCAGCGGGAGACTGGGATCGTGGTCGGCCAGCGCCTGCTGGTCGAGACCGAGCGGGCTGAAGATGACGCCGTCGAAGAGCAGCCGGCTGCGGCCGTGGCTGATGAGCATCCGCTCGTGATCGGGGTCGCCGTCGGTCTGGTCGATGAGTACGTTGTATCCCTGCACGCGAGCGGCCCGGATGACGCCCTGTAGCAGCTCCGAAAAGTACGGTGTGTCGAGGTACGGCACGACGAGGGCGATCTGTCCGGATCGGCCCTGGGCGAGGTTGCGGGCCAGGACGTTGGGTCGGTAATTGAGCTGCTCGACGGCTTGCATGACGCGCGCTCGAGTGCGCTCGGTGACGTTGGCGTAGCCGTTGACGACGTTGGAGACCGTCCGGCTCGAGACACCGGCTAGTTGAGCGACCTCACGTAGGGTGACGTCCCGCCGCATGTCGGCCTTCCTTTCGATCCCGAAGGCCGTCGCAGGTTTCCAACAGGTTACCCCTTGCCGTCCATCGATGGTCCGGGCATGCTGTCTTGCAGCGCTGCAAAGACGATACTGGATGTGCCACGGGCGCCGGTCGCGGCGTGTGCCACGCGGGACACGTCGTGCTCTGAGTGGCCGGTCACGGTGTGCCAGCACCGCGACCGGCCCGGTGGCACATACACGCATCGGCTGCGAAAGCAGTCGATCTCCGACGGAGGAGTTCAGTGAGTGCCAGGAGTTCCAGTCTAGGACGTCGGCACCTCGCCGTGACGGTGGCGGTCGTCACCGCCCTGTCGCTGGCGGGGTGCGGTTCGGACGGCGGCGAAGAGCAGGACGGCCCGGTCACGATTACGGTGTGGGCGTGGTATCCGGCGTTCCAGGGTGTGGTCGACCTGTTCAACCGGACGCACACGGATATCAAGATCGAGTGGACCAACGCAGGCACCGGCCAGGACCAGTACACCAAGTTGCAGACCGCGTTGAAGGCTGGCAAGGGTGCGCCCGACGTGGTGATGCTCGAGTTCCAGGAGCTGCCGACCTTCCAGCTCACCGGGCACCTGGTCGACATGAGCGCGTACGGGGCCAACGATCTCAAGGGCAACTACGTCGACTGGGCGTGGAAGCAGGTCAGCAACGGTGCGGCCGTCCACGCGATTCCCGTCGACGCTGGGCCGATGGCGATGCTGTACCGGCAGGACATCTTCGAGCAGTACGGGCTGACCGTGCCGACGACCTGGACCGAGTTCAGGGAGCAGGCCGAGAAACTGAAAGCCGCCGCTCCCGAGAAGTACATGACGGACTTCGGGGCGAACGACGGTGGTTTTATGACCGGACTGATGTGGCAGGCCGGCGCCCGGCCGTTCGGATACGACGTGGCTGACCCGCAGCATATCGATGTTAACGTTAACAGTGAGCCTGCGAAGAACGTCATGTCGTATTGGGAGGACATGGTCGACGCTGGCCTGGCCGACACCACCGCGTACGGAACGACGGACTTCTACAACGGGTTGGCCAGCGGGAAGTACGCGACCTACCTGGCGGCGGGGTGGGGTCCGGGCTATCTGGCGAGTGTGGCGAAGACGACGGCCGGCGCGTGGCGCGCGGCACCGTTGCCTCAGTGGACCGCCGGGGACGACGCCCAAGGGGACTGGGGCGGCTCGTCGTTCGCCGTGACCGATCAGACGGAGCACCCCGAGGAAGCCACCCGGGTCGCCATGGAGATCTTCGGGAGCGACAAGGATGCCTGGAAGATCGGGATCGACGAGGCGTTCCTCTTCCCGACCGCAACACCGATCTTGGAGTGGGACTATTTTCTTACCAAGGAGTACGAGTTCTTCGGCGGGCAGAAGGTCAACGAGGTCTTTGTGCCGGCGTACAACGGGATCGAAGAATTTCAGTGGAGTCCGTTCAACAGCTACAGCTTCAGCCAGTTGACCACTGCGGTAGGACAGGCGGTGGAAGAGGACACCTCCTGGCCGGGCGCGCTTGACACGGTTCAACAGAACCTTGTCACGTACGCGTCGAATCAAGGATTCCAGGTCTCCCGATGACCCGGATCCGACCCCTCCCCGTGGCCACCGACCCGGTGGCCACGGGGCCCACGGGCCCCACCGTGCCCGGTGGTGGCCGGCGTCGGACGGCCGTCCGACGCCGGTTCGACCGGCAGGCGGCTGTCGGATGGTTGTTCGTCGCACCGTTCGCGACCCTGCTCCTCGTGTTCCTGCTGCTACCGATGGTGTACGCGTTCAAGCTCAGTCTGTACCGCTCGACGCTGGTGCAGGGCGAGGTGTTCGCCGCGTTCGACAACTACCGCCAGGCCTTCGCTGATCCGGAGTTCCGCTCGGGGGTCTTGCGGGTGCTCGTCTTCGGGCTCGTGCAGACGCCGGTGATGATCGGTCTCGCCCTTGTCCTGGCTCTGTTGGTCGATGGCGTCAGTTCGCGCTTCGCCCGGATGCTGCGGCTGGCGGCGTTCGTCCCGTACGCCGTACCGGTGGTCATCGGCACGCTGATGTGGGGCTTTCTCTACAGCCAGAACACCGGACCGTTTAGATTCACCGGGATCGACTTCGTCGCGGGCGACACCGTTCTGGCCTCGCTGGGGAACCTCGTCGTCTGGCAGTGGGCAGGCTACAACATGATCGTGCTGTATGCCGCGCTGCAGGGCGTGCCGCGGGAGATCTACGAGTCCGCGAGGATCGACGGTGCGGGGGCGGTGCAGGTCGCGCTGCGGATCAAGGCACCGATGATCTCCGCGGCCCTGGTGCTGTGCACCGTGTTCACGATCGTCGGCACCCTCCAGTTCTTCACCGAGCCGCTCATCCTGCAGCCACTCAACCCCGGCGCGATCACCAACAGTTACACACCCAACGTCTACGCCTACAATCAGGCGTTCTCGTACCAGCAGTACAACTACTCGGCGGCGATTTCCTTCCTGCTCGGCGTGGTGGTCTTCGTCGGTTCGTACATCTTCCTGTTCGCCACGCGCAAGAGGAGTTCGCTGCGATGAGCGCCCCCGTCGCGACGACCTCCTCGCCGACGGTGCGGCGCAGCCGCGGTACGGTCGGCACGCACCTGGTGATGGCGCTGTTCGTGGCGTACTTCCTGTTGCCGTTCTGGTGGCTGCTCGTCGCGGCGACCAAGGACAACGACGGGTTGTTCGGCTCGGAACCGCTCTGGTTCGCCGATCTGCATCTGGTCGACAATCTCCGACTGCTGTTCACTCAGGACGACGGACTCTACCTACGCTGGATGGGCAACTCGGCGTTGTACGCCGCGACCAGCGGCGTCGGGGCTACCGCGATCGCCGCCCTGGCCGGCTACGCCTTCGCCAAGCTGCGCTTTCCGGGTCGCAACGCGCTGTTCGCGCTGCTGCTCGGCCTCATCATGGTGCCGGCCACGGCCCTGGTCCTGCCGACGTACCTGCTGATGGCCGAGGTCGGGCTGGTCGACTCGGTGTGGGCGGTGATCCTGCCCTCGTTGCTCAACCCGTTTGGGGTGTACCTGTTGCGCGTCTACGCTCATGACTCGGTGCCCGACGAGATGCTCGAGGCCGCCCGCATCGACGGCGCGGGGGAGTTCCGGGTGTTCCGGAGCGTCGCGCTGCCCGCCATGCGACCGGCGTTGGTCACCGTCCTGCTGTTTACCATGGTGGCGAGCTGGAACAACTTCTTCCTGCCGCTGGTGATGCTCAGTGATCAGAACCTCTACCCGCTGACCGTCGGCCTGCGGTCCTGGTACCTGTCGGCGACCATCGGCAACGGTGGACCAGCTCTGTTCAACGTCATCGTCATCGGCTCGTTGGTCGCGATCGTTCCGCTCATCGCCGCGTTTCTGCTGCTGCAGCGCTACTGGCGAGGCGGGCTGACCATCGGCTCCCTCCGATGACGTACACCTGCCAACCGTGGGCGCCGGTGACGCCGCGACCACCGTTCCGACAAGGACATCCATGCACCTCGCTCGCCTCGCCCTGGATCCGGCCGCCGTCGTGGCCCCGGTCAACCGCCGCACCTTCGGTACGTTCGTCGAGCACATGGGGCGGTGTGTCTACACCGGAATCTACGAGCCCGGTCACCCGTCCGCCGACGCGGACGGGTTCCGGACCGACGTCTTGGCCCTGACCCGCGAACTCGGTGTCACGGTGGTCCGCTACCCGGGTGGCAACTTCGTCTCGGGGTACCGGTGGGAGGACGGGGTCGGGCCGAGGGACCAGCGCCCCCGTCGACGCGATCTCGCCTGGCGCAGCATCGAGACGAACGAGATCGGCATCGACGAGTTCGTCCGGTGGGCCGACAAGGCGGACGTCGAGATCATGTACGCGGTGAACCTGGGCACCAGGGGAGTGCAGGAGGCTCTCGACGTACACGAGTACGTCAACCACTCCGGCGGCACCCACCTGGCCGAACTGCGACGGGCCAACGGCGCGGACAAGCCGTACGGCATCCGGATGTGGTGCCTGGGCAACGAACTCGACGGTCCGTGGCAGCTTGGTCACAAAAGCGCCGAGGCGTACGGGCAGCTCGCTGCCGCCACCGCTCGGGCGCTGCGCGCGGCGGAACCGGACCTGGAACTGATTGTCTGCGGAAGCTCCGGTTCCACGATGCCGACGTTCGGCTCGTGGGAAGCCACTGTCCTGGAGCACACCTATGATTTGGTGGACTACGTCTCGTGCCACGCCTACTACGAGGAACACGACGGTGACGTCGGGTCCTTTCTCGCCTGCGCCACCGACATGGACCACTTCGTCAACAGCGTCGTCGCCACCGCCGACAGCATCGGCGCCCGGCTGCGTAGCAAGAAGAAGATCCAACTGTCGTTCGACGAGTGGAACGTCTGGTATCTCTCCCGCTTCCAGAACCAGCCGCCGGTCGACGACTGGCGGGTCGCCCCGCGGGTCATCGAGGACGAGTACAACGTCGCCGACGCCGTGGTGGTCGGCAACCTGCTCATCTCCCTGCTGCGGCACAGCGACCGGGTGACTGCCGCGTGCCAGGCTCAACTGGTCAACGTGATCGCCCCGATCCGCACCGAACCCGGCGGGCCCGCCTGGCGGCAGACCATCTTCCATCCGTTCGCCCGAACGGCCGCACTGGCCCGCGGCGACGTCCTGCGTACGGTGGTGGACGGCCCCGCGTACCAGACTGACCGTTACGGCGCTGCCCCGGTGGTCGACGCGGTCGCCACCTATGACGCGGCGACGGACGTCGTGGCGGCGTTTGTCGTCAACCGTGACCAGGCCCGGTCGGTGGAACTCACCATCGACCTGAGTCGGTTCGGCGCGGGAGCCTGGAGTGTGGAAGCGTCGACTCTGCACGACGACGACATCCGGGCCACCAACACCGCGGGACGCCCGGACCGGGTGGGGCTGCGCACCAACCGGCAGGTCTCGACGCATCCTGGCGGTGTCCGGATCGTGCTGCCGCCGGTGTCGTGGACAGCCGTGCAGTGCTCGTCGATCCGGTCCACCGACGGGCTGAGCGACGGCTGATTCCCACCATCGGCGACTGGGCCGACGATACAGCGCGGCGGTGTCCGGCAGCTCGGTGCCGGACGTCGCCTGCCGCTGCGCTTGACCCCTGTCTCGGACTGTCGGCGGCGGTATCCATGTGACTGGTATCGGTGCGTTCCATGGCGGTCGCACTACCTGAAAAAATCGACCGAAGTCAAAGCGTTAGGCGCTTGACAGGGGTCGATGTTAACGCGAACAATTGAAGTAACGCGAGCGTAATGATCCTGTTGCGATCCGTAGGCGTGCGCGCGCCGTCTGCGCGGGCGGTCGATTCGGCGGAGACGGTCACTCCCTCCCGGGTGGTGAACTGTCACCCTAGATATCGACCAACAACAATATAATGTTGGTGTAGTAGGCCGTGTCGAACTCGATGAAGGAGGTTTCGATGACGAGGTTGGATCGGGTGCCGCGGGTGGGTTCGCGGTGGCGTGGTGTGCGGGTGGGGGTCGTCGCGGGTGCGGCGGTGTTGGTGTTGGCGGGTACGGGGGTGGTGTTCGGGTTGCCGTCGGCGTCGGCGGCGACGGTGGACACGTCGGCGTCGTATGTGTTTGTGAATCGGCACAGTGGTAAGGCGATGGATGTGTATGACTGGTCGACGGCGGAGAACGCGCCGGTGAATCAGTGGGCGCGTAATGATCTTGCGGTGCAGCAGTGGCAGTTCGTGGATGCTGGTGGTGGGTTCTACAAGGTGCGGTCGCGGCACAGTGGGAAGGTGCTGGAGTTGCCGAGTGCGGCGGATGGGACGCAGTTGGTGCAGTCCACTGATCGGGGGTCGGCTACGCAGCAGTTTCGGTTGGTGGATTCGGCTGGTGGTTTCGTGCGGTTCGTGAACCGGCAGTCGAGCAAGGTCATTGATGTGTGGGAGTGGTCGACGGCGGATGGTGGCCGGCTGGCCGGGTATGCGGATCTGGACGGCGCCAACCAGCAGTGGCAGCTGATCCGGCTGGGCGGCGGGACCGCCCGGACGTTCACCAACCCGATCAAGCGCAACGGGCCCGACCCGTGGCTCCAGGTGCACAACGGCGTGTACTACCTGGCCACGACGACGTGGAACTCGACGATCACCATGCGCCGGTCCACCACCCTCGCTGGGCTGGCGACGGCCCCGGATCAGGTGATCTTCAACCTGGCCGGCCGGCCCAACGGCTGCTGCAACATGTGGGCACCGGAGTTCCACCTGATCAACGGACCTAATGGACCACGGTGGTACTTCTACTACACGGCCGGGCAGAACGTGGCCGACTTCAACCCGACGCAACGGCTGCACGTACTCGAGAGCGCCGGGACCGACCCGATGGGACCGTACACGTTCAAGGCCGATCTGGGCAGCGACTGGCAGCTCGACGCGAGCATCCTGACGGTCAACAACCGGCTCTACCTGATGGGTACGTACAATGCCGGCGGCAGCTACGGGCAGAGCCTGTTCATCACGCCGATGAGCAACCCCTGGACGCTGAGTGGCCCACGGGTCCGACTGAGCTCCCCCACCCTGTCCTGGGAGCGCCAGACCCATCCGGTCAACGAAGGGCCGGAGCCGCTGTACCACGACGGGCGCACAATGATCGTCTACTCGGCGAGTGCCTGCTGGGGTCCGGACTACAAGCTCGGCCTGCTCACCTTCACCGGCAGTGACCCACTCAACCCGGGGCACTGGACAAAGGCACCGAACCCGGTGTTCCAGCGCGACAACGCCAACGGCGTCTACGCTCCCGGGCACAACGGGTTCTTCAAGTCGCCCGACGGCACCGAGGACTGGATCGTCTACCACGCCAACGACTCGGCTGGCGGCGGCTGCGACATGAACCGGTCCACCCGAGCTCAGAAGTTCACCTGGAACGCGGATGGTACCCCCAATTTCGGCACGCCTGTCCAGCTCGGGGTCACTCTTACCGCTCCCTCAGGCGAATGAACCGCCCCCGTGTCCCAGGCGGTACGCCCACTCAGATCCCCGTACCAGGTCCGCCTCGCCGGGCCGGAGATGAGTAGTTCGATGGTTTCTCGACGCACCCTGCTGGCTACCGGAGCGTCCGCCGCGGTGGTCGCTGGCACCGACATCCTGCTCCGTGGTGCGACACCGGCCTTGGCCGTTCCGCCCTACGGCGGCTACGTCATGGGCTACTTCACCGAGTCGCCCTCGTCGCTGGCCGACAACTACGGTCTTCATCTGGCCGTCAGCACCGACGGTCTGCACTGGACCCCGCTAAACCAGAACAACCCGGTCGTCACACCCACCGCCGGCACGGGCGGTCTGCGCGACCCGTTCATCATGCGCAAGCAGGACGACACCTTCGTGGTGCTCGCCACCGACCTCAACGGAAAGGACTTCACCCAGCAGAACCAGTACATCCACATCTGGGACTCTTCTGACCTGCTGAGCTTCACCGGCTACCGCCGGGTGCGGATGCATACGATGCCGACCCATACCTGGGCACCGGAGGCGTTCTGGGACTCATCAAGGGGCCAGTACGGGATCCTGTACTCCGCCAGGAGCGGCAGCCGGGACGCCTTCTACGTCAACTACACCACGGACTTCCGTACCGTGAGCGCTCACCAGCTGTACTTCGACCCGGGTTTCGACGTGTTGGACGCCACCATGCACGTCGGCAGCGGCATGAACTACCTGTACTACAAGAGCTTCACCGACGGCCGGCTATACGGCGCCCGGTCCGGCAGCCTCGCCCCGCGTAGCTTCGACCGGGGTACGTACACCAGTGGCGTCGTCAACGGTGGTATCGAGGCGCCCATCGTGGTCAAGGCCAACGACCGTGACGAATGGTTTCTCTGGGGTGATTCGTTCTCCCCGAACAACGGTGAACTGTACGTGTGGCGTAGCGGCGACATCAACAGCAACAGCTGGACGCCACTTGGCAAGGAACGCTACACCCAACCGCTCAATGCCAAGCATCCCACCATCGCGCCGATCACCACCGCTGAGCAGGCGGCGATGCTGTCGCGGTGGGGGGCACCTGCCTGGAACCGGATCAAGTCGTACAACTTCCCGGACCACCTGATCCGGCACGCCAATTACGCGGTACGGATCGACCCGTATCCGTTCGACCCTTACGCCGACGCCCAGTGGCGCCTGCGGCCCGGCCTGGCGAACTCCTCGGGAGTGTCGTTCGAGTCGGTCAACTACCCCGGTCAGTACCTGCGGCACAGCAACTACGTCCTGGGCCTGGCTGCCAACGACGGTTCCGCCGTATTCGCCGGCGATGCCACCTTCTACCGGACGGCCGGGCTCGCGGACTCCGGATGGAGCTCGTTCCGCTCGCACAACTTCTCTGACTACTACATTCGCCACGCCAGCTATGTCCTACGTATCGACCCGCTCACCAACTCGTCGAGTGCGGCCGACCGTGCGGACGCCACGTTCCAGATCGGGTACTGAGCGGAACGCCCGGGTCGGTGGCGCGGTACGCGACGTCGACCCGGCTCGTCCCGTGGAGACAGCGGCGTTGTCCGCCCCGGGTGCCGTCGCATCGTGATCGTGTTCCGACCAGCTGTTCGTCGAGTTGGTGAGCGCGATCCGGCAAAACCACAGTTTCACTCTTGGTGCGGTTTCGGTCACCTGCGTTTTCAGTTGACCACCAAATTCGAGGCCGTACCGACTCGATGAAGGAGGTTTCGATGACGAGGTTGGATCGGGTGCCGCGGGTGGGTTCGCGGTGGCGTGGTGTGCGGGTGGGGGTCGTCGCGGGTGCGGCGGTGTTGGTGTTGGCGGGTACGGGGGTGGTGTTCGGGTTGCCGTCGGCGTCGGCGGCACCGGTGGACACGTCGGCGTCGTATGTGTTTGTGAATCGGCACAGTGGTAAGGCGATGGATGTGTATGACTGGTCGACGGCGGAGAACGCGCCGGTGAATCAGTGGGCGCGTAATGATCTTGCGGTGCAGCAGTGGCAGTTCGTGGATGCTGGTGGTGGGTTCTACAAGGTGCGGTCGCGGCACAGTGGGAAGGTGCTGGAGTTGCCGAGTGCGGCGGATGGGACGCAGTTGGTGCAGTCCACTGATCGGGGGTCGGCTACGCAGCAGTTTCGGTTGGTGGATTCGGCTGGTGGTTTCGTGCGGTTCGTGAACCGGCAGTCGAGCAAGGTCATTGATGTGTGGGAGTGGTCGACGGCGGATGGTGGCCGGCTGGCCGGGTATGCGGATCTGGACGGCACCAACCAGCAGTGGCAGCTGATCCGGCTGGGCGGTACGACGCCCACCACGCCCGGTGGGACCACCGTGCCAACTCCGCCGACGGGGACACCACCACCGGCCTACCCTCAGCCGGGCAGGGTCTCCGGAGACGTCGGCGTCCACGATCCCACGGTGGTCAACCGACCCGACGGCACGTACCTCGTCGCACACACCGGTGACAACATCGCGCTGAAGACCTCCACGGACCGGGTCACCTTCCGAAACGCCGGCATGGTCTTCCCCGCCGGGGCCCCGTGGACCACCACGTACACCGGCGGTGCACGTAATCTGTGGGCCCCCGACCTGTCCTACCGCAACGGCCGCTACTACCTGTACTACTCGGCGTCGACCTTCGGCTCCAACCGATCGGCGATCTTCCTGGCGACCAGCACCACCGGCGCGTCCGGGAGCTGGACCAACGAAGGCCTCGTCGTCGAGTCGCGCACCTCGGACAACTTCAATGCGATCGATCCGAACCTCATCGTGGACGACCAGGGCCGGTGGTGGTTGAGCTTCGGCTCGTTCTGGTCGGGCATCAAGATGATCCAGATCGACCCGGCCACCGGACGGCGGCTCGGCACGGCGATGCACAGTCTCGCCAACTACGGCCCAGGCATCGAAGCACCCGTGATGGTCAAGCGAGGTGCCTGGTACTACCTGTACGTCTCGTTCGACCGTTGCTGCCAAGGGGCCAACAGCACGTACCGGATCATGGTCGGCCGGTCGGCCAGCCCGACCGGTCCGTTTGTCGACCGCGCCGGCCGGGACATGCTCTCGGGTGGGGGCACCCAGATTCTCGCCTCGCACGGCGGCATCAACGGCCCTGGTCACCAGGCGGTCCTCGCTGACAGCGACGGTGACTACCTCTTCTACCACTACTACGCCAACAACGGCGCGGCGCTGCTCGGCATCAACCGCATCGGCTACGACGCGGCTGCCTGGCCCTACGTGTACTGATCCGGCCGCGTGTACTGATCCAGCTGGTCCCGGTGGACACCTTCGCGGTGCCCACCGGGACCAGCTTCGACTCCGGTGTATGGCGGACGGACGTCCGACGCGGGAGCCGGGCGGTCAGCCGGTGCCGTCCGTGGTCGGGCGGACCACCTCGATCTCGAAGGCGTAGCGGTCGCCCCGGTACGTCGACATGGCCCGTTCCACCGGGCGGTCCCGCTGGTCGTAGGCGGTCCGCTCGACCAGCAGGGCCGGGCTGAAGGCCGGCACCTGCAGCAGGGTGGCTGTCGCCTCGTCCAGGACCGTGGCCCGGATGGACTGCTCCGCCCGGACGAGCCGGATGTGGTAGTGGTCCCGGAGCAGGTCGTAGAGCGAGTTGTCGAACGGCCGGTCGAGCAGCTTTGGGACGAGCGCGGCCGAGAGGTAGGTGTGCTCGATGCACATCGGGACGCCGTCGGCGGTGCGGACCCGTTCCAGGTGCACCACCTCGTCCGCCGGGCTCAGGCCCAGCGCGAAGCCGACGTTCGCGCCGGCCGGTATCGACTCGGCGGTGCGTAGGTGCGAACCTGGGGTCAGGCCGCGGCGACGCATGTCGTCGCTGAATGACGTGAGTTCGATGCTCTTCGTGATGGCCGGTCGGGCCACGAAGGTGCCGGCGCCGCGTACCCGGTAGACGCGCCGCTCGTTTTCCAGGCGTTCGAGGGCCTGACGCACGGTCATCCGGCTGACGCCGAACTCCTGGGCCAGTTCGCGCTCGGTGGGCAACCGTTCGTCCGGGGCGAGCTCGCGTTCGATGAGGTTCTGCAGGTGGCTGCGGAGCAGCTCGTGCTTGGTCGCGGTCATCCGAGGTGTCAGCTCCAGGGGGCGGCTGGTCTAAACCAAAATGATACTAGCGCGACGCTGCCTGCCGGTCTACGCTACCCGCACTGACAATTGGACTAGACCAGAGATGATCTTTGGAGGTGCACGTGAGACGCGAATCTTTCCGGCGGGCCACCGCCGCGGCGGTGGCCGGCGTACTCGCCACAGCGCTCGGTGCCTGTGGCGGCTCGGACGGCGGCGACGACGACAAGGTCGAGGTGGTCTTCTCCTACCTGTGGGCCGGTGCGGAGGCCGAGGCGCTCGAGGAAGTCATCGCCGACTTCAACGCCAGCCAGGACGAGATCGAGGTCCGAGGGGTCTCCAACCCGGACTTCCAGAAGCAGCTGACGTCGATGTCCGGCGCGCAGGGCAGCTTCGACATCTCCGACCACTTCGGCAACGGCGTCGGGGCCTGGGCCAGCAAGGGCATCCTGGCCCCGCTGGACGACTTCATCGAGGCCGACGGGCTCGACACCGACGACTTCGTGCCGGCGGCGATGTCCCAGATGATGTACGAGGGCCAGACCTACTCGATGCCGATCGCCCTGCACGCGCAGATGCTGATGTACAACAAGAAGCTCTACGCCGAGGCTGGCATCGACGGTCCGCCGGAGACCACCGAGGAGTGGGCGGAGCAGATCGCCAAGCTCACCAAGCGGGACGCCGACGGCACGATCACCCAGCTCGGCTACGCCAACGCCGAGATCAACACATCGTTCACCACGCTCGGCTTCATGTTCGGCGGCGCCTGGGACGACCAGTCCGGCCGGCCCACCCCGGCCGACCCCGGCAACGTCGCCGGCCTGGAGTTCTACACCGAGAACATCCCCGGCACGTACGGCGTGGCGGAAGTCCGTGACTTCACCTCCGGCTTCGGCGAGTACGCCTCCGCGCAGAACCCGTTCTACGTCGACAAGGTGGCCACCATCATCGACGGCGAGTGGCAGTCGGTGTTCATCGACCAGTACGCCCCCAACCTGGACTGGGGCGTGGCGCCGCTGCCGTACCCGGCGGCGCAGCCGGAGCTCGCCGGCACCACCCAGGTCACCACCAGCACGCTGTTCATCCCGCGCAACGCCAAGCACCCCGAGGAGGCGTGGGAGTTCATGAAGTACCTGCTCTCCGAGGACGCCATGGTCCGGTTCACCCTGGCGCTGGGCAACCTGCCGGCCCGGATCTCGCTGCTCGACGACCCGCGCTACGACACCCTGCCGCAGTTCTCGACCTGGCTCGACGCCCTGCGCAGCCCGAACGCCCAGTCGCTGGCCAGCACGCCGTGGTCCGCCGAGTACACCAGCGACCTCGGTCAGGCCTTCGACGACATCGCCCAGCAACGCACGTCGCCCGCCGAGGGACTCGCCGACGTGGCGGACAAGGCCAGCTCCTATGCCCCGTAGGTCCACGACCTCGCGACGCCAGCTCCGGTTGGGGCTGGCGTTCGCGAGCCCCTGGCTGGTCGGCTTCGTGGTGCTGATCCTCGGACCGATCGTCGCGTCCGGGTACTACAGCTTCACCGACTTCAACCTGTTCCAGCCGCCGACCTTCGTCGGCGTCGACAACTACCGCACCATGGTCGGTGACGAGCGGTTCACCAAGGCACTGTTCAACACGCTGTATCTGACCGTGTTCGGCGTACCGCTCGCGCTGGCGCTGTCGCTGGGGTTCGCCCTGGCGCTCAATTCGCGGGTACGCGGCCTGCCGCTGTACCGGGCCATCGTCTACCTGCCGACGATCATCCCGATCGTGGTCAGCGTGTACGTCTGGCGTTGGCTGCTCAACGCCCAGTACGGCTACTTCAACCGGATCCTCGGCCTGCTGCACCTGCCGCAGCCGAACTGGTTGGAGGACCCGACGTTCACCAAGCCGGCGATCATCCTGATCGGGCTGTGGATGGTCGGCGGCACGACCGTCATCTACCTGGCCGCGCTCAAGGACGTGCCGAGCGAGACCTACGAGGCGGCGCTGGTCGACGGGGCCGGGCCGTGGCAGCGGTTCCGGGCGGTGACCTGGCCGGCGATCAGCCCGGTGACCCTGTTCCAGCTGATCGTCGGGCTGATCACCAGCCTGCAGCTGTTCACCCAGCCGTACCTGCTGGCGCAGACCCGGCTCAACGCGGCTGCCGGCGGCCCCGACGACTCGCTGCTGACCTACGGGATGTACGTGTACCAGAACGCGTTCGTGTTCCTGAAGATGGGCTACGCGTCGGCGCTGGCCTGGGTGCTGTTCCTCGTCACGCTCGCGGTCACCGCGGTCCTGATGCTCACCTCGCGGCGATGGGTTCACTATGGATAGAAAAGCGCGGTTCGCCGGCCGCCACGCGCTCGTCTGGGCGATCGCGCTCGGCATGCTGTTCCCGTTCATCGTCATGATCGGCACCGCCCTGAAACCGCCCACCGAGGTGTTCTCGCTGCCGCCCCGGCTGCTGCCCGAGCAGTGGGAGTTCGGCAACTTCGAGGCGGCCCTGTCGGCGATGCCGTTCTGGCGCTACCTCGGCAACACCCTGCTGGTCTCCGGGCTCTGCGTCGTCGGCAGCCTGGTGTCCTGCCCGCTGGTGGCGTACTCCCTGGCGAAGCTGCACTGGCCCGGACGTGGCCTGATGCTGGCGCTCGTCCTCGGCTCGATGATGCTGCCGCCGCAGGTGACCCTCGTCCCGCTGTACCTGCTGTGGAACAAGCTCGGCCTGGTCGGCACCTACTTCCCGTTGATCGTGCCGAGCTTCTTCGGCATCCCGTTCTTCATCTTCATGCTCCGCCAGTTCCTCGTCGGGATTCCGGACGAACTGCTCGACGCGGCGCGGCTCGACGGTGCCTCGGAGTTCCGGGTCTACTGGCGGATCGTGCTTCCGCTGGCCCGGCCGGCGCTGGCCACCGTGGCGGTGTTCCAGTTCGTCTGGACCTGGACCGACTTCCTCAACCCACTCATCTACCTCAGCGACAGCAGCCAGTACACGCTGTCGGTCGGGCTGTATGCGTTCTTCTCCGAGCACGGCGTCGACTGGGGCCCGTTGATGGCGGCCAGCGTCATGTTCACCCTCCCCGCCTTGATCATTTTCCTGCTCGGGCAGCGGTACTTCGTCGAGGGCATCGCGACGAAGGGACTGAAGTGACCGCAGCCGCACCAACCGCGAAAGGAACGTCCATGCCGTACCAGGCGATCAGCGGCACCTTCCTCGACGAAATCAGCGTCGACATCCCGTCCCAGAACTGGGGCGAGCGGGAATGGGCCCGCGAGTTCGACACCTTCGTCGAAGCCGGGATCGACACCGTCGTGCTCATCCGGCTCGGCCTGGGCGAGCGGCTGGCCTGCCCGAGCCGGGCGGTTACCGACCGGCTGCCCGCGCTGCCGGTCCACGTCGACCTGGTCCAGCTCTTCCTCGACCTCGCCGCCGAACGCAACATCGACTTCTTCCTCGGCCTGTACGACTCGCACTACCACTGGTACCGCTACGACTGGCGGACCGAGGTCGACATCAACCTCGCCGTCATCGACGAGATGTGGCAGCGGTACGGCGGGTCACCGGCGCTGCGCGGCTGGTACCTGCCGCACGAGACCACCGACACCAGTCTGCGGATCCTCGACATCAACACCACCCTCGCGGCCCGGCTGCGCGAGATCAGCGAGCTGCCGATCCTGGTGTCGCCGTTCTTCCACGGCCGCGCCGACATGGCCACCAGCACCGACCCCCGGCAGCGGCCCCGCTCGCCCGAGGAGCACGTGCGGATCTGGGAGGAGATCTTCCAGCGGTACGCCGGACTCGTCGACTACTGTGCGTTCCAGGACGGCACCGTGGAGCTGGCCCGCTCGGCCGAGTACTTCGCCGCGACCGCCGAGGCGGCGAGCCGGCACGGCATCGCCTCCTGGGCCAACATCGAGACCTTCGACCGGGACATGCCGATCCGGTTCCCCCCGACCGACTGGCGCAAGCTCGCGCACAAGCTCGACGCGGTCCAACCGTACATGGAGAAGATCATTACCTTCGAGTTCTCCCACTTCCTCAGCCCCAACTCGGTGTGGCCGGCGGCCCGCAACCTCTACGACCGCTACGGCGAGTTCCTCACCTCCCGGGGTGCCCGATGATCCCGTCGCAGGACCCGGTGACCCCGCCGCACGACCCGGCGGCGCCGCAGCTGGACCCGATGGCCCCGCCGCAGGACCCGGCGGCCCTGCGGCTGGATCCGGTGGCGGCGATCGCCGGCGGCCTGGTCGTCTCCTGCCAGGCCCCCGAGGGGCATCCGCTGCGGGTGCCGTCGGTCATCGCCCGGCTCGCCGCGTGCGCCGCCCTCGGTGGTGCCGCCGCCGTGCGGGTCAACCACCCCGACGACGTACGGGCCGTGAAGTCCGTAGTGGATCTTCCGGTGATCGCGCTGCACAAGGAGCGGGCCGCTGACCGCGACCTGATCACCCCACGCTGGGAGCTGGTCGAATCGCTCGCCGCCGCCGGTGCCGACGTCGTCGCCGTCGAGGCCACCGGACGGGGCGAGCTGCCGGTCGACGCCCTGGTCGCCCGCGTCCACGGGCAGCTCGGCCTGCCCGTGATGGCCGACGTGGCAACCGTCGACCAGGGCACCGCCGCCTGGGCGGCCGGCGCGGACCTGGTGGCCACCACACTGTCCGGGTACACCCCGGACAGCCCACGGCAGGAGGCCCCCGACCTCGACCTCGTCGCGGCGCTCACCGCCGCCGGGGTCCGCGTCGTCGCCGAGGGCCGGTTCGCCACCCCCGACCAGGTGCGTGCCGCCTTCGCCGCAGGCGCGTACGCGACGGTCGTCGGAACCGCGATCACCGACCCGGTCGCGCTGACCCGGGGCCTCGCCGCAGCCGCTCCACGCCCGGCCAGCCCGACCAGCCCGACCGGCCCGACCGGCCCGACCGGTGCCGCCGGCGCAGACAGTTCGGCCAGCCTGGCTGGGCAGCACTGATGGCGGCAGCCATGGCCGGCACCGGCGGTCCGGTCACCATCGGTGTCGACATCGGAGGTACGAAGATCGCCGCCGCGCTCGTCGGCGTCGACGGCGCTGTCGGCCCACTGCGCCGGGTGCCGACGCCGGCCGCCGAGGGCGCCACCGCGGTACTCGCCGCCGCGATCGATGTGGCTCGTCAGGCCGGGCGGGACGCGGCTGGAACCCCGGTCGCCTGCGGGGTCGGCACTGCTGGCGCCGTCGACCCGGCGGGTCGGGTCACCCACGCCACCGACACCCTGCCCGGCTGGCGGGGCACCGACGTGCGGGCAGCGTTCACCGCCGCCCTCGGCCTGCCGGTCGTGGTGTGCAACGACGTACACGCGATGGCCGCCGGTGAGGCATGGTGCGGCGCCGCCGCCGACGCCCGGGACGCGCTCGTCGTCGCCGCCGGCACCGGCATCGGCGGCGCGATCGTGGTCGGCGGCGACGTGGTGGTGGGCCGGCACGGGTTCGCCGGCAGCGTCGGGCATCTGCCGGCCGCCCGGCACCTCGGCCGACGTTGCGGTTGCGGCGCGGTCGACCACGTCGAGGCGTACGCGGCCGGCCCGGCGATCGCCGCCGAGTACGCGGCCCGGACCGGTCGCGGCGCGGCACCGCCCCTGGAGGAGGTCGCGGCGGCGGCGGCTGCCGGCGGTGATCCGGTCGCGGTCGAGGTGACCGACCTGGCCGCCCGGGTGCTGGGCGAAGGGCTGGCAACCGCCGCCAACCTGCTCGATCCCGAGGTGGTCGTCCTCGGTGGCGGCGTCGTCGGACTCGGCGACCGGTTCGTCGCCGGCGTGCGCGCCGCGCTGCACGCGGCGGCGCTGCCCGGGATCGACCGGCTGCCGGTGCGTACCGCCCGGCTCGGCGACGCCGCTGTGCTGGCCGGCGCCGCGCTACTCGCCGGCCGGGTCCTCACCGGCCGGATCAGCGCCGGCCGAGGTCGATGACGGGCTCGGCGCCAGTCGCCGCGTCGCCACCTTGTCCGCCCGTACCGCCGCCGCTGGCCGCGGTGGGCTGGGCCGGTTGTCGGTCTGGACAGAGCCACAGCGATCCGATCGCCAGGGCCACCAGCAGGTGTACGGCGGACTCGCCGCCTCCTCTGTGGATCCAGCCCGGCCAGCCCGGCATGACGCCCAGCAGCAGTTCGCGCTGCGCGTCGATGTCCGGTGCGATGACGAACGACAGGGCGATCAGCGCCACGGTCGACGTGCTGAAGCCGACGACCAGGCCCACCCGGCACAGTCGGGGCCGTCGCCGGGGCCCGACGGTCAGCGCCCATACCGCCAGGCTGCTCACGGCCGCGATTCCGAGCATCGGCAGGTACGGGGTCTGTGGCGAGGTGATCCCGGCCAGGGTGTTGTTCAGGTCGAAGACCGCACCGGCCCGCAGCCCGGTCGCCTGGATGCTGAGCACCCCGACGACGCCGACGAGCAGGGCGCCGAGCACCGCCCCGTACAGACCCCATAGCACGCTTCTCACCCGACGGACCCTCCTCCTTGCACCCGGTGCACCCGACGCCGCGACACGCCGAACACAGTATCTGGTGTTGCGTCTTCTGGCTTGCTCCCATATATGGTGTACCCCGCAGCTGGTTCGGCCGCCCCTCGGCGGTGGTCGAGGTAAGAGGGAACCCGGTGTGAGTCCGGGACTGCCCCGCAGCGGTGAGTGGGAACGACCGCCGTCACCGAGCACTGGACCCGTGGCGGGTCCGGGAAGCGACGGCCAGTAGGTACGAGCACGACGCCCACGAGTCCGAAGACCTGCCAGCGTGCCGCACGCGTCGCGTGCGGTGGTCGAAGGCCGCGCGGGACGGCCGACGCCGACGACCGGTCCACGCCGGCGGAGCAGACCGCCAGGTGGGTGACCGGTGGCGTCCTCCCCGCGTGTCCGTCGACCGGTGGACAGGCACGACGAGGGGAACCGATGCAGGTACGCAAGCGCAACGGCGACACCGAACCGGTGGACGTCAACAAGATCGTCAAGGCGGTCGAACACTGGGTCGCCGACCTGGACGAGGTCGACCCGCTGCGGGTGGCGACCCGGACGATCAGCGGACTGTACGACGGGGCGACAACCGCCGAGCTGGACAAACTGTCCATCCAGACGGCGGCGGAGCTGATCGGCGAGGAGCCGCAGTACTCGAAACTGGCGGCCCGGCTGCTCGCCGCCTACGTGGACAAGGAGGTCCGCGGCCAGCAGGTGGCCAGCTTCAGCCAGTCGATCCGATACGCCCACGGCCTCGGGCTGATCGGCGACGACACCGCCGCCTTCGTCGCCCGCAACACCCGCAAACTCGACGACGCCGTCGACGTCGACGGCGACCTGCGCTTCGAGTACTTCGGGCTGCGTACGGTGGCCGACCGTTACCTGCTGCGGCATCCGCAGACCCGGCTGGTGGTGGAGACGCCCCAGTACTGGCTGCTGCGGGTGGCGTGCGGGCTGTCCCAGACGCCGGCCGAGGCGATCGACTTCTACCGGCTGATCTCCAGCCTGGCCTATCTGCCCAGCTCACCGACGTTGTTCAACTCGGGCACCCGGCACACCCAGATGTCGTCGTGCTTTCTGGTCGACTCGCCGCGCGACGAGCTCGACTCGATCTACGAGCGTTACCACCAGGTGGCGAAGCTGTCGAAGTTCTCCGGCGGGATCGGCATCTCCTGGTCGCGGATCCGTGGCCGGGGCGCGCTGATCCGGGGCACCAACGGCAGGTCGAACGGCATCGTGCCGTTCCTCAAGACGCTCGACGCCGGGGTCGCGGCGGTCAACCAGGGCGGCCGCCGCAAGGGCGCCGCCTGCGTCTACCTGGAGCCGTGGCATCCGGACGTCGAGGAGTTCCTGGAGTTGCGGGACAACACCGGCGAGGACGCCCGGCGCACCCACAACCTGAACCTGGCCAACTGGATCCCGGACGAGTTCATGCGGCGGGTCGAGGCGGACGCCGACTGGTCGCTGATCGACCCGTCCGACGCCCCCGAGCTGCCGGACCTGTACGGCGAGGCGTTCGACGAGGCGTACCGCGCGGCGGAGAAGAAGGCGGTCCGGACGGTCAAGGCCCGCGACCTGTACGGGCGGATGATGCGCACCCTGGCGCAGACCGGTAACGGCTGGATGACGTTCAAGGACGCCGCGAACCGGCTGTCCAACCAGACCGGCGAGCCGGGCAACACGATCCACCTGTCCAATTTGTGCACCGAGATCCTCGAGGTCAACAGCGACACCGAGACCGCGGTGTGCAACCTCGGGTCGATCAACCTCGGCGCGCACGTCACCGCCGACGGCGTCGACTGGGACAAGCTGCGCGCCACGGTCCGTACCGCCGTGGTGTTCCTGGACCGGGTGATCGACATCAACTACTACCCGGCGGTGCAGGCGGCGGCGTCGAACCCGCGCTGGCGGCCGGTCGGGCTGGGGCTGATGGGCCTGCAGGACGCGTTCTTCACGCTGCGGCTACCGTTCGACTCGGCGCCGGCCCGGGAGCTGTCCACTCGCGTCCAGGAGGAGATCTTCCTGACCGCGCTGGAAACCTCCGCCGGGCTCGCCGAACGGTTTGGCCCGCATCCGGCGTACGCCGAGACCCGGGCCGCCCGGGGCGAGCTGCACCCGGACCTGTGGGGTGCCGAGCCGGGCCAGCCCGAGCGGTGGGCCCGACTCCGGTCGACGATCGCCGCACACGGTCTGCGGAACTCGCTGCTGGTCGCGATCGCGCCGACCGCCACGATCGCCTCGATCGCCGGCTGCTACGAATGCATCGAGCCGCAGGTGTCCAACCTGTTCAAACGCGAAACCATGTCCGGGGAGTTCCTGCAGATCAACACCTACCTGGTCGGCGAGCTGAAGGCGCGCGGGCTGTGGACGGCGCCGGTCCGGGAGCAGATCAAGCGGGCCGAGGGCTCGGTGCAGGGCCTCACGGATCTGCCCGCCGACGTGCGGGAGCTGTTCCGTACCGCATGGGAGCTGCCGCAACGGGCGCTGATCGACCTGGCCGCCGCCCGTGCCCCGTACGTCGACCAGTCGCAGTCGCTGAACCTGTTCCTCAGCGCGCCGACCATCGGCAAGCTGTCCTCGATGTACCTTTACGCCTGGAAGTCCGGGCTGAAGACCACCTACTACCTGCGGTCGCGCCCGGCGACCCGGATCCAGCAGGCCACCGTCGGCATCGCGCCGACCGCCGGGCCGACCGTCGCGGCCAGCGCCGACGAGGCGTCTGCCTGCTCAATGGAAAACCCCGAAACCTGTGAGGCCTGCCAGTGACCACCGTCTCCGAAACCAACACCGACGCCGCGACCGCTGACGCCGCCACCGCGACCGCCGCCGCAGCTGCGGGCCGACGGCAGCTGCTGCTCGACCCCGGCATGGACCTGACCCTGCGGCCGATGCGCTACCCGCAGTTCTTCGACCGGTTCCGGGACGCGATCAAGAACACCTGGACGGTTGAAGAGGTCGACCTGCACTCCGACCTGCCGGACCTGGCCAGACTGTCGCCTGCCGAGCGGCACCTGGTGTCCCGGCTGGTCGCGTTCTTCGCCACCGGCGACACCATCGTCGCGAACAACCTGGTGCTCAACCTCTACCAGCACGTCAACTCCCCGGAGGGCCGGCTCTACCTGTCCCGGCAACTCTTCGAGGAGGCGGTGCACGTCCAGTTCTACCTGAACCTGCTGGACACCTACGTGCCGGACGAGCGGGAACGGTTCGCGGCGTTCGCGGCGGTGGAGAACATCCCGTCGATCGCCCGCAAGGCCGAGTTCTGCTTCAGGTGGATCGACTCGATCTTCGAGCTGCGGGAGCTGCGTAGCCGCGCCGACCGGCGGGCCTTCCTGCTCAACCTGATCTGCTTCGCCGCCTGCATCGAAGGGCTGTTCTTCTACGGCGCCTTCGCGTACGTGTACTTCCTGCGGTCCCGGGGGCTGCTGCACGGTCTCGCCTCGGGCACCAACTGGGTGTTCCGCGACGAGTCGATGCACATGGCGTTCGCCTTCGAGGTGGTGGACACGGTCCGCGCCGAGGAACCGGACCTGTTCGACTCCGAAATGGAGCAGCAGGTCAGGCAGATGCTGGCCGAGGCGGTGGAGTGCGAGGTGCAGTTCGCCGCGGACCTGCTCGACCAGGGCGTGTCCGGGATGTCGTTGGCCGACATGCGGGAGTATCTGCAGCACGTCGCCGACCGGCGGCTCGCGGTGCTCGGCATCGAACCGATGTACGGGTCGAAGAACCCGTTCGCGTTCATGGAGTTGCAGGACGTGCAGGAGCTGTCCAACTTCTTCGAGCGGCGGGTGTCGGCGTACCAGGTCGGGGTGACCGGCTCGGTCACCTTCGACGACGACTTCTGACCCGCGTCCCCGCCCGGCCCGCCGCGACCGGCTACCCCGGCCCGGCCGACTGTCCTGCTGGCCGGCTACTCCGGCTCGGTCGGCTGTCCCGCTGCCACCGGCTCGGTGACGGCGCGGATCGCGGCCGCCGTGCCGACGGCGATCTCCTCGACCTCGTCGGCGGAGACGACCAGCGGCGGGCCGAGCAGGATCACGTCACCGTCGACGCCGTCGGCGCAGCCGGTTCCGCTGTAGAGCAGCAGCCCGGCGTGCCGGGCGGCGGCGACGACCCGTTCGGCGACCCGGGCGGTACGGGCGTACGGCCGCGCGGTCTGCCGGTCGGCGACCAGCTCGACGCCGACCAGCAGGCCGCGACCGCGGACGTCCCCGACGTACGGTGAGTCGGCCAGTTCCCGGCGCAGGGCCCGGCGTAGCGACTCGCCGGCCCGCCGGCCCGCCGCGACGAGGTCCCGCTCGCGCAGCACCCGCAGCACCGCCCGGCCGGTGGCCGCGCCGACCAGGTGGTGCGAGTAGGTGAAGCCGTGGGTGAAGCCGGTCCGCGCGATCGTGTCGTGCACCGGGCCGGCGGCGACGGCCAGCCCCAGCGGCCAGTAGCCCGAACTGGCCCCCTTCGCCGCGACCAGGATGTCCGGGCGTACCCCCCAGTGGTCGACGCCGAACCAGGTGCCGGTACGGCCGAAGCCGGTCATCACCTCGTCGGCGATGAGCAGCACCCCGTACCGGCGGCAGACCTCGGCGACGGCCGGCCAGTAGTCGTCCGGCGGGACGCAGGCACCCAGCCCGGCCCCGGCGATCGGCTCGGCGATGAACGCCGCGACCGGCCGGGACCGGCACAGTTCGGCCAGCGCCGCCGCGTGCCGCGCCCCGCAGCCGACCGGATGGGTCTCCGGGAACGGGCAGCGGTACTCGTACGGGGTCGAGGTGTGCACCGCCTGTCCCAGCCACGGCAGGTACGGCGCACGCAGCCCGGCCCGGCCGGAGACGTCCAACGCGCCCCGGGAGTTGCCGTGGTAGGAGCCGACCCGGCCGACGATCAGGTGCCGGTCCTCACCCCGGGCCAGGTGGTAGGCGCGGGCCATCTTCAGCGCGGTCTCCACCGCCTCGCTGCCGCCGGAGACCGGGAACACCAACGGATCGTCCATCGGCAGTACGGCCGCGAGCTCGGCGGCGTACTCCTCCAGCACGTCGGCGCGGAACATCGAGCCGTGCGCGTACGCGACCGCGCCGGCCTGCTCGGCCTGCGCCCGGACCACCTCGGTGACGCCGTGGCCGATGCCGACGACGATCGCCCCGGCGGCCGCGTCGAGGTAGCGCTTGCCGGTGGTGTCCCACAGCTGCGCGCCGCACGCCGAGGCGATCCGTGGCGCATCGTCGGACACCCGGCCGAAGACATGGCTCATCCCGGTACGGCGACGGCCCCGCCGGCCTCGACCTCCCCGCCGGCCTCGACCTCCCCGGCTTCGACCTTTCCGTTGCCGGCGGCCTGCAGATCGGCGGCGACCTCGGCGACGGCCGCGCCGAACAGCCGCAGACCGGTCTGCGCCTGGGCCCGGGTGATCACCAGCGGCGGCGACATCCGTACCGCGTTGACGCCGGCCTCCAGCACCAGCAGACCGCGACTGAACGCCGCCTGCTGCACCTGGCCGGCGATCTCGCCGGTGGGGAACTCGACGCCGATCATCAGGCCGACCCCGCGCACGTCAACGAGCAGATGCGGGTACGCCTGCTGCAGCTCGCGCAGCCCGGCGAGCAGGAACTCGCCCTGCGTGGTGGCGTTGTCCAGCAGGCCCTCGTCCTGGATGACCCGCAGGGTGGCGAGGCCGGCGGCGCACGGCACCGGGCTGCCGCCGTAGGTGGAGCCGTGCGCGCCCGGACCCCAGGCCTCCATCAGCTCGGACCGGGCCAGGAACGCGCCCAGTGGCAGGCCGGAGGCGATGCCCTTCGCGCTGATCAGGATGTCCGGCTGGACGCCGGTGTGCTCGATCGCCCACATCCGGCCGGTGCGGCCCATGCCGCACTGCACCTCGTCGGCGACGAGCAGGATCCCGTGCCGGTCGCAGATCCGCCGCAGCCGGGCGAGCCAGCCGGCCGGCGGCACGATGAAGCCACCCTCACCCTGGATCGGTTCGACGAAGATCGCCGCGACCTCGCTCGGATCCACCTGGTGCTCGAACAGCACCTCCTCGATGAAGTCCAGCGACGCCGGGGCGTAGGGCGCGTGCAGCACGCCGGGCAGCAGCGGGCCGAACCCCTTGTGGTACTTGGACTTCGACCCGGTCAGCGTCATCGCCCCGTAGGTGCGGCCGTGGAACGACCCGTAGAAGCTGATCACGTACTGCCGGCCGGTGGCGTACCGGGACAGCTTCAGCGCGCCCTCGACGGCCTCGGCCCCGGAGTTGGTCAGGAAGACCCGTACCGGCCCGTCCATCGGCGCGGTCTCGGCCAGCGCCTGGCACATCTGGCCGTACAGCGGCAGGTAGAAGTCGCTGGCCGAGTAGTGCAGCAGGGTCGCGGCCTGCTGCTGCACCGCTTCGACGACGCTCGGGTGGCAGTGGCCGGTGGAGGTGACCGCGATCCCGGCGTTGAAGTCGAGGAACAGGTTGCCGTCGACGTCCTCGACGACGGTGCCGTGGCCGCGCCGGGGCGCGATCGCGTAGGCGCGGGGCAGCGACGGGCTGGTCACCGCTTGGTCGCGGGCCAGCACTTCGCGGGCCTGCGGGCCGGGCAGCTCGGTGACCAGGTGCGGTTGCGGGCGGTCCGGGTCGAACCAGTCGGGGGCCGTCGTCATCAGGCCACCACCGTCTGCGACTGCTCGCGGAGGAACTGCTGCAGGTAGTAGGGGCCGCCGCCGGCCTTGCCGGTGCTGCCGGAGCCCTTCCAGCCGCCGAACGGCTGCACTCCGGGCCAGGCGCCGGTGGTGGCGCCGGCCGGCCGGTTGACGTAGACGACGCCGGCTTCGATCCGGTCGAGGAAGTGGTCGATCTCGCCCTGGTCGGTGGAGAAGAACCCGGCGGTCAGGCCCAGCGGCACGCTGTTGGCCCGGTCCAGGCCCTCGTCGACCGAGTCGACCGGGCTGACCGCAACGAATGGCACGAACAGCTCGCGCTGGAAAAGGTCGTCGTCGGGCGGTACGTCGGCGACGACGGCCGGTGCCAGGTAGTAGCCGTCGGGGCGGCCGTCGACCCCGGCGAGCACCTGGCCGCCGGTGACCACCCGGCCGACGGTCGCGGCGTGTGCGACGGCCTCGCCGTAGCGGCGTACGGCGGCGGCGTCGATGACCGGACCGAGGTACGTGTCGCGGGCCAGCGGGTCGCCGACGACCAGCGACTCGGCCCGCTCGGCGAGTCGGGTGACGAACTCGTCGTGGAGCTCCCGCGCCACGTACACCCGGGAGCAGGCCGAACACTTCTGGCCGGAGAAGCCGAACGCGGAGCGGGCGACGCCGGAGACGGCCCGGTCCAGGTCGGCCCGGGCCGAGACGATCGCGGCGTTCTTGCCGCCCATCTCGCAGATCACCGGCCTCGGGTAGGCACCGGTGAACGCCCGGATGATCGACATGCCGGTCTCGTACGATCCGGTGAAGGTGAGGCCACCGACGCCGGGGTGCGCCACCAGCGCCCGCCCCGGGTCGTCGCCGCCGGGGAGGAAGTGGGCGACACCGGTCGGCAGCCCGGCATCGACCAGGCACTCGAAGAACTTCCAGGCCGAGAAGGTGCCCTGCAGGCTGGGCTTGAGGACGAGGGTGTTGCCGGCGACGAGTGCCGCGCCGGCTGGCCCGGCGGTCAACGCCATCGGGAAGTTGAACGGGCTGATCACGGCCCAGACCCCGTACGGCTTGAGCACGCTGCGGGTGGACTCGTTGGCGGCGATGGTCGCCATCGGCTGGTCGAAACCGTGATGCTTGTCGTACATGTCGCAGTAGTAGCGGATCAGGTCCGCCGATTCCTCGACGTCGCCGAGCGCCTCCAGCCGGTTCTTGCCGACCTCCATGCTCATCAGCGCGGCGTACTCGTTGGAGCGCTCGCTGATCAGGTCGGCCGCCCGGCGCAGCACCGCGACCCGGTCCGGCCACGGGGTCGCGGCCCAGCCAGCGGCCGCGCTGCGGGCGGCGGTGACCGCCGCGTCGACGTCCTGGTCGGTGGCGGCGGTGACGGTGGCCAGCTTGAGCGTCACGTCACCCGGGCTGACCAGCTCGGCCGGGTCGACCCCGGGCCGGGCGGTGCCGTCGACCACTGGGGTGAGGCGCTGACCCAGCCAGGCCCGCGCCCGGTCCGCGCCGTCCTCGTACGCCGTGTGCAGGTCCTCGTTGTCAGCGGACAGGGTCGCGTAGGTGACCCGGAAGCGTGTGGCCACGGAAGAACTCCTTTCGGCGGGACGGCACCCAGTGAAGGTGTGGCAAAAATTCCAGACATCATCGCGTCATGCAGGAAAATCTACTGCGCAACGCGGATCAGAAGCAAGAACTTCTCCGCCGAGTAAGGCTGCTGCCGGGCTGCCGGAGGCTGCTGCAGGGCTCACGACAGACGGGACCGGGGTGCCCGGACCGGCCGTCAGGCCAGCCCGGACACCCCGGTCCGCGGTGTTTCGGTCAGTCAGTCCGGCGTCAGGAGACACCCAGGGTGGACAGGTAGTCCGGGTTCTCCGACAGCCACGCCTCGACGGCGGCCGGCTCGTCACCCTCGTGCACGTTGAACATCAGGTCCTCCAGCGAACCGAGCTGCTGGTCGTCCATCTGGAACTTCTCCAGCATCGCGGTCACCTCGGGGAAGTCCGCGCTGAACCCGGTCCGGGCCAGCGTGGTGATCTCCTCAGCGGTACCCAAAGTGCCTTCCGGGTCGGCCAGGTC